>QKEJ01000005.1 GCA_003252375.1 Halodesulfovibrio sp.
TGCCGGCCATGCCGTCCCGGCAAGCAGGCAGAGGCATATGACCGCACCGCAGACGATCCTTGTCATTTCCCGAAAGCGCATAGTGGATGTGTCCTTTTGCCCTGTCATATCCTGCTATACCATGTCATGCTATATTTGAAAACAAATAATTAATCTCTGGCCACACTCCCGCGACCCTCCCGGAGTACTAGCCGGCAAGACACTCCACGGAAGCCCATCGGGCCACCAACGGCATCCGCGCCGCCATGACCGCCACGCTGCACTGGTATCCCGGCCCGGCATCAATGTCCGCCGTTGTCCATTCCGGCTCACCGGCCAGCGGGGATTGCAGCCAGTCCCGGGCCGCCGCATCAATGCAGACCACGAAGCTGCTCAGAGGCCTGTTCACCAGTCCCTCACCCAGCGCCTTGAGGACAGCCTCCTTGCGCACCCAGCACCGGTAGAACGCGGCGTGCGCCTCCCCGGCGGAAAGACGGGCTATGGAAGAATACTCGCTGGGATGCAGCAGGGAGGAAAGGTCCACCAGATCCGCCACGGAATCCCCGGCAATCATGCCCTCCACGTCGATTCCCACATTCACCCCCCGTGCAAAGGCGGCCCAAACCATGTCTTCCGCATGGGAGATGCTGAACCGTACGGCGCATCCTTCCAATTCCGGACGTCCCCACGCATTGGCCGTAAAGGCTCTGTCCAGACGGGGCAGTCCCAGCTCCTGCGCAAGCACCCGACGAACAAGACTCCTGCCCGCCATGTGCCGGGCCGCATCAATACGATGCACGAACCGCCGCGCCCGCTGCCGCTCCTCCTCCACAACCTGGGGCTCCAGAAAGCGACACAGCGCTTCCATATCCCCCCCGAGACGCAACCCGAGGCAGGTAACCCCTTCCTGTTCCAGCGCCAGCCTCTGCGCCGGGTCCGATGCATCAACCGCCGCACACGGCACGGGCCGCTGCTGGCGCAGGGCGCAGAGTTTCGTGGTAAAAGACGCCATGCTCATCCTGAAATCTCCGTCATGCCCGGGCGCATCTCGCCCGGCTTGTGCCGACGCAGCGCATCGGCGGTTCCGCCTGTCAGCACCCTGCCCATAATGGCAGCCATATCCGGCCAACAGTGCTGAATATAAAAATGACCGCCTTCGAAAAGGCACAGTTCAAACGATGCACTGGTTTCCCGGGCCCATGCCTCCAGCGCCTTCCCCTCCACCTGATCCTGACGACCGCTGAACGCAATGATGGGAACGGCCAACGGGGTCGAAGGCCGGGGAAGCCAGGTGTCCACCGCCTGAAAATCCGCCCGCAGGATGGGCTCGAAATATTCAAGGAGCTGGCGTTCGGCGAGCACCTCCTGCGGACAGCCGCCGAACCGGGCAAGCATGGCAAAAAACGCCTCGCGGGGAAGCAGATGCCGTGCACAGCCACCCTCCCGGACCTCCGGTCCGTCTGCATCATGCCGGCGCGGGGCCCCGCTCGCCGAAAGAAACAACGCCTCGGGCAGCTCCATCCCGGCATCCCGCATGCGCAGGGCACACAGATACGCCAGCAGGGCTCCCATGCTGTGACCGAACAGGGCATACCTGCCCTGAGCCGCAACCAGCCGCACCTGCCCGGACAGGTCGTCCGCCAGAGCCTCCAGCGAACCGCACAAGGGCTCGGAGCTCCTGCGCCCGTGTCCCGGAAGCTCCAGCGTCTGCAGCGCAATACCCGGAGCACAGCACGCTTCCAGCGGCCGGTAGCAATGGGCGTTCCCTCCTGCGTATGGAACGCCGACAAGGGTAATGGGCCCCGCATGCGTATGGCTGCCTGCACTCGAATCCAACATGGGCTCTTCCGCTTCAAAAAACATCCGGCATGATTCCGTTGCCGGGCTTATGGGTACGACCGTGCACCAGGGCTGCGCTGCATCTCCAGCACGCGCACGGCCAGCGCCATGGCCTCCATGGCCTGCTGCTCCTGATTAATGGTCACGCTCACGGCCGTCCGGGTCCGGGGATCATACAGGAACCAGCTGGCGAACCCCGGAAACATGCCGCACTTGCCCACAAGGTTCATGCCGCGGCTCTTGAACACGAACCCGGTGAATCCCTCGTGATAGCTTTCGTCAAACACCAGATCACCAAACACCACATGCTGCACGGCCTGCGCCCCGGTATCCAGCCGGTAGGGCCCGGAGGGAGGCATGTCCAAGGGGTTGTCCTGCAGCACCAGCCCCTGGTTCACCAGCCGGACCACATCATCCGCCGTTCCCACCAGATTCCCCGTCCCCATGGGAGGCACCATGCTGGCGGCCATGGGCGGGCATTCCCCGCCGGTATTGCTGGAGTAGCCGCAGGCCGTCTCGCCGTCATACATGCTGCTGTCGTCCAGCCCGGGCTGCACGTGGCGCATGCCCAGCGGGCCGGTCACAAACCGTTGTATCTGCGCCCCGTAGCCATCACCGGTCACGGCCTCAATGATCAGGGCCAGCACCAGATACCCGGAATTGGAATACTTCTGCTGCGTGCCGGGTGAAAAATCCAGAGGCCGCGTGGCGATAAGATCCAGCAATTCCTGCGGCGTCCACGGGGCGTCCATGGTGGTCACGAATTCGCGCATGGCCAGCATGTCCGGCAGGCCCGACGTGTGGGCCAGCAGGTGCCGGATGCGTATCTCACCGGCTCTCGGAAAATCGGGGAAAAAATCGCTCATGAGCGTTTCCCGGGTCAGTCTGCCCTCTTCGATCAGCATGCGAATGCGCACACCGGTAAACAGCTTGGTCACGGATCCCAGCTTCATCAGATGGTCATTGCGCATGGGTGGGCCACCCCGGATCGCCTCTCCGGCAGACACCGTCAACGGATGGGACTCTCCTCTGGCAAGCACGGAAACCGTTACTCCGGCGGTACCACACTTCAGGAAATCCTGTATAGGCCCCCGCAGGTCTTCGGCGGACAGCGCCGCCTGCCGGGACTGAAGCAACGGCTCCGCCGTCCGGCACCCGGACACGAACAGCACGCCCCCCAACGCCAACACCCACAGGACCAGCTGGGCCAGCCAGCCCCTCAGGGCCCACAATTCCGACCTTCGCATGTTCATTGCACTCTCCCGGACGCCCGTTCTTCCGGCGGACGTCCTTCTCCGTCTGCACCGTCCAGCACGTCCCCCAGCACCGCACGGTCGACCTGCCAGTCACCGCACGAGGCTACCAGCTTGCACAATGTTCCCCTGTCCGGTCCGGCTTCGATGACGGCATCCACCTGCGCCCGCTGCAACCCCTGCATGGCCGCGTACCAGACCACGGGACGAACCACGTGCAGCGCAAGGTGCGATGCGAGGGCGGTCCCGCTCCGGAACAGCGTGCCGGTCATGGCCGAGAGCACCGGAACCTGCGGGTCCCGGACGGTCAGGGTCCGGGCAAACGCATGGAGCCTTCTCGCGGCCGCATCCATGTGCGGGGTATGAAAGGCGCCTGCCGTGGACAGCATCACCGCCACCATGCCCTGCGCCTCCAACGCCTGCGCAAGGGACTGCAGCGCCGCCTGCTCACCGGAGGCCACCACCTGCCGGGGCCCATTGATGTTGGCCATCCACACCTGCCGCTGCGCCTCATGACGCCCTATCCAGTCCTCCACCGCCCCGCGCAGCTCCGGCAGCGGCGCGCCCATGCAGGCCAGCATGCCGCCGGAGGTCCGCTCGCAGCACTCCGCCAGATACCGCCCCCGGGCGGCGGCAAGGCGCAGGGCATCCCGCTCGTGGAGCACCCCGGCGCATCCCAGTGCGCACACCTCTCCAAGGCTGTGCCCGGCAAGCAGAACCGGGGAATACCCGCATTCCTCCGTCAAGAAGGCGTACGCCAGCAGGCCGAACCCCATCATGGCAAGATGCACCCGCTCCGGATCGGCATCCAGAGATCCTGCACACAGCAGCGCCTCCATGTCCGTGTCCGTCCATTCGGAGAACCTCTCCAATCGGGTGCGGGCTTCGGGGTACCGCTGCACCAGCGCCTGCCCCATGGCCGTCTGCTGGCTGCCCTGCCCCGGGAAAAGTATGGCCAGACGTTTCCCGTTCATCCACGGCTCTCCAGTCTGTTCTCCTGCCTGTCCGCCAGATAGGCCCGGATGTGCGCTGCGGATTCCTCCACCAGATGCTCCAGCAACATGGATTCATGACTGCCGTTCACCCACTGCAACTCCACGCCGCCGCGCAGACGCCTTCCCCATCCCTGCAGGGAATCATCCGTCATGGTCATGGCGGAACGCGAGGTTTGCATGGGTCGTATGAGCAGCGCACCGTCGTCCGTTTCCGGCACCTCATACCGTGCGGCCGCAAGGGCATTGGAATGGAAGGTCTGCAGCAGACGCCGCATCTGGACAACGGTGAACCCGCTAGGAAGCATGCCATGAGCCGTTCCCAGTTCCACCAGAAACTCCAGCCGGTCCTGCCCCGTGCGGTTCCTGAAATCATCTTCGCTCACGGGAAGCTGTTCACTGAACAGTCCGGCGAGCATGGAAGCCTCGTCCTGCCGGACCACCGCACGGGCGATCGTGTTATCCGCCACCGTATCAAGAAGGATGATGCCGTCGACCTTGCCGCCACGGCGGCGATACAGACGTGCCGTCTCATAGGCCACCAGCCCGCCGAAACTCCATCCGGCAAACACCACCGGACCGGCATGCTTCTGCCGTTCCAGCTCTTGCATGATGCATTTCAGGTAACAGGCGGCCATGGACTCCACCGTGGGCAGCTGCGGCCAATCCGCACTAAACCCCGGTGCCTCAACCGCATAGACGGCATGGTTTTCAGCCAGACGCGTGGCCAGCGCCCGGTAGCAGAACACGCTGCCCCCCACGGGGTGGAACAGGAACATGGGGGTCGCGTTCTCCCGGTGCACCAGCGGAATGACTGGGGAGTATGCCGCTCCTTCTTCCTCGTGCTCCTCAAGGGCCCTGGCAAGCCCGGCCACGGTGGGCGTGCGGAACAAGCGCGAAAGCGACAGCCTCCGCCCGAAGGTCTTCTCGATCAGCGCAATGAGCCGGATGCCCAGCACGCTGTGTCCGCCCAACTCGAAAAAGTCGCGTTCCGCATCCTCCACGGAGCGCCCAAGCAGCTGTTCCCAGAGAGCGGCAACGGCGGTTTCTATCTCGCCGCTGACGGGGCGTCCTGCGTCCTCCTTCTCAGCCGCGCGGACCGGGGACGGCAGGTTCCTGCGGTCCACCTTGCCGCTGGACGTAACCGGCAGCCGGGACATGAAGACAAAATGGCTGGGCATGGCATGGGCCGGAATATGATTGGCCAGATAGGCACGCAGCGCCTGCACATCGAGCGATCCGTGCGGAACCAGGTAGGCCGCCAGCGTCTGGACGCCCCGGCTGGCGTAATCCCCGGCCACGACCACGGCGTTGCGCACCATGGGAGCATTGCAGATGGCGCATTCCACCTCGCCCAGTTCAATACGGTAGCCGCCCACCTTCACCTGATGATCCTCTCGGCCCATGAAGAAGAGCAACCCGTGCTGACGCCGCACCATGTCGCCGGTGCGGTACCAGCGCCTGCCCTCCTCCGGCACAAACACGGCGCGGGTCGCCTCGTCATTATCAAGATAGCCGCGCGCCACCCCTGCGCCGCCCAGCCACAGTTCGCCGGGCACGCCATCGGGCACCGGCCGCCCTTCCCTGTCGCGCACGCTTGCCGTCACGTTGGGCAGCGGCTCTCCGATGGGCGGAATGGTGTAGTTGCGGTAGTTGCGCACATCGGAAACGTACAGGGTGGCGTCGACACAACACTCCGTGGGCCCATAGGCATTGATGATCCGACCGTCGGCATGGGCAGACTCGGCAAAGAAGCGGGCCAGATGGCTGCCCAGCAGGGCTTCGCCCCCCAGAATGAAGGTGGCGACGCTCGAGGCAGCCCCGTGCCCGGCCCAGTAATCCGTGAGCAGGGAAAAGAGGCTCGGCGTACCGTCGCACACATCGATGCCCCTGCTCTCCAGCAGGGCATGCAGCAGGGCAGGATCCTTGCGCACCTCGTCGGTCACGAGGCTGAGGGTATGCCCGCCCAGCAGGGCAGCGGCCAGCTGCTGCAGGGAGGCATCAAAGGAGAACGATGCCACAAGCGCCACACGCAGTCCCCTAACGGCATCGTCCCGCACCAGCGGCGCATACACGGTCTGCAACAGGGCATCCGTCAGATTCAGCAGGCTGCCGTGTTCCACCAGCACCCCCTTGGGAACGCCGGTGGATCCGCTGGTGTAGATGATATAGGCAGCCGCGTCTGCGGCAAGGTCTGCATCAAGGTCTGGCAAGGAGAGTTGACCGGACGGCTGCGGCTCAAGGGCCGAGGCCCCGAATCGGCCTGGCCCGCATATTTCCGTACCGATTTCCGCGCGGGCGGAGGGGGCACCTCTGCCCGTCCTGCGGATCAGGACGTCAAAACGGAATTCGGACAGCTCGCGGGACCGGATATCCGGCGTGGAGAATTCCAGCTCCACCGGCACGCCGCACCGGGCCGCCCACTCGGCAAAGAAGGCGCGCGGCACGAACAATTCCTGCGAGCGTTCCAGCCGCACCAGTCCGGCGCTGTCACCGCCTTCCTGCGCATGGCTGCGCAGGGCATCCAGAAACCGCGGACGCATGGCAAGGTCCCACACCCCGCCGAGAAACAGCGCGCCTTCCTCGCGCAGACACTGCACCGCGTGGGTAAGCACCGCACGCAGGTAATTGTAGCCGGGAAAATTTTCCACCACGCTGTTCAGCGTGATCAGATCGAATGCTCCGGCAGGCAGCAGGCGGATGTCTATGGCCTCCATCTGATGCGTTTCCACAACGGGGCCGTCCGCCGTTGCCACGGCCAGCGTCTCCAGCCGGTCCAGCTCGTTC
>QKEJ01000038.1 GCA_003252375.1 Halodesulfovibrio sp.
GGTTGTGGCCGGTGTGGCCGAGGGCTGCAAGCAGGCCCGTTCCGCGCTGCTCGGCGGTGAAACTGCCGAGATGCCCACCATGTATCCTGACGGCGAATACGATCTGGCCGGCTTCTGCGTCGGCATTGCCGACAATGCCCGCATTGTGGACGGTTCCTCCATTCGGGTGCACGACGTGGTGATCGGTCTTGCCTCCACCGGCCCGCACTCCAACGGCTACACCCTTATCCGCAAGATTCTGGACAAGAGCGGCCTGAAGGGAACAGACACCTTCCCCGGCACCACGCGTACCGTTGCCGAGGTGCTCATGGAGCCCACGGCCATTTACGTGGAGACCGTACGCAACCTGCAGCGCGATTTCGATATCAAGGGCATGGTGCATGTGACCGGCGGCGGCTTCTACGACAACCTGCCCCGCGTGCTGCCCGCTTCGGTGCAGACCAACATCCAGTTCGGCAGCTGGGATATCGACCCGGTATTCCAGTGGCTCAAGGAAGAGGGCGAGCTGTCCTGGCCGGAAATGCTGCAGATTTTCAACACGGGTATCGGGTACGTGCTCATCGTCAGCCCGGAATCCAGTGATGATGTCATGGCCCGCCTGGAAGCCCTGCACCAGAAGGCGTGGGTCATCGGAACCGTGGAACGGCGAAGCTCCGATGACGCGGAGCAGGTGCACGTGACCTTTCCTGAAGATGAAGCGTGCGGGTGCAAGTAGACAATGAAAGCCGGGGAAACCCGGCTTTTTTCTTTCCGTCCGGTTTTGCTTGCCTCTTTGTTATGGAGCGCCTAATTTGTTCTCCGTACATGCCGCCCCGTGTCGGCGGTTCCGACTGTTCGTGCGCCTGAGACGGTCTCTTGTGCCCGGAACCGATCCTGTGCCGGGTCTGGTCTCTTCATCATCGCATCAACCATACCAATGCTTATGAGATATACATCCATACGAGTTCTTCCCCTGCTGTGTCTGCTGGTTCTTGCCGTCCCTGTTTCCGCCGTGGCCCGTGTGGCAACGGCATTGTGGTATGACAAGCTCCCAGAGAACGTCACCTTTGAGGTGCAGCCGCCCATGTCCAAGGAAGCCGCCCGGCAGGTGGCCTTTGGCGAGGCCGTGTATGCCGAGGCGCTGGAGCTCGTCCGCAGCGAAATTCCCGAGGAACGCAAGGTGTACCTGCATGATTTTCTTGCGGCCCGGGCGGCCCATTTTGTGGTGAGCTATACCGAGCTGGGCGTTACGGACACAAGCTCCGGACGCCAGCTGAGCGCCGATGTGCAGGTGAACCGCGACGCCCTGCATGAGGAACTGCGCAGGCTCGGCCTTTTCGTTACCCTGCAGGCCCCGCTTGCATACAGCCCCCAGTACGGAACCGTGCAGCCGGAGACGTGGGAACAGCTGGGCAGACTGCACGTTCTTTTCGGGCTTACCCCCAATTCCGATGCGCCGCTGGAGTTGCGCATGAATTTTGCCGACAAGGTCTGGACCATTACCATGCATGACCGCACCGGGGCAGCAGACGCCGCTCCCTATTTCGGAAGCGCGGGGACGCTGGAGGAAGCGTGGTTCAAGGTCTGGGGCAGCTATTTCGGCAAGCAGGCCGGTGGTGTTGCGCAGACTGCTTCCGGTGTGCTGAGCATAGACGGCTGGTTCACGCCTGATGGTGTGGAGGCCTTTGATGCCATGCTGCAGGAGTGGACGGATGTGCTCGGTTCGGCCGTGCTTGAAGATGTGAGCATGGAGGCTGCCGGCATCAGCGGACGCTGGGCCGTGGACGTGATCAATGGCGAAACGCTGAAGACGCGTCTGGTCGAATATACCTCGAAGCGTCGCCTGTCCTTTGCTCTGAAGGAAAAGTAGAGCCTGGGGCCATGACGGCGGATGCGGAACATGGCCGCCTGACGGGCGCCGGGCGGAGCGAATGAAAAAAACGAATCCCGGAGCGCACCTGCTTCGGGATTCGTTTTTGAAATCTGGTTAGTGCCCTGACAGGGTTTAGGCGTCTTCGTCCTTCTTCTTGGAAGACGGCGTAACGTCGATCTCTTCGGGCTCAGTGGTCGCCTTCTTGAAGTTCTTGATGGCGCGTCCGAGGCCGCTTCCGATTTCGGGAAGGTTTTTGGCTCCGAAGACGATCATCACCACAACGAGAATCAACAGAATTTCTTGCATTCCTAATCCGAACATACATTGCCTCCGTGGGATAATGAAGCAGGCTATACACAGCCCGTACGGCAAGGTCAAGGGAAAGTCGGGTTGATACCTGTTTCAAGGAATGCTAACTGTCTGTAATTGCAAGGTCTGGTGTCTTGGGGTAGTATGTCGCACCAATAGTCACCAATGGAAAATATCAGGCGAATACAAGCAAGAGGAAGCGCATAATGCAACGTATTGTAGTTGTCAGTTCCGGTCTGGCCGGTGCCAAGACCGCTGCCCGCATCAAGCGGCTGGCACCGGAAATTGAGGTGAACCTTGTGGTTCCCGGTGAGATGGATACCGCTGCCCCCAAGGGCCCGTTTTCGCGGATTACCGCCGCACAGCAGATTTCCGAAACCCTGACGGAGGCACGTCAGGTCGGTGTTATCCAGGCCAATGAAGTGCAGTTCGACTTTGAGCAGCAGCAGGTTGTCGTCCGTTCCAAGCGTGGCGTCATCCAGATTCGCTTCAATCAGGTCGTGCTTGAGGTCGAGGCGACGCCCCGGCTGCCCCGCAGCCTGCGGGCCGCAGACAACGTCGTGCCGTGGCCGCTGGAGGATGGAGGACTGCTGGACAGCTGGATACAGGAGTCCACCCCAGCCCGGGCCGTGGTCGTGGGCGGCGGAACCGCGCTGAACCTGCTTTCCCCCATTCTCGAATCCGGCATGTCCGCTACATGGGTCCGCACGGCAGATGCGACCTTTGATCCCGATGTTTGGGACCAGATGGCCGGAAAGGTGGCGGCAGAGTCCAACGGGCGCATCACTGTCGAGGACTGGTCCGATGTGCGCCTTGAGGGCCTCGTTCCGGTACTTGACGAGGACGGGCGCGTCACGGCCCTGCAGAACGGCCGTGATGATGCCGTTTCCGGCGACCTGTTCTTCTGGACCGAGCCCCAGCGTGCGCTGCACCCCATCATTGCCCAGCCCGGCGTGGAACTTGATGCCTCGGGACTCATCGTCGTCGATGAACATTTCCGCTCCGGTCCGGAGGGGCTGCACGTCATCGGCTCCGCCGTATCGATGGCCCGTCTGCCCAAGGGCGGTGCAAGGGGGGCTGTTCCCAGCGTGGCCATGGGGCAGGGGGCCGTATTGGCCTCTTCCCGCGTACTGGCCAACCATCTTGCCGGTTTCGTCAATGATTCCGCCAAGTGGGAAGGTGCTCCCGGCGTATTCCGCTTTGCCGGTCCCGGCGTGCTGGCCTGCAAGGTCGGTCTGACCATGCAGGAGGCCGTTGCCGCAGGCTATGAGCCGGAATTCGCTGTGCAGAGCGCCGTGCCCGGTCTCGGCGGGCACGGTGGAGCCCCCGTACTCGTCAAGCTGGTGTGCGACAGGCATTCCCATGCCGTGCTCGGCGTGCAGGTTGTGGCTTCGGAACAGTGCGGTTGGGCCGATACCGTGGCTGGCAGCGTCGCCATGGCCATGGCGGCCTCCATGACGGTGGAGCGCATGGCCGTTGTTGATTTTGCCTGTGGCGGCGGAGAGCTGCTGCAGCGCGTTGCCGCCATTCTTGCCAACAAGCTGCTGTACCGCTTCAACGGCATCAGCGCCGAGGAACTGCTCGCCTCCAAGGCGTCCGGGGCAAACTTCTTCATGCTGGATCTGCGTGACAACGTGGCCTGGAAGAACGGGCATATCGAGGATGCCTACAACATCCCCTATACCCAGCTCAAGAAGCGCCTGCAGGACGAGGTGCCCCGGTTTACGCCCATCGTGCTCATCAGCAGTACCTCCGGCTCCGCCTATTCCGCAGCCTGCCAGCTGTTCGGCCTTGGTGCCACGGAGCTCTACGTGCTGGACGGCGGCATGGACCTGTGGCCTTTTGGCGTGGCAAAGGGCTAGTCATGTCCGCCAACGGGAAGGGAAAGGGCACCGTGCACCGGATGCCGGGCGTTCGTTGCGCCCTGTATGCGGAAGGCCACTGCCTTTACGAGGAACGGCTCAACCCCGAATTCGAGGCCGCCTGGCGCTGTACGGAGCTGCTCCGGTACACCGCCATGTATGACCAGTTGCTGGATCAGGCGGAGCGATTCTCCCTGACCGGCGACGCCATGCAGGGACTGTGGGAGAAGCGTATAGCTTCTGCAGGGCCTCCCGGGTCCGGCTGCGACTGCTACGCTCCCCGACGGACCGGTTGTCCGGGATGCGGAGGATGCGGAGGCGGAAAGGACGGCAATGCGGACGGAACTGCCTCGCAGGAGGCAGGCTCCGGCAATGTCGGCATGGAGTTTGTCGCCGCATTGGATTGCCGTTACGCGGAACGTGTTTCCTGCGTGCTGCGCATGCCCGTGTGCGACGGGATGTGTGAACGGTTCGTACTGCGGGCTGATTGACCGCTTTGATTTTCGAGAAAAGGATGACACAGGCATGACCACCAAATCGACCCCCCTGTTGCTGCATGTACCGGGCCTGCAGCCCGGACTGGCCCCCGAGGGGCTGCCCGGAGGAACCCTCTTTGTCTCACCCGGTCTGCCCGCAACGGACAGCGAGGCGTTCTGGCGCTCGCCCGAACTGCCGTTTTCCGCCGCCGAAGCACGGGGGTGCCAGAACGAGATGATCGCGTTGGGGGAGCAGTTCCGCAATACCCGGGATCTCGTAACCCTGGCCCTGCAGCCGGAGGCTGCCTCGGGCCGTCGTGATGCCGATTTCAGGCATGAAATGGCTGCCCTTGACCGCTTTGCCGAATCCGGCGTGGTGGAGCAGGGGAGCGGCGTTTCTGGCGCGGCTGCGGATGGCCCCCGGGAATCGGCCATGGCGGCGCAGAAGGCCCTTATCCTGGCATGGAATCTGGAAGCACGGGTGCATGAACTGCACGCGCTGCAGAGCTCCTTTTCCGAGGTGGCCGGCTCGTTCAGGAATGTGCTGGGGGTAGACGAGGAGGACCTTGAAGAGCTCCCGGGCATGCGCAATGTTGTTGCGGAATTGCCCGAAGGCCCCGACGGGATTGCCCGCCTTGCATGGCGTACCGTGCTGGATGCCGTGCTGCGGTTCGCCCCCGCTGATGCCGTGCTGGTCACGGCCGACGCCGGGCTTATCGGAGCGCTTGCCGAGCATGCCGAGGTTGTGCCCGTGGATGCGGACTGCCAGCCTGCCGCCGAAGGCGTCAGGGGCATGTGCCGCATTGCCGCATGGACCCTGCTTGGTCACAGCCGTCCTCCCGTGCAGCGCCCCTGGCTGGACCGGGAGCTGCGCATTCTCCTTGCGGATGCCCCGCAGGACTAACCCTTTATCCGGCAAGGAGTCTCGCTGCGTGTTTGTGTCTGTTCAGAATCTCAAGGAATCCTTCCCCAACGGGATACAGGGACTCATCTTCGACTGTGACGGCGTCATGTTCGATACCCGGGACTGCAATGTGCAGTTCTATAACCTGATACTGGAACGTCTCGGGATCGGGCCCATGACCCGGTCTCAGGAGGATTTCGTCCACGTGGCCACCGTTGCGGAATCGCTCAAGCATATCATACCCGAAGCCCGGTGGGACGAAATCCCCACCGCACGCCAATCCGTGGACTACGTGGCGGAGATCATGCCGCTCATGCGGGTGGAACCGGGGCTGACGGAACTGCTGGAAACGCTGCACACCATGGGAAAGCGCATGGCCGTGTTCACCAACCGCACCAACACCATGGAGCTGGTGCTGGAAAAGTGGAACCTTGCCCAGTTCTTCTTTCCTGTCATGACGGCGCAGAAGGTCAAGGGCAAGCCGAACCCCGAAGGGGCGTTCCGCATTCTGGAAGCCTGGGATGCCAGACCGGAGGAAGTGGTCTTCGTGGGGGATTCCACGGCGGACCAGCAGGCTGCCGCCGCTGCCGGCATACCGTTCTGGGCCTTCAAGAACAGCGCGCTTGAGGCGCACCGGCATATCCCCGATTTCTGGAGCATGCGGCAGGTGCTCATGGAATGGGACAAGGAGTGCCGCTCCTGATAACTGATTGGTATACTGCGGTATCGCGATAAATATGTGTCTGAATCATTTTTTTGCTTGATTTCGCCTTGCAGGAAATGGAAAGATGCTCATTAAGGAGAAACTCCAGAGAGACGTGGTCTTGATGGTGTTTTCCAAGTATATTCGGAGGCTACATGGATTTACTTGCTGGAAATTTTCTTGGGGCCATCGCCGGAATCATCAATGCGATCCTCTCTCTCTATTTCTGGATCATCATTGCATCGGCGGTGCTCTCCTGGGTCAATCCTGACCCGTACAATCCCATCGTTCGCATCATTCGCAATCTGACGGAACCGGTTTTCTACAAGGTACGAAAACTGCTTCCGTTTACTAATTTGAGCGGACTGGATCTCTCGCCCATCGTGGTGCTGCTCGCCATCGAGTTCATCAAGGGGTTTGTGGTCCGCTCCCTGTACCAGTTCGCCGGGCACATGTAGGAGGTGACCATGTCAGTCAGCCGTATCGACATCCTCAATCAGAAGTTTTCCAAGTCCCTGCGCGGCTATGACGTGCAGGAGGTGGATCGCTGCATGCAGGACGTGGCGGATACCCTGGGACAGATGGGGGAGGTCCGCTCCGGACTCGAGGCCCGCGTGGCCGAGCTTGAGGCGCGCCTGCGCGACTACAAGGAGCGGGAAAGCGCCCTGCGCGATACCCTTATCACGGCCCAGAAGATGACTGACGAGCTCAAGGCAACGGCGCAGCGCGAGGCGCAGCTCATCATTGATGCTGCCTACGCCAAGGCTGAGAACCTGATCAACCAGGGACATCAGCGCCTTGCCAAGATCCACGAAGAGATCAACGCCTCCAAGAAGATGCGTGCCCAGTTCGAGATGAAGGTGCAGGCGGTCATCGATTCGCACCAGCAGCTGATCGAACTCGGAAGGAAAGAGGACGAACAGCTGGAGGCCATGGAGAAGAAGGTGGCCTATCTGAAGGCCAATAACGGGTAGCATGACGTTGCCCGAATACATCGTGCCGGAGCCGGATGGCGGCCATGCGCTGCTTGTCTGGGTGCAGCCCGGCGCACGGAAGAGTGAGGTGGTAGGCGAGCACGAGGGGCGACTGAAGATTCGTCTTAATGCTCCTGCTGTAGACAACAAGGCCAACAAGGCTCTCCTTGCATTCGTAGCGAAACTTCTGGAGGTGCGTTCCAGCCGGCTGGAGCTGGTGTCGGGACAGATGAGCCGCCAGAAGAGGATCCGCATAGCGTCGGCAGCGGAACCCGTGTGGGATGCTCTGATCACGGGTGGTGCTGAGTAACATCCAAAGGAAGGAGTAAGGCTTATGGAAGCACGTGATCTCGAATTACTTGAAAAGTATCTTCCGCAAGATCTTGAACTGAAGAACCTTTGGGATGACCACATCCTGTACAAGAAGCAGATGGAAAAGCTTGAAAGCAAAATTGTCCGCTCGCCTTCCGAGGACATGACTCTGAAGGAAATCAAGAAACAGAAACTGGATGGGAAAACGCGGCTCCAGATCATACTGGACCGGTATCGCAATTCGGAGGGATAAATGGAGCTTACAGGGGCCACGATCCTGTTGGAAAGCCTTAAGAAGGAAGGCGTTGATGTTGTGTTCGGCTACCCCGGCGGTGCCGTTCTGGACATTTACAACGAGCTTCCCCGGCATGAAGAGATTCGGCACGTGCTGGTGCGCCACGAACAGGGCGCCGTACATGCCGCGGATGGCTACGCACGGGCTTCCGGAAAGGTGGGAGTGTGTCTGGTGACCTCGGGTCCCGGCGCCACCAACACCGTTACCGGCATTGCCACCGCGTATTGCGACTCCATTCCGCTCGTCGTGCTAACAGGACAGGTCCCCACTCCCCTGATCGGCAACGATGCGTTCCAGGAGGTTGATATTGTCGGCATCACCAGACCGTGCACCAAGCACAACTATCTGGTGAAGGACATCACCAAACTGGCTTCCACGATTAAGGAAGCCTTTTATCTGGCGCGCTCCGGCCGTCCGGGGCCTGTTCTTGTGGATATTCCCAAGGACGTGCAGAACCAGCTGTGCGAATTCGTCTATCCGGACGACATCAAGATGCGCAGCTACAATCCCACATACAAGCCCAACCTGAATCAGCTGCGGCGTGCCGTCGATCATATCATGATGGCGAAGCGTCCCCTGATTTTCGCGGGGGGAGGTGTCATCACCTCCAATGCCAGTGCCGAGCTGGGTGAGCTGGCCCGGTCGCTGCGCATTCCCGTGGTGGGCAGCCTCATGGGGCTTGGCGGATTCCCCGGCGACGACCCCCTGTGGCTGGGTATGCTGGGAATGCACGGTACCTATGCGGCCAACAAGGCCGTCAGCAACGCCGATGTGATCATTGCGGCAGGCGCACGGTTTGACGACCGCGTGACGGGCAAGCTTTCTACCTT
The DNA here is from genome assembly GCA_003252375.1 of Halodesulfovibrio sp. Classification (GTDB taxonomy): domain Bacteria; phylum Desulfobacterota; class Desulfovibrionia; order Desulfovibrionales; family Desulfovibrionaceae; genus Halodesulfovibrio. Next base: position 8,518 of record QKEJ01000038.1, read on the forward strand.
TGCCCCCGGCGCCAAGATCATCCACATTGACATTGATCCCACATCCATCCGCAAGAACGTGGAAGTGCATGTGCCCGTGGTGGGCGACTGTCGTCACGCCCTTGCCGGGATTCAGGAGATCGTGAACACCCGTATGGCCGAAAAGGACTGGCAGGGCGTGCATGGCGACTGGATCCGGCAGGTGGAGGAGTGGCGGGCCGCCCAGCCGGTGACCTATATCGAGAATGGTACGCTCAAACCCCAGAAGGTGGTGGAAACGATTTTCGAGCTTACCAAGGGCGAAGCGATCATTACCACCGAAGTGGGGCAGAACCAGATGTGGACTGCCCAGTTCTACAAGTTCCGCAAGCCGAGAACCCTGCTCACCTCGGGCGGGCTCGGTACCATGGGATACGGCCTGCCTGCCGCCCTGGGCGCGCAGATGGCCTTCCCCGACAGAATGGTCATAGACATTGCGGGTGACGGCTCCATCCAGATGAACAGTCAGGAGCTGATGACCGCAGTGTGCAACCGTCTGCCGGTGAAGATCGTTATCCTGAACAACGGATTCCTCGGCATGGTCCGGCAGTGGCAGGAGCTGTTCTACAAGCGCAACTACTGCAACACCTGCATGGACGCCCAGCCCGATTTCGTGAAGCTGGCGGAAGCCTACGGGGCCTCCGGCTACCGGGTGACCGAAGAGTCGCAGCTGGAATCCGTTCTGAAGGAGGCGTTTGCCAACCCCAACACCTGCATCATCGACGTGCATGTGGAGCGGGAGGAAAACGTATACCCCATGGTGCCTGCCGGTGCCTCCCTTGAAGAAATGCTGCTGGTGTAGGAGGTATCCATGCGTCACTTACTGTCGGTACTTGTCGAGAACGAACCCGGTGTGCTTTCCCGCGTGGCCGGACTTTTCAGCGGGCGCGGTTTCAACGTGGATTCCCTGAACGTTGCCCCCACGCTGGAAGAGGGCGTTTCCCTCATGACCATAACCACGACCGGTGATGACCAGATCGTGGAGCAGATCATAAAACAGCTCCGCAAGCTGGTAACCGTGATTAAAGTTGTTGACTTTCAGGACCTCGCTGCCGTAGAGCGAGAGATGGCGCTTATGAAGGTCTATGCGGAAGATAGCCGCAGGGCAGAGATTTTGCGCATTGCCGATATATTCCGCTGCAAGGTAGTCGATGTGAGCATGAATGAATTGACCATAGAAGCCACGGGCGACCACGGCAAGATTGAAGCGATCATCGCGCTACTAACGCGTTTCGGCATTAAGGAAATTGCACGGACCGGCACTGTTGCTATGCGTCGATCCATGCAACCCGAGAGTTAGACAAACACGCTAGGCAACCCGCCTGAGCGCCGGTCGGCTCTCAGGCGGGTTTTTTTATACCCCTAACCTAAACGTGTGCGCCGCGCTCTGCGCGGCAGGGAGTAGTAATGAAGGTTTACTATGAACAGGATGCAAACCTGGACGTCTTGAAGGACAAGACCGTTGCCATCATCGGTTACGGTAGCCAGGGCCACGCCCACGCACAGAACCTGCGCGACTCCGGTGTGAACGTCATTGTCGGTCAGCGCCCTGGTGGCGCCAATTTCGAGCTCGCTAAGGAACACGGCTTCGAGCCCATGTCCGCAGCTGAAGCCGCCGCCAAGGCCGACCTGATCATGATCCTACTCCCCGACCAGAATCAGGCCGCTGTGTACGAAAATGATGTGAAGCCCAGCCTTACCGCCGGCAAGTCCCTGGTGTTCGCTCACGGCTTCAACATCCACTTCAATCAGATTGTTCCCCCCAAGGATGTCGACGTGTTCATGGTCGCTCCCAAGGGTCCGGGTCATCTCGTTCGCCGCACCTACACCGAAGGTGGCGGAGTTCCCTGCCTGTTCGCTGTCCACCAAGACGCGACCGGCAAGGCACGGGAGAAGGCTCTGGCCTACGCAAAGGGTGTTGGCGGTGCACGCTCCGGCGTCATCGAAACAACCTTCCGGGAAGAGACCGAAACCGACCTCTTCGGTGAACAGGCTGTTCTTTGCGGTGGCATCAGCGCCCTGATCAAGGCAGGTTTCGAAACCCTGTGCGAAGCCGGCTACCAGCCCGAAATCGCCTATTTCGAATGTCTGCATGAAACCAAGCTTATCGTGGACCTGCTCTATGAAGGCGGCCTCGCCAAGATGCGCTACTCCATCTCCGACACCGCCGAATACGGCGACTACGTGACCGGACCCCGTATCATCACCGAGGAAACCAAGAAGGAAATGAAGCGCGTTCTGGAAGACATCCAGTACGGCCGTTTCGCACGTGACTTCATCCTTGAAGCCAAGGCGAACTACCCCACCTTCTCGGCCCGTCGTCGCATCGAATCCGAGCATCCCATTGAAGAAGTGGGTAAGCGTCTTCGCGACATGATGCCCTGGCTCAAGAAGTAACCGAGCCCAGGTCAGTGAATACAAGAAGGCCGCCCCCAGGGGCGGCCTTTTTTATGGGATACCGGTCTGCCGGGAGGGGGGGATCGATTGTCATGGTCGCCAAAGTATGATGTGAATGCCGGGGGGGCATATGGTGTTCGCAACCTGCAAAACGGGAGAGGCTGCCCGTGCATCAGCCTCAGGTGCAGCATGATTATCAGACCCGAAACCGCAGCGGATTACGCCGCCATAACACGAATGACCGCTGCCGCCTTTGCGGACCATCCGTACAGCCGGAACACGGAACAGTTCATCATTACCGCCTTGCGCGCGGCAGGGGCGTTGACGCTCTCGCTTGTGGCCGAGGTTGAGGGGCAGGTCGCGGGGCACATCGCCTTTTCTCCTGTCCGTATTGCAGGGGCCTCCGACGGCTGGCATGGCGTGGGACCCGTTTCCGTTGAGCCTGCATGCCAACGCGGGGGAATTGGCAGCGCTCTCGTCAGAGAGGGGCTGCAGCAGCTTCGCGGGCTTGGCTCACAGGGCTGCGTTCTGGCGGGTGATCCGCACTTCTATGGGCGGTTCGGGTTCCGCAATTACCCGGAGCTGGTGTACGAGGGCATCCCGCAGGAGTTCTTTCTTGCCTTGCCGTTCGGGGATGGCGCACCTGTTGGTGTCGTGCAGTTCCACGAAGGCTTTGGGGCAACGGAATAGATGGGTATACGCCAGCAGGGCAATTGGCGTGCATCAATCAAAAAGGCCGCCCGTCGTGTGACGGGCGGCCTTGTCATTTCAAGTAACCAGTAGCGTTTGCTACACCGTCGTTCTCGGCGCGGTGGCGGCTGCCTCCAACGCTTCGTCCAGCGTGGGGTGCGCCCAGATGATGGTGTGCACATCTTCCACCGTCCACTGCTGTGCCACCATGATGGTGGCGGCAGAGACGAGGTGCGACACGCCGTGACCGACAGCGGCGATACCCGCCATCCTGCCGTCCACCCACAGCACCTTCACGAATCCGTGCGTGGTGCCGTAGGACTGGGCGATGGGGTTGGCGACCAGCTGCGAAACGGACGCCTCAACGGACGTGCCCGCGGCCTTCAGTTCCGCCACCGTGGCGCCCACACGCATTACTTCCGTATGGCCGTAGATGCAGGCAGGCATGGGACCGGAGACGTATTCCGCATCGGTCCTGCCGCACAGATGGCGCACCACGTAGCGGGCCTGATGGTCCGCCGCATGGGCCAGCAGGGTGCGGCCGTTGATGTCGCCGATGGCGTAGACCGTGTCCGATGCCTTCAGGCAGGCGTCTGTCCTGATCCAACCGGCACCGACCGTTGCGCCCCCGGCAGCGTCGACCGAGAGGCCGTCGCTGGCGGGCTTGCGGCCAGCGGCCATGAGCGAGGTGTCCGCCGTAAGGGTTGCACCATCCTCGAAGGTCAGCACGGCCTTGCCGTCCACGGTCTTCAGGGAGGCGACCTTGCGGCCGGTATGGATGGTCCATCCCTCGCGCTTGAGCTGCTTGCCGAGCACGTCGCCGATATCCGCATCCTCGGTGGGAGCAAGGCGGTCCATGCCCTCCACGATGGTGATCTTCGTGCCGAGGCGGCTGAAGAAATCGCCCATCTCGAGCCCGATGGCACCGGCGCCCACAATGATTATGGTTGCCGGGGCTTCGGTCAGGGTCAGCACGTGCGAGGAGTGCAGCACGCAGTCGCCGTCCGGTTCAAGACCGGGAAAGGCGGTGGGCATGGAACCCGTCGCCACGATGCACTTGGCAAAGGTCAGGTCCGTCGTGCCTTCGGCATTGGTCACCGCAAGACTCGTCGGTCCGGTAAAGGCGGCCGTGCCGTTGAACACGTCCACGCCCAGTGCCTGCAGCTGCTTGCCCACGGCGGTACGGCTTCCCTTGAGAAAGCGGTCCTTGCGGGTCTGCATGGCGGGCAGGTCGAAGTGCAGCTCGCCGGTGGCGGACTTCAGCTTGGCCTGTCCGTGCAGCAGGGGGGCGGCAGCCGTGGAGCCGAGGAACAACTTGGTGGGAATGCAGCCCCAGTTGAGGCAGGTGCCACCAAGGTCTTCCTTCTCCACCAGCCCGGTCTTCAGACCGGCCTGTGCCGCTTCCATGGCGGCGCGCATGCCGCCGGGGCCTGCGCCTATGACAAGACAATCATACGTCATGACAGCACCTGGCCCTACGCGGGGTCGATGAGGATCATGGACCGGGCAGCCTTGGTTTCATCAAGGCGGCGTACCGGCATGGTGACCGGCGCATCCTGCAGGGCTACGGGGTCCGTCTTTGCGGATTCCAGAATCTCGATGAGATCCTGCACGAAGGCGTCCATGGTCTCCTTGCTTTCCGTTTCCGTGGGCTCATACATCATGCATTCCTTGACGATGAGCGGGAAGTAGATGGTGGGAGCATGGTAGCCCTTGTCCAGCAGGGCCTTGGCGATATCCAGCGCGCGCACGCCGCAGGCCGCCTGCTGGTCGCAGGCCGAGGCCACGAACTCGTGCATGCAGATGCGGTTGTAGGGAATATGCATGTGCTCTTCCAGCAGCTTGCGCATGTAGTTGGCGTTCAGCACCGCGTATTCGGACACGCGTTTCAGGCCTTCGCCGCCCAGGCGCAGAATGTAGGCATAGGCCTTCAGGACCACGCCGAAGTTGCCGTAGAAGGGCGCCATGAAGCCGATGGACTTGGGGTAGTCGTAGTTCAGGAAGAACCGGCCGTCGCGCAGCTTGTCCACACGGGAGATGGGCAGGTAGGGCTCCAGGCGTTCGGAAACGCCCACGGGGCCGGAACCGGGGCCGCCGCCGCCGTGCGGGGTGGCAAAGGTCTTGTGCAGGTTCAGGTGCACCACGTCGAAGCCCACGTCGCCCACGCGCATCTTGCCCATGATGGCGTTCAGGTTCGCGCCGTCATAGTAGAGCAGGGCGTCCACCTTGCGCAGCTTTTCCACGATCTCGGGCAGGTGCTTTTCGAAAAGCCCGAGGGTGTTGGGGCAGGTCATCATCAGGGCGGCCACTTCGTCGTCCAGTACGGCGTCCAGCGCCGCAGGATCGATCAGGCCGTCCTTGGATTCAATGTTCACCACTTCGAACCCGGCAAGGGCTGCAGAAGCGGGGTTGGTGCCGTGGGCGGAGTCCGGGCAGATGACCTTGGTCTTCTTGTTGCCCTTGTCCTTGTGGTAGGCGGCAATGAGCATGGCCCCGGTCAGTTCGCCGTGTGCGCCGGCCATGGGATGCAGGGTGAAGGCATGCATGCCCGTCACCTCGCAGAGCAGGCGCTCCGATTCGTACATGACCTCAAGGGCGCCCTGCGTGTACAGGCCTGCGCTCTTGATCTGCGGCAGAAGGGGATGCAGGTTGGCAAAGCCGGGCAGGGCGGCGACGTTTTCCGTGAACTTGGGGTTGTACTTCATGGTACAGGAGCCCAGGGGGTAGAAATTGGAATCCACCCCGTAGTTCAGGCGCGAAAGGCGGGAGAAGTGGCGCACCACGTCCAGCTCGCTCATTTCCGGCAGTGCGGGACGCTTGCCGCGCAGCAGGTTGGCGGGGATGAAGGCCTCCGCGCGCTCCTCCGGCATGGGAGGCAGGCAGGCGGTACGTCCGGGAACGGATTGTGCGAATACGGTCTTCATTACAGTATCCCTCCCAGCATCTCGGCCAGAATGCCGACCTGTTCAAAGGTGTTCTTTTCCGTGCAGGCCATGAGCAGGACATCGTCCATGTCCTCGTAATAGCGGCCCAGCGGAACGCCGGCCACGTAGCCTCGTTCGACGAGCTTGTCCACGGCCTCAAAGGCGCTGATGGGCAGGCGCACGGCCACTTCGTTGCCGAAGGGGGCGTCGTTGAGCAGCTCCACGCCGGGGATGGCGGTAAGCCTGTCCGCAAGGTAGTGAGCGCGCTCCATGGAAAGCTCGGCCGTGCGGATGAGCCCTTCGGGTCCGAGCAGGCACATGTGGATGAGCGCACGCAGCGCACACAGGGCCTGGTTGGAGCAGATGTTCGAGGTAGCCTTGGCGCGGCGGATGTGCTGCTCGCGGGCCTGCAGGGTCAGCACGTAGCCCTCGCGGCCTTCCAGGTCCTCGGTGCGGCCCACGATGCGGCCGGGCATCTGACGGATGAGCTTTTCGGTGCAGGCCATCATGCCGAGGTAGGGCCCGCCGAAGGAAAGCGGCTGGCCAAGGCTCTGACCTTCGGCCACGGCGATGTCTGCGCCCATTTCGCCGGGGGTCTTCAGCACGGACTGCATGACCGGGTACACGGAGATGATGCCCAGCGCCTTGTGAGCATGCGCGTGTTCAAAGAGCTCGGTGAAGTCGCTGACATTGCCGAAGAAATTGGGGTTCTGCACCACCACGGCCGCACAGCGGTCATCAATGGCGGCCTTCAGCTTCTCGATGTCGGTGGTGCCGTTATCGTGCGGCACGGTGATGAATTCGAGATTCAGGTTGGAGGTGTAGGAAGCCAGCATGGTCCGGTAGATGGGGCTGACTGCTTCGGAGACCACGATGCGCGAGCGCTTGGTCGCGCGTACGGCCATCATCATGGCTTCGAAGATGGCGGAGCCGCCGTCATACACGGAAGCGTTGGAGGCATCCATGTCCAGCAGGCGGCAGACGGCCGTCTGAAATTCGAAGATGGCCTGCAGGGTGCCCTGCGAGGATTCGGGCTGGTAGGGCGTGTAGGCCGTGTAGAACTCGCCGCGCGAGATGAGCCCGTCGATCGCCTTGGGAATATGGTGGTTGTAGAAACCGGCTCCGAGGAAGCTGACCAGATCGGTTCTGCTCTTGGCAGCCAGCTGTTCAAGGTGGCTGCACACTTCCATTTCGCTCATGCCCTCGGGCAGATCGAAACTCTTGGGGCGCATGGATTCGGGAATGTCCGCGAACAGATCTTCAAGGGTGGTGACGCCGATGACGTCGAGCATGGCCTTGAGATCTTCCGGAGTGTGGGGAACGAAAGGCATAGGGCCTCCTGTGGCCTGTACATTCTTCAGAAGAACGCGAATACGCTGCCTGATGGCAGATGAAACCCGGATGCGGCCGGGGGCCGTATCCTGCCGGACAACACGATGCGTCGGGGCGCTCCAGCGGTCTTGTCACCAGCGAACGGACACACGCACAGGAGGCAGGTCATAGCCTGCCGTTGCGGGGTGCCGGTCGGTGCGGAAAGGCGCGGGGACCGCCGCCGGGGCTAGTGGTCTTCGCTGGCGGCCAGTTCGGCGTATTCAGTGGCGGAGAGCAGGTCCTTGGGTTCGCCGGAGATGCGTACCTTGATGAGCCAGCCGTCTTCAAATGCAGATTCGTTGACCTTTTCGGGGGCGTCCTCAAGCGCTTCGTTTACGGCAATGACTTCGCCGCTGACGGGAGCGTAGAGTTCGCTGGCAGCCTTGACGGATTCGATGGAACCCATTTCCGCACCGGCAGCCACGGTGTCACCAACGGCAGGCAGTTCCACGAAGGTGATGTCGCCAAGCAGTTCCTGTGCAAAGTCGGTGATGCCGATGACGGCGGTGTCACCATCGATGTCTGCCCATTCGTGCGACTTGCTGTAGAGAAGATTTTCAGGGGTTTTCATGGGGCGGAGCCTCCCGGGGGTTGATGTTGTTGTGGTTGTGGTATGGCGGTTTAGCGCCCGCCGTGCGATACTGGTTCTGCATACCTGCGGACCTGTTGTTGGGCAAGTCCTGAGTGTATGTTTTCGGCAGAAAGTGTGCCTGTTCCTGCACGATGGTGCACTTTGTCTAAAAGGAAAGGCCAGCACACACGCTTGGTGGAGCTGGCCGTTGTTCTCATTGAGGACTCGTTTAGGCGGACGTCTTTTCCAGAGTGACACCCAGAGACTGGATCTCATCGAGAATCGTCTGCTTGCGAATGGGTTTGACGATGTAGCTGATGGCGTCGCCAAGGAAGAATGCATCGTGGACTTCCTTGTTGTCGTCCAGGCCGGAAATCATGATGACCTTGGCCGCCTTGTCGGTGCCAACGCCCATTTCCTTCTCGACCTCACGGATTTCGCGGAGCGCCTCCTGCCCGTCCATGTTGGGCATCATGATGTCCAGAGTGATGACATCATAGGGCTCGCCGTCCTTGAGGGCGGCGCGGAAGGCTTCCACACCTTCCTCTCCGTCGGCAGCCACCTCGACGTATCCGTAGGGATGCAGGATCTTCTGCACCAGCCGACGGCTGTCGAAGTCGTCGTCTATGACAAGAAACTTCATGCAACTCCTCCAAAGTGTTCCGGAGATGTACTGGGCGTCAACAGTACATTTCCTAATGCTGTGCGTCAATAAACTTGCAGGATGCCGGATACCTGGCAGGCCTGCATCAGGCGCCCGCGGCCCTGAAGGCCTCGGCCACGATCAGTTTTGCCTCTTCCTGAAGCTGCCTGAGGTGCGCCTCGCCGGAGAAGCTTTCGGTGTAAATCTTGTATACGTCCTCCGTGCCGGAGGGGCGTGCCGCAAACCATCCCGCCTCGGTAACGACCTTCAGTCCGCCGATGGGGGCCCCGTTGCCGGGGGCGTGGGTGAGCTTGGCGGTAATGGGGTTGCCTGCCAGCGTGGCTGCCTGAACGGCTTCCGGGGCAAGGCTCTTGAGTACCTTTTTCTGCCCGGCGTCGGCCGGGGCTTCCAGCCGTTCGTATATGGGGGTGCCGTGGCGTTCCGTCAGGGCCTTATAGCACTGTTGCGGGTCCTTCCCGGTTGCGGCGAGGATTTCGCAGGCCAGCAGGTTCATGATGATGCCGTCCTTGTCCGTGGACCACACCCTGCCGTCCTTTTTCAGGAAGCTGGCTCCGGCGCTTTCCTCGCCGCCGAACCCGTACGAACCGTCAAGCAGGCCGGGAACGAACCACTTGAATCCTACCGGGACCTCGCTGACGGTGCGTCCCAGATCGGCGGCAACCCGGTCGATCATGGAGCTGGAGACCAATGTCTTGCCTATGGCAGCGGTGTTGTTCCAGCCGGTGCGGTGCGTGAAGAGGTACTGGATGGCGGCGGAAAGATAATGGTTGGGATTCATTAACCCCGAGCGGGTGACAATGCCGTGTCGGTCGGTATCCGGGTCATTGCCGAAGGCGATGTCGTAGTCGCTGCTCAGGCGGATCATGTCGCTCATGGCCCAGGGCGAGGAGCAGTCCATGCGGATGCGGCCGTCCTTGTCCAGGGGCATGAACCGGAAGGTGGGGTCCACCGCACGGTTGACCACCGTGATGTCCAGTCCGTATTTCGCCGCGATGGGCTCCCAGTAGGCCAGACCGGCTCCGCCAAGAGGGTCCACGCCAATCTTGAGGCCGGTGTTGCGAATGGCATCCATGTCCAGAATGGAGGACAGGTCGGCAACGTAGGGCGTGATGTAGTCGTGGGTGAGAGTGGTGCTGGCCTTGAGTGCCCGTTCCAGAGGCATGCGCAGTATACCGGCGGACGTGTCTGCCAGCAGGCTGTTCGCCCGTTGTTCGATCCACGATGTGACATCAGTATCGGCCGGGCCTCCGTGGGGCGGGTTATACTTGAACCCCCCGTCCTCCGGCGGATTGTGGGACGGAGTGATGACGATGCCGTCAGCCAGCGCGGTTCCGGTGGCGTTGTAGGAGAGTATGGCGTGGGAGATGACCGGAGTGGGGACGTAGCCATCCCGCTCGTCTATGCAGACCGTCACGCCGTTGGCTGCCAGAACCTCAAGGGCGGTGCCGTGCGCCGGTTCGGACAGGGCATGGGTATCCTTGCCGAGAAAGAGGGGGCCGGTGATGCCCTGCTTGGTGCGGTAGTCGCAGACAGCCTGCGTGATGGCCGCGATATGGGCCTCATTGAAGCTCGATTTCAGGGAGCTGCCCCGATGACCAGAGGTGCCGAAGGAAACACGCTGGGATGGAATGCCGGTGTCAGGCGTTCCGGTATAGTATGCGGCGACAAGCCGGGGAATGTTGACGATCTGGTCGGCAGGAATCTTTGTTCCGGCCAGCGGGTGGATTGCCATGCAGCTTCCTGTGCAAATAAGCGGTTAACACCATTGAGTTGTTTCGATCTATACGCGGATGAACCGGGAATCTCAAGGGATAAGGCGAAGTTATAAAAGCAGGTTCCCTATAGGGGAAAACTGCAGGGGGGAGCATGGTGTATATGGGAGAAGGGATCAGGAGGAGAGGCCATCGCCCATGGCAGGGGGGAGCAGGGTATCAATGTCCGCCAGATAGTGCTCCACCTCGGAGATGGAAATGGTCAGCTGTTCACGCAGGCGGGGCATGATCTCGGCGCATCTGTCGGCATTGCCGAAGGATGCGCAATGTTCCAGCTCCTCCGCAAGGGTCGCCAGAGGCTCTGCCCCGATGTTGCGGACCGAGGATTTGAGCGAGTGGGCCATTCTGCGCAGGTCGCCGAAACTGCCGGCGGCAAGGTGTTCCTCAAGGGTGCGCATGGTGCCGGGCATGGTCTGCGAATAGACGCTGAGCAGGGTGATGATGACTCCCTTCTTGAAAGCCAGAAGCTGGCATATGCGCGGAAAGCTGCTGATGGTCTGCGGGCTTTCCGTCTCTTCGCAGGAGGAAGGAGACGGCTCGGCAAGATAGGTGACGCGTGCGGGAAAGAGGTCCGCCAGCAGGCTGCGCAACTCGGCAAGGAGCAGGGGTTTGGGCAGGGCGCTGTAGATTTCGAGACTGTCCAGCTGCTCCAGCTCCCTGGGACGGATGTGGGCGCTGATGGGAATGATGGCGATGTCCGTGGGAATCTTCGGACGTGTGCCGGAACGGATGATGCGCGTGGCCTCCAGCCCGTCCATGACCGGCATCTGGATATCCATGAGCACGGCGTCAAAGGTCTGCGTTTCCAGCAGGGACAGGGCGTGTTCACCGTTTTCGGCAACGGTTGCGTGGTGGCCGTCGATTTCGAGCATCTGGCAGATGACAAGCTGATTGAAGCGGTTGTCCTCGGCAAGAAGCAGGTTCAGTCCGCGCACCACGGGCAGCAGTGCTTCCCCGGCTCCGGGCTGCGCCGTCGAGGTTGCTGCCACAGGCGGGGCCGGGGCCTTGCGAAGCGGCAGCACCACCGTGAAGGTTGAGCCAGCTCCTACTTCGCTTTCCACATGGATGGAGCCTTCCATGATTTCCGCAAGCCGTTTGGAGATGGCCAGCCCGAGACCGACCCCGCCATACCGGCGGGACGAGGAGCCGTCGGCCTGCGCAAAACTCTGGAAAATATGGGTGCGCATATCCTCGGCAATGCCGATGCCGGTGTCCGAAACCCGGAATTCCACCCATTCCCGTTCGGCAGGTTCGTCAGCGTCCGGTTCGTGTTCCCCCAGCTTCGGGAAGTCCCTGAACGGGAGTGATAGATGCGGTGCCGGAGGCTGTGAACCGTGATGATGGGACACGGAGAGCACCACGGAACCCTGCTCCGTGAATTTGAGGGCGTTGCCCACAAGGTTGATGAGGATCTGGCGGATTCTGTCCGCATCACCGGAAACATACTCGGGGAGCGAGGGAGCGATGTGGGTTACCAGCTCCAACCCCTTGGTCTGCGCATGCATGTCCATGAGGGACCGTGTGCCTTCAATCAGCGAGGCGAGGTGGAAGGAGCAGGTGTCCAGCGCCATGGTGTCCGCCTCAATGCGGGCAAAATCGAGCAGATCGTTCAGCAGCTTGAGCAGCGCGTTGGCGGCGTCGCGCAAGATCGTCGTGTTTTTGATCTTCTGCCGGTCCTGCTCCGTGCGGAGGTTCAGGTCCGCCATGCCCACAATGGCCGTCATGGGGGTTCGCAGCTCATGGGTAATGTTGGCGAGGAATTCGCTTTTGGACTTGTTGGCGGCTTCGGCTGCCTCCTTTGCTTCCACAAGCATGAGCTCAGCCTGTTTCTGAGCCGTGATGTCGAGAACGAAGCCTTCGAAGAAGCGCGCCCCGTCGGGGCGGACAATGACCCGCGCGTTTTCCACAATCCAGATGCGACGTCCCATACCGGTTATGGCCTGCGTGGTTAGGTTCTGCACGACGCCGGTCTTAGCGAGTTCGCGCAGGAAGCTCTTGCGTGTTGTCGGGTCCGCGTAGAGACATTGCATCCGGTTGTTCAGGGCGTTGGACATTTCCTCGGCCGAAACATAGTCGAACATCTCTATCATGGCCGGGTTGAGGCTGGTGAATTCCCCGGCCTCCGTGCTCTGGTATATGCCGTACGGGGCATGCTGGATGAGGTTGCGGTGGTCTTCCTCGGCCCGTGCGAGAGCAAGGACGGCATTGAGGTGCTCCGTGATGTCCTCGAAGCTTTCCACCGTACCGATGAAGGCGCCGGCCGGGTCCGTGAGCGGCTCCTTGTTCAGGATGATGGTGCGCGTCTCCCCGGTGCGGGTGAGGATGATAAACTGCTGGCCACGGTCGGGATTCTTCGGGTTACCGAACAGGGGGGTCTGCAGTTCCTGCCCCTGAATGAAGAAGGATCTGCTCTTCCCCAGGGCATATTCAAGGGGAAACCCGGTGATTTCTTCCGCCCGGTTGTTCCAGGAGATGATGTCCCCCTGCTGGTTGGTCGAATAGACGCCGCTGGGAATAACCTTGTTTACCTGTTCCGCGTGTGTTTTTAGACCCACAGCCTTGGTCTCGGCTGCCTTTCTGCTCTGGATTTCCAGCTGGAGCGTGCTGTTCTGGATGGACATTTTCTCCCTGTTTCGGCGGTAGGCCTCAATCCGCGAGGCCAGCGATGCGTTGCGCATGGCCATGCGTGCGGCAGTAATCGCCGTCAGCAGGGTGATGATGACGATGCCGTACAGAATGGCGAAGCTGAGGGAGGAGACGGGGCCACGGGCGCTGGTGTCCTTTGCAAAGCAGCAATACAGGTCAAAGACCGTGCCCGGGACATCACAGCGGATGGCGAAGGCGGCTTCATGGTCCGCCGTGCCGCCTATACGCCGGATCGCTTCATAGGGCATTTGCCGCGCGTGGAGCAGGTCGTCTGCGGGCAGCTGCGGGCCACCCACGGAGAGGCTGTCCGTGGTTCGCTTGTGCATCAGGTAGGTTTGGTGCGGTATGTCGGTAACAATGAAGGAAAGATAGGCCTTGAGAGCTTCCACCGGGATGGTTGCAAACACGTATCCCACGATGGTCTGCTCGTGAACGTAGGGCACACTGAGCAATACGTGGCGTTCGTCCCCCGCAAGGATGTCCAGCAGGGTGCCGGAGTCGGCCTTGGCAATCCGGGCTGTCAGCTCCTCCTCCGTATAGGGGGCGGAGAGAGCCGTGTGGTGGTGCTTGAGAATGAACAGGTTGCTGGAGGTATCCCAGAATCCGACGTTGTCGAAGATGGATATGCCGTTGAGGGTTCTGGAGTTGAGAAAGAACTCCATCCTCGCATCCATCAACTGGATTGTGGAGGCCAGCCCGTACTTCATGGACATGCCCAAGGCCTTGCTGTGGTAATAGTTGGCAAAGCTGGATGACTGCGTCATGTCGCTCAGGTCATGCTGTGATTCCTGCAGGAAGTGGGACAGGGAACGGGCTTCTCTGTCCACCGTGGAGGCAATGCGCGTCAGCATGACCGCACGGAGGTCTTCCTCTCTGTTGTGCAGCATGGCGATGAGCGTGCAGAGAAAAATTCCCAGCGCAACGACGGCACCATAGAGGGTTAACCGGCTCCAGCGCGCCCGTTGTTTCGGAATTTCACTGGGCCGGAGCATGGGATGGATTACGGAAGTAGTGTTTGAAGCAGACCATGGCGTTGGCGTAGTACTTTTTCACCAGAACCATATAGGTGCCGTCTTCCTGGCATTGCCGCAGAAACGCGTTGAATGCCTCCCGGAGGGATGCGGATTCGGGGGCAAAGCCCACCCCCATACGCTGTTCCTCGGAAACGGGGCCAATCACCTTCAGGTTGCCCGGCCACTTGTTCAGGGCCAGCAGGGCATCCGGGACATCCAGCAATATGGCGTCTGCCTCATGGCGCAGCAGGGAGGGGGCGAGCATGTTCAGGTTCTTGTTCTTGTAGCGTATGGTGGCGCCTGCTGCGGGCAGGTTGAACCGGCCGGGGTCGGTGCAGGTCTGCCGCATGCCCATGACGCTGACTCCCTTGAGCTGGCTGCGGACATTCCGGATATCCTCCTCGGCGGAATTGCTCGGCGTAATGGGGGCCAGAGGCGAGTCCGCCCTGGTGATGAGCCATACCTGTGTGGGGAATGTCGGTGCGGAGAAGAGCATCAGCTCCGTGCGTGGCGGCATCATGGTGATGCCCGAGGCCAAAAGGTCTCCACGTGGGGGACGGTTGCCGCCTGCTGCGGCCGTCCCCGTTAGGTCGCGTATCATGGTTGTCCAGTCTGTCTGGACAAACTCATACTCCACCCCGAGGTATTGGGCAAAGAGCCTGATCAGGTCGACGTCAAAGCCGGTATTTCTGCTGGTGACGAAGTTTGCATATGGAATGCCCAGATGGCGCAGGACACCCCGTTCCCGTACTTCCTGTACGGTGGTTGCCATGGCGTGCCGGGGCAGAAGAAATGCAAAAACACCGAGGAACAGCAGACAGAGCAGTGTTCTTCGGTGTTCTGGTATCCTGTGCATGCATTCCCTCCTGTGATGGAGCGGCAGTCCCAGGGGGCGCTGCCGTCAGGGGGCAAGCCTACTAGACATTGAAAAGGAAGTGAACCACATCACCATCCTTTACCACATATTCCTTTCCCTCTGAACGCATGGCGCCTGCAGCACGGCAGGCTGCCTCGGTCCTGTGCTTGACGAAATCGTCGTAGCCTATGACCTCGGCACGGATGAAGCCGCGTTCGAAATCGGAATGGATAACGCCGGCTGCCTGGGGGGCGGTCCAGCCGTTACGGATGGTCCAGGCGCGGACTTCCTTAACCCCTACGGTGAAGTAGCTGATAAGGCCCAGCGTATGGTAGCCGGTGCGGATGACCTGAACGAGGCCGCTTTCGGAAATGCCGTATGATTCCAGCATTTCCTGAGCTTCGGCATCTTCCAGTCCCTGCAGCTCCTCTTCCACCTTGGCGCAGATCTTGACGAGATCGCAGTTCCGTTCGGCGGCAAATGCGGCCAGACGTTGCACATGGGCGTTGTCTTCCATGAGGCCGTCTTCGTCCACGTTGGCGCAGTAGATGATCTTCTTGTCGGTCAGCAGAGCGAGTTCCTTGAACTGGGCGGCAAGAGCGTCCGCCTTGCGATCAGGGAAGGTGGCAACGGGATTGCCTTCGTTCAGGTGGGCCAGCAGGCGTTCCATGCCTTCAACGGTGGGGCGCATGGTCTTGTCGCCCTTGGAGGCGCGCTGGAGCCTGTCCAGACGCTTTTCCACGGCCTGCATGTCTGCAAGCAGGAGTTCCGTCTCAATGGTTTCAATATCGCGGAGCGGGTCAACAGATCCTTCCACGTGGGTGATATTCTCGTCGTCGAAGCAGCGTACCACTTCGAGTATGGCTGCGGCTTCACGAATGTTGCCAAGGAACTGGTTGCCGAGTCCTTCGCCCTTGCTGGCACCGCGAACCAGCCCGGCGATGTCGATGAAATCTATGGTGGCGGACAGCGTCTTCTGGGGCTTGGCGATTTCGGTCAGCACATCCACGCGGGGATCGGGCACGGGCACGGTGGCCTTGTTGGGTTCGATCGTGCAGAAGGGATAGTTGGCGGATTCCGCGTTCTGTGCCTTGGTCAGTGCATTGAAAAGGGTGGACTTGCCCACGTTGGGCAGACCGACGATGCCTATGCTGAGTGCCATGTTGATTCTCCGGAAAAAAGATGGGAGCGCAATGCGTCCGCGCGGCTAATACGTTTTTTTGGGACGAAACACAAAGGAAATCTGCTGCTGCGGCCTGTGGCGGTCCGCCGGATAAGGAAAGGGCCCCGGCACATGCCGGGGCCCTGGAAGCTCACGAAGGTCGTGAAGGACGTCCGGTTAGGGGACGACACGCATGATGTATGCGGATTCCGGAGTGAGGTACTTGCGGGCCACGGCCCGCAGGTCTTCAGGGGTGAGCTTTTCTGCCTGCTCAATGACCTGACGGTTCAGATCGAGCGGAAGCCCCGATGCCGCAAGCGAGGCCGCTTCACCGCTGCGACTGCCCAGACTCTGGTGATCCCTGTAGTAGTCGCCGCGCAGCAGGTTCTTGCCGCGGCGCAGCTGTTCCTCGGGCAGGAGCGTCGTGTGCAGATTGGTGACAACCCGCCGGAAGCCGTCCATGGCCTGTGCTTCCTTCTCCGGCTCTGTGCCGATGTAGAAGGCCAGCAGGCCGGCGCGGTCGGACTGCCACGGGAAGGCCGTGACCGTGTAGCCGAGACCGTGCTTGTCGCGCAGATCATTGAAGAGCAGGCCGCTCTGGCCGGCAAGGATGGTTTGCAGCAGGTCAAGGGCCGGTCCGTCCTCGGAACCGAGAGGGGCCGTCTTGAAGATCATCAGCAGATGTGCCTGGTTGCGGTCCTTGAGCGTGAGGGTCTTGGACAGTTCCTCACCCCATTGCGGCTGTGATTCCGCGACCGGAGCTCCCGCAGGCATAGGCAGGGTTGCCGCCAGATGCAGGATGGCTTCACGGTCAAACCTGCCGCAGACCGCAAGGGTCCATGGCTGGGTGACCTGGTGTTTCCAGTATTCCCGAACCGATTCCGGGGTAAAGGAGCCCAGCGTGGCTTCATCGCCCAGATGGTAGTACCCGTAGGCGTGGTTGCGGAACAGGAAGGGGAACATGTGGCGGAAGGCAAGTCCCAGAGGCTGGTCTTCACGCGACTTGATGGCTGCCTTCAGGTTGTTGATCTCGCGGGAAACCTCCTCGGACGCAAAGGCGGGGGCATCCAGTACGGATCGGAACAGGCCGAGCATGTCCGTGCTGAATCGCTCGGGGAACTTGGCCCGCAGGGTGAATGTCTGCCGTCCTGCGCTGGCACCGATGTCCGACGCCCTGTCGGACTGGAAGAGTTCCATGCCCGTGGCGTCCAGTTCGGATGTGCCCTTGGTCAGGGTACGCGCCGTCAATTCGGCAAGACCCTGATGGGACGCGTCAATAAGACTGTCGCCGCCCTTGAAGACCAAATCCATGGACAGGTAGGGCAGGGTGTCGTCGGGAATGAGGATGACCGTGCGCCCGTTGCCAAGGTCGACGGTTTCGGTCTGCTGCTTTGCATGGTCTACATCTGCCTGCTTCACGGCTACGGCATTGACCGGCCATGCCTGCCTGGTGGCCTTTTCAAGGGCAGTGGCATTGGCCTGCGCCCCTTCGGGCAGGAGAAGGACCGAGTGGAGACGCTCCGGGCGCAGGAAGGCCGAAATCACGTCCTGTATCTGGTCCGGTCCGGTCTGGCGCAGGGTCTGGATATAGTTCGCTTCGCCCTGTTCACCGCCGTTGAAGAACTGGAACATGCCGATCTTGGAGGTCAGTCCCGGAATGGTTTCCTTGGTCCGGAACATGGAATCCTCAAGGTTGAGCCGGGCACGCGCAAATTCGTCGTCAGAGAAGCTCTTTGCAGAGAGCGTCGCAAACGTGGCCATGAGTTCCTTCCAGAAGGTGTCCACCTTGTCGGCATCAAGGGTAGCCGAAAGGTAGAGGAAGCCGACCCGTTCGAAGGCATAGGCGCCGATGGAGATGTCATCCACCAGCTGCTTGTCATACTTGAAGGTGCGGTACAGTGTGGAGGTCCGGTCGCCGGCGAGCATCTGGGCCAGCACTTCAAGCGCGGTGGCGCGGGCGTCATTGAACCCGGGAATGGGCAGGGCTATGCTCATGTAGGCCTTGTTCCACTTGCCGTGCTCCACGGTTACGGTGGGCCCGTCCGTGAATGGGGCAAGATCAATACCTGCCGGAGGCAGACTTTCATGGGTGTTCGTGAGGTCGCCAAACTGTCTGCGGGCCTCGGAGAGCACGTCCTTGGCGCTGACGTCGCCGCTGACAACCAGCAGCATGGACTGCGGCTGGTAGTAGGTGGCGATGTAGTCCTTGATATCCTGTCGGGAGAATCCGCTCACGGTATCCCGGTAGCCGATGATGGGCCGGGCATAGGGGGTGTTGGGCAATGTCTTGGCGGCAATGCGCTTGAAGAGCAGCTGGCCGGGATTGTCCTCGCCCCGTTCCAGTTCGGAAAGCACAACCTTCTTTTCGGATTCGAGTTCCTGCGGGTCGATGCTGGCGTTGAAGGCCATGTCCTTGAGCACGTCTATGCCGGTCTTCCAATGTTTGGAGGGGACATCGGCAAGGTAGACAGTGTAGTCGAAGCTGGTGGCGGCGTTGATGTAGCCGCCAATGGCTTCAATATCCCCGGCGGCCCCGCCCTTGGGGCGCTTGTCCGTTCCCTTGAACACCATATGCTCGAGCAGATGGCTTATGCCGGCCTGCTTGGGCGTTTCATAGGCGGAACCGGCGTGCACGTAGAGGCGCACGGAGGCGAGAGGAAAACGCTTGTCCTCGAGCACGAGCACGGTCAGTCCGTTGGGGAGGCGGGTGACATGGGCCCCCCATGCAGGGAGTTCGGATGGCTTTTCTGTGACGGGGCGGGAGGTGGTAACTGGCAACATCTTCTCGCTTGGTTTGTCTGAAGGGTGATCTATGAACATGTAAATCGAGATCATCGCCAGCATGATGATGATCCCGAACAGGAAGCCTGAAAAGCGTTGAAACATGAGTCTAGCTCCTGTGCGTATATGCGTTTGCGTTGGCAACCCGGACGGCACGATACGTCATTGTCCAAGGGTACGCAAAGCGTTCGTGCGGCATTGGATACAGGTAATGGCGAAACACCTCAAGGCAAGTCTTCCCGTAAATAATGTCACACGATTGCCGATAACGTTAGTGTTGTCTTAGCGATTGCAACACGATAGAATACAATACCCGTCATGGTGCGTGACCATGCGTTTGTCGCCGGTAACAGACAAGAGGAGTGGTATGCCAGAGCCATTGCAGGCACAATTTTTTCGACAGACCTCGGCGCTGCTGAGTGAGCTGGAACCCCATCTTCTCGAACTCGAGGTTGCGGGAGAAGAGGCGGAATCCGAACTGGTCGGGCGCATCTTCAGGATAGTGCACGCCATTCGGGGGAGCGCAAGCCTGTTGGGACTGGAGAATCTGGAAGATCTGGCACGCCTGATCGAATGCGTGCTCGATTTGCTTCGGAGCGGAACCCTGCCGCTGACTCAGGGAGTCATTCGGGATGTCCTTCGCAGTTGCAGTGTGGTGCAAACCATGGTGGAAGGCGAGGCTGACGAACACTATGACGCCTGCATGGCAACCCTCAAGGAACATGCTGCAGGCGTCATGGAAGATGCGGCCATGCTCAATGTCCGCTATCCCATTTCCCTGCCGGACGGCAGACCCATCATGCAGATGACCGGGCATGAGCTTGAAGCCTGCATGATGAATGACGCATTTCTCTACGTGCTTGAATTCGACATGAAACGGGATGTGACCGACAAGGACATCACCCCGTTGAGCCTCCTTGAATATCTGCAGAAGAGCGGGCATGTGCTGGGGACCCATTGTTCGGGATCCCTTGATGACGCGGCCTGCGGATGTGCGGAGGGTCACACCACGCTCTTCGTCCTTTTTTCCTCCATTCTGGAACCGGATCTGGTGGATGCCGTCTTCATGCTCGACAGGCAGCAGATTCATCAGCTTGATCTTACGGATATCGTCAACGGCGGCGGCTCGTGGGATGATCTGACCGAGGAGTATCCGGCAGGTGAAACCAGTCCGCAGGTGAGTGATACTCCTCTTGAGGGTATCGACGAGTTGATGGAGGAGTTTGATCTGGCCATGCGGAAGCTGCAGGAGGATTCTCACGTTCCCTTTGAGCCGTGGGATGAGTATGTGCAGGAGCATCCTGCTCCGGTGGCTGCCCGTCAGGAAGGTGATGTCTTTGACGACCTCGCTCCTGTTGATGAAATTCTGGAGGGCTTTGACCCGGAAGAGGCCATGCCGGAAGGAGCCTTGCTGGTTGGCGAGGATTCTGCCACGGAAGAGGCAGGTGAAGCCCCTGATGCATCCATGCGTGATGCATTGCCGGAGGTTCTGGAGGAGACCGTAACGGTCCCTGAGGAGGTTGTCATGCCTGATGGTCCTGACGAGCAAACCTTGGCGTCAATTGCTGACGGTGCTCCGGATGCGGTCCCTGCGTCATCTGATGCTGTCGCGGACCCTGATGCACTTTTCGAGGACGGAGATGCCGTGGCGGAAGAAGATGACGAGCTTGCCGCCCTTGAGCGTGAATTCGAGCGGGCGCTTGTGGCTGAAGCACGCGCCTCGGGCATGATCGTGCCTGGCGAGGAAGACGGGCCGGAGGTTGCGGACAGTGCGCCGGACGCGTTCCAGGGAACGGGCGCAGACGATGATCCGGACGCGGACCTGTTTGTGGATTCCGGACGGGAAGCGGATATGTCCTATCTGGACGCTCCCCGGAAGGATGCGCCCGAAGAGAGCGGCGTTTTGCTGAACCTGGAAGGAGAGGTGGGAACCGTGCACGGATTTTCTGTTGTGACGCAAGAGACCGACGTGGTCGTGACACTGGATGGTGACATGACCATAGCCAACGCTGCACGGGCCCGGGAGGCGCTTCTTGAATTGATGCAGGAGCACTCCAGGGTGGATATCGACTTGCAGCAGGTGGAATCGGCAGATGTAACCTTTGTACAGGTTTTGCTTGCCGCCCGCAAAAGTGCCGACGAGCGCGGGGTGGTGCTGCAAGTGCGGCAGCCCGTGGCAGATGCCGTGGGACGGGTATTCAGGCTCTGCGGGCTGGACCTGGAGGCCCGCAAGCGGCTTGGGCTTGGGGCGCTTTTTGCGTAGGTTGTTCCGATGATGTCAAAAAGGGAGGCGAAAGCCTCCCTTTTTTGTGCCGGGGAAGGGATCAGTCCATGTGCTGGGCCGTCTTGGTCAGGGCAATGTCCAGAAGTCCAAAGGCCGGAGTCACGGCAAGGATGAGCTTGAGGGGGGATACGTACAGATCGGACCAGTCGAAGGTCAGGTCGTAGCCTGCATCCGTAGGCTTGATTGAGTGGAAGAGGGGGCGAATGTCCACCAGCCGCGTGCCCTTTTTGGTCTCACGGGTCCATTCGAATGCCGTACACGCCGAAAAGTCGGCAAAGGCGGCATCAAATTCGGCTCTGCGTTCCGCAGGGCCGGCATAGTGAAGGGAAAACTCCTCTGCAATGGCCTGTGGTTGCTTGCGGGAATGGTCCAGCTGCTGCACGCGGGTGGGGTGCATGCCGCGGGGGAAGCCCGTGGCGATGGCGGTAAAGACCGACTGTGCAGGCATGGGCTCCCGCAGGTAGATATTTACCCATTCAGCAGTGCTGGCAACGCCGACAGGCAGGGCCTTTCCGAAGGAGATGAGCGGCAGGGGGTGGAAGCCCTGCGAAAAGGTCATGGGGAGCCCGGCCCGTCTGAAGACACGCTCGAAGACGGATTGCAATTCCAGCTGCGACAGGTACACGGAAGGACCTTCCTTGGTGTACCAGATACGGTAATGCACGGCCTTGTGTCCGAGGTCGCCGGCAAGTTGCGGCGGACCGCTGGTTTCCTGTTCCTTCTGAACGACATTGCCGCGTTCGTCGGTTTCAGCCTCGTGTGTCATCTGGTCCCGTTCGGGGCGGTTCAGGATGTTGCGATACGCTGCTTCGGGAACGGGACGGTCCAGCAGCGAGGGCTGTTTGCCCACGTCGCAGGTGCCGCACAGATGGCAGGCTCCGTACCGACAGTCGTCGGTGATGGCCATTTCATGGGCGCGCTGCCGCTCCTTGAGCAGGAACGTATCGGAGACGCCGCTCCGGATGTGGGCCCACGGCAGCGGCAGGGCGGTGTCACGCTCCGCGATATATTCCTCGTAGGTCAGCCCGTGCTCGGCAAGGGATTCCATATAGGGTTCCAGCTTGAAGTGTTCCATCCAGCTGCTGAAGACGGCTCCCTTGCGGTAGGCGGTTTCCACCACATCGGCGAGACGTCGGTCGCCGCGCGAGAAGATGCCTTCAAGTGCGCTGGAGGTGGGCTCGTGCCAGCGCATGCGCATGCTCTTTTCCTTGTTGAAGGCGTCACGCAGGTAGAAGATGCGGTTGCGGATTTCCTCCAGCGGAATCTGTGCCTCCCACTGGAAGGGGGTGTGCGCCTTGGGCACGAAGGGAGAGATGGATGCCGTGACGTTGAGGCGCCGGACGTGTCCGGCTGCTCCACGTACCTTGCGGCACAGCTCCACGATGGCGTCGAGATCCTCGTAGGTTTCCGTGGGCAGGCCGATCATGAAATAGAGTTTCACCTGCTGCCAGCCGTGCTGGAAGAGCTTGCGAATGTGCAGAAGGAGCTGTTCCTCGGTGATGCCCTTGTTGATCACGTCGCGCAGTCGCTGGCTGCCGGCCTCCGGTGCAAGAGTGGCCCCTGTACGGCGAATCCCGGCCATGCGGGCCATGATGTCGTCATCAATGGAGCCGACCCGCAGGGACGGCAGGGAGACGGAAATCTGTTCATCGGCGCAGCGGTCCACGGTACGGGTGAACAGGGTTTTCAGAGCCGAAAAATCCCCGCTGGAGAGCGAGAGGAAGGACAGCTCGTCGTATCCCGTGGTGGTGAGGGTCTCCTGCAGGATCTGTTCTATCTGTTCGACGGAACGCTCCCGGGCAGGGCGGTAGATGATGCCCGCCTGGCAGAAGCGGCAGCCGCGGGTGCAGCCACGTCCGATTTCCAGTGCGAGTCTGCTGTGCACCGCGCCGAAGGGAATGGGCTGGGAAACGGGAAATTCGGCATCGTCCATGTCCGTGACCACGCGACGGGCCGGGGAGACATGGTCGTCGTACAAGGGCACAAGGGCTTCGTCCTTTCCGGTGAAGCGGAAGAATGAAGGGACGTATACGCCGGATATGCGGCAGGCCCGGCGCAGAAATTCATGTCGTGTGGTCTTCTCGGCCTTGCAGGCTTCCAGCAGGTCGAGCAGCTCGACCATCATGGTTTCCCCTTCGCCCAGCACCATCAGGTCCATGAACGGGGCAATGGGTTCGGCTGCAAGGGTACAGCCTCCGCCTGCCATGACAATGGGAATGTCCAGCGTGTCGCCCCGCTGTTCCGTACGCAGGGGGATGCCGCCGAGATCAAGCATGTACAGGATGTTGGTGAAGCACAGCTCGTGCGTCACGTGAAACCCGACCAAATCAAGCCTGGAAAGCGGCGTGTCCGATTCCAGGGTTGACAGTTCCGTCTTGTGCTCGCGCAGAATGGCAGCCGTATCGGTACAAGGGGTGAAGACGCGTTCTGCCCACCATGCATCCCGTTTGTTGATGATGCCGTAAAGGATCTTCTGTCCGAGGTAGGACATGCCTACCTCATACATGTCGGGAAAGGCCAGTGCCAGATGGAGGGATACGGAATCCCGGTTCTTGTGGATGGCCCCTTCTTCTATGCCCAGATAACGGGTGGGTTTGGGGATAAGGGGGAGCAGTTCACGCATGGCAGGATTCCTTTGAGCCGGGAGGGCCGGGTATGGCGGGCAGGATAGCAAAGGGGGGTGGTTTGCACCACCCCCCTGGTATACGCAGGACGGGCTGCAGCTACTTGAGCAGCTTGGAGATGTCGGAAACGTTACCGCCACCGGGATTCTGCAGGTTCATGCCGCCGAGGCCACCGGTGCTGAGCGTCAGGTTGGAGATGGACTCCATGTACTTGGTCTTCAGTTCCTCGGGGCAGGACTTGTATTCGTAAAGCACGTGCGCAAGGCTGATGGTGCTGTCGAAATCCTGTTCAAAGGGATAGCCGAAGGGCAGCATCATCATCTGAACCCCCTGCTGGGTGGGGACGGTCTGCAGCGCTGCGACTTCCGTCAGTTTTCCTTCTTCCACGCCGGACTTACCGATGACCATGTCACCGCTGACAAGCTTAACCAGCTTAACTTCATATGCCATGTTGCTTTCTCCTTAGGGGGTTTCTACCGCGCAATAGGTAGGGCCTAGGCTCTTAACTGTCAAGCCGCGAGGTGTGTCTGCAGAACCGCAGAATGACAGGAATGCAGGCAATTCCCATAACGGCGAGAGCCTTGAACCCGGTTCCGAAACTTCCGAGATCACCACACAGACCGATCATGGCCGGGATGGCGCCCGCTCCGAGCATGATAACCGGGGGCATGGTCAGGGAGAGGACCAGCGAACGTTCCTGCGGGACGAACGCATGGGCGAAAATCTTGAAAATGGCGGGGAACATGAGGGGAGGCAGCATGGGCTGTGCAAAGAGAAACACCGTCAGCAGTGGACCCTCTGCGATTCCCAGCGCGGCAATGCAGACCACGCTGCCCACGAATGTCCAGAGAATGATGGGCTCCTCCTGCATTCTGTCCGTGAGCCAGCCCCCGACAAGAACGAGAAGGGGGGTGGTCATGCGCGACAGCCCGATGAGAGTATTGGCTTCCGCACGGGGCATGTGATGCTCGGTGACCAGATACAGGCTCATGATGCTGTAGGGAGCCCATTCTATGGCCACCGCCACGATCATC
Organism: Halodesulfovibrio sp.; assembly: GCA_003252375.1. Lineage (GTDB taxonomy): Bacteria > Desulfobacterota > Desulfovibrionia > Desulfovibrionales > Desulfovibrionaceae > Halodesulfovibrio. The sequence goes on from QKEJ01000038.1 coordinate 33,325, forward strand.
AGCAGCAGGAACATCCACGTGTCGGATCGCCTCAGCAGAGGGGAGATGGTATGCCTGCCGGGAGGCTCGCCGCAGAAGCTGCCGCCGCGCCCAGCCACAAGGAAAAGTGCGGCGCAGCAAAGGGCTGAGCCACCCATGTATTGCAGGGCGTGCCGCCAGTCTGTGTACTGCAGTGCCACCTCGGCAAGGAGAGGGGCGAGGATGAATGCGAGGTTGGGCCCGAGTTCATGGACGGCGATGGTTTTTCCCCAGTGCCTGCGGTGCACAATGGAGCCGATGGCGGCCATGCCCGAGGGGAAGTAGAGCCCGCCGGAAAGGCCGCAGAGGGCAAAGCCTATGCGCAGATCCGTCAGGGTGGCGGCATGGGAGAGTGTGATCAGCGATAGACCGTAACACCCGACGGAAAGCGGAATGATGCGCCGGTGCTGCAGTCTTCCGGAGAGGAAGCCGCTGAGCAGCAGGCTGGTGGCGTTGCCCGTTGAAGTGAGCAGCAGCAGGCTGCCTGCCGTGGCATGGGAAAAGGCGAAATCGTGCTCCAGGGGAACAAGCATGGGGGACAGGATCATCCGAGATACCTGATTGCTGAGGAACATCAGGGTGATGAAGAGAATCCAGGGCAGTGCCTTGCCAAAGGCTTCATGGGGAGGAGGGGAGGATGCCGGGGTCATTCGTACCTGTCTGCAAGGGGTGGGGTGTGCATGATTATTGCTGCTATCCGGTCAAAGCCATCTTCCGGAAAAAAATGCCTGTTGCCGCACCTGGTTTCCGGATGCGGGGATAGTGCAACGGATACATGTTTTCCGGGTGATTGCAAGAGAGAAGGAGAGCACATGCAAAAGGCTGTACTGACGTTGGGCAAGGCATTGCTTGCCTTTGGCGTGGCAGCCGCCTGCATTAGTGCAGGTGGCACCTATTCCACCCGGGTGGTGGAGGTTGCCAGAGGGCATGGACAGTTTTCCATGCGCCGAGCGGTTATTCCCATGCCGGTACCATCTTCGGGGGCGCAGGTGGTGCGGAAGGAGTAACGGGCCCCGTGCCGTGTTTCCGGCAGGGGGTGTATGCGCCGGTTTGCTGAAGGAACGCGGCATGCCATGGAGTCTCATTGAGAACGGGGAGATTTCCGTAGTGGAAATCCCCCCGTTCTGGGTTTTGCATGTGAAGAGAAACGGATTATTCGTCGTTGCTGGCGAGGTTCGCCACCAGCTCCTTGAGCTGCTGGGCGAGCGTTGCCAGTTCATGAACGGCGTCCGAGGACTGTTCCATGGATTGAGCGGTCTCCCGGCTCAGGTTGTTGATCTCGTCCGTTGCCCGGGTGATCTCTTCCGACGTGGCGGACTGCTGTTCGGCCGCGGTGGCAATGGAGCGGACCCTGTCGGATGTGCTGAGTACCGTCTCAACGATGCTGGAAAGCGAGTCCCCGGCCTTGTGGGTCTGTTCCGCATTGTCGGCTACCAGCTTGGCCACGTCCTGCATATGATGCAGAGTCTCCGACGTGCTGCCCTGAATGGCCCTGACAACGTTCTCCACTTCCTTGGTGGCCGTCATGGTCTTTTCAGCAAGTTTGCGCACTTCGTCGGCAACGACGGCGAAGCCGCGTCCTGCTTCGCCTGCGCGGGCAGCCTCGATGGCGGCGTTAAGGGCCAGCAGGTTTGTCTGATCAGCGATATCGTTGATGACGCCTATGATCTGACCAATGCCTTCTGCCTGTTTGCCCAGCTGGGTAAGCGTCTTTTCCATCTCCTGCGTGTGAGTATGGACCTTGTCCGTGGAGAGGATGACCCCCTGCACAACCGTGGCGCCATCACGGGCGATGATCTGTGCCTCTTCCGCCTTTTCTGCGGCCTCTCCGGCATTCTGCGCCACTTCCAGCGTGGTGGCGTTCATTTCCTCGATGGCAGTGGCTGATTCGTTTATACGGTCACTCTGCATGGCCGAGGTCTGGCTGGCGTCTGAAACCCTGTCCGCAAGCTGGGCGGCTGCGCTGGAAACCTGATTGGCGATTTCCGTGGCGGCAATAGCCGTTTCCGCGATACGTTCGTTCTGTGCCTTGACCTGCTGTTCGCTGTCCCGCACGTTGGTCAGGTCATACCAGAAGGTGATGGACCCGAGCATGACACCGTCGGAATCATAGAACGGCGTGCTGGTGACATCTATGTTGTATTCCTTGCCCGAGGGAGCCGTCAGCTTGATTTCCCTGTTCTGGCGCTGCTTATCCCTTATGGCCTTGTCAGAAAGAGTATCTCTTGCTGCGTCGCCCCAGAAGAATTCGCCGGAGCGGATTCCGATGTATTCCTCCGGCTTTTTGGTCTTTTCCAGTATGGTACAGATCTGTTCGTTGGCCCAGAGAATGGTGAATTCCGGGCTGACAATGACGCTGGGAGTGGTGATGCCGTTCAGCACGCCTTGCGCAAAGCCGAGCTTGTGCTTCAATTCGCCTACCATGGCGTTGACCGACTTGACGGTATCACCAATGGCATCGGCGGAATCATACTGGAAGGTTGCGTTCAGGTCTCCGTCTGCAATGCGCCGCGTTACGGCGGAAAGGCCGGTAAGGGGACGCAGCATCATGCGGATGAGGAAGGAGAAGAGGATAATGGCAATGACGGCGCCACCGATGCTCATACCCACCATGGCCAGCATGATCTTCTTGTCCGCACCGAGATAGATGTCCTTGGCAGGCAGCCAGAACGTGATGTGCCAGTCCCAGGGCTTGTAATACCGTTTGTAGGCAATGAACTTGGTTCCCTCGTGCGTGAAGTCGAGGAAGCCTTCGGCTGCGCCGATGAGCGTCTTGCCGTGGGGGATATCTGCGAACGAGGCGCCCTTTTGGGTTTCATCCGCAGTGTAGGCATACTCTCCGTTGGAGAGAGCGATGTTCGTCTCGCCGAACCCGTTATAGGAGACCTTGGCGATGACCTTGCGCAGGCCGGGGGTAAGCATTTCGCGTCCTACGTAGATGACAGCGATAATCTTCCCCGTGGCATCCTTGATGGGCTTGTACGCGGTAACGTACCAGTTGTTCACCACGAATGCCTTGCCCCGGAAGGTCTCTCCGTTCATGACGGTCTTGTAGACCGGGCTTGATGAGGGGATGTATGTGCCCACGGCACGGTTGCCGTCAAGCTTGAGGACATTGGTTGAGACGCGGAGGAGCTTGTCCGGCAACACCTGGAATATGGTGGCCGTACCGCCCACGGTTTTCTGGATGTCATCGACGAGGGTGAAGGTGTTATTGAGCGTGCTGCCCGTGAATCCATCCCCGATTTTCAGCAGAGGTATGGTAACCTTTTCCTTATCCTTGGTAACCTGATTGACGATGGTTGCTTGTACGGTTTCCATGGTGTCGAGGAACAGGGAACCGGTCTGGGCGATTTCCTTGTCCATGACGGCAAGGTCGGCGTCCAGTTTTTCCTGTGTAATCTGGTTCTGCAGTTCGATGGCGTCTTCCAGCTCCACAAGCAGGGAGGAAATGTAGTGTTCTCCTAGAATTTCCAGCGTGTGTTTGGATGTTGAATAGAAGTAGAGTCCGGAAACAAGCAGCATAGCTACAACGGTGCTGACAATGCTTAGCTGGAGTTTTCTGTTGAAGTTCAATTGCATTGTGTCCCCTCCGGGTAGATGAATCTGAAGTCGGTGGGCTGCGGCTCCCTGTGCCGTATCCCGATCCCTTGTTCCTTGAAAACTTCTGAGCCGTACTGGCCATGAAGCCCGGAACAATCATGCCTCATGCTGAACCGAGAACGCATATGTTTTCTATCGGCTGGTATGCCGGAAAAGTTATGGTGAAATTGCAGGAAGATGCGATGTGCGCTCTTTGTCCGCTGCTGTATACCCGCAGAGGAGCGGCAGGCGGAAGATGGAACGCCGGAAGGAGTGGGGGCGAAAGGATGCCATGATGGCTCCCAGCCTCCGGAATCCGGTACCGGGGGGATACATGTCCCGCAACGGCAAGGCCGGATGGAGCGTATGCACGTGTTGAGGGCCATGCCCTCAGGCCACAGCGCAGGAAGGAAATTCATATGCTTCCCGAACGGCACGGGGGATCGGACAGGGTTTGCCCCGAGGTACCCGTGATAAGGATGCGGGCCCGGCCATGCGCCTGAGAGCGCGACGGGCCGTTACTTGAAACTTTGTGACAACGCTTTCAAATCAATGAAAAATCCACACGATATGGACGTTAGATGAATATAGGCAATACTGTCAAGCTCCTCTGGCTGAAGATGGGCTTTCTCAATAAGGAATGCTATTTGCAAAGAAATGTGTCAGAATGGCAGAAAAATGGCGCCCGCACGAGTCGTGCAGGCGCCCTTGGCAAGACGGAATGGTATGTGACGTTAGCCGAAGACTTCTTCCTTGCTGACGGCTTCGGCCTTCACTCGATCGAGCAACTCGGCAAAAACGGCTTTGACGTTTTCCCGGATGTCGCCTGCCACAACAAGAAAGAGCAGGTCGTCACCGGGGTGCAGTTCGCCCTCGTTCGCCTGCGCCAGAATGCGGAATATGCCGTCCCGCTGCTCCATTTCCTTGCAGATGGCTTCAATTCGGGCATGGTCGGGCGTGACGCGCACTGCGACGACGTTGTTCTTGTCCTTGCGTGACCAGGCGCGTACGACACCGTTATGAATGAGCATCATGCCCACGTTGTCGGAAAAGCCGGGTTGGCGTTTCAGGTCGGCAAGGGCTGCATTGAGATCCATGGATACCTCCGCGTTCAAAGAATAGGAATACAGAATGGCCAGACTTTCGACATTGCTTAGCAAACTCCCCCAGTTCAAGGAAGCCCGAATGGTAGCCTCCGGCTACGGGCTGTGGACGAACTGGGATGGTGACCTGAATGTCTCCATTACGCAAACGCTTCAGGATTACGGGGGATTGCAGATAGCCATTGACCGGGATCAGGCCGTCTGGTTTTTCTTTTCCACGGATATCTACCTTGCGCTGGCCCGACTGGAGGTTTGGGGAAAGTTCAATAAACTCCCTGTTTTTGCGCAGGTTTTTCCTGCCAAGCTGCTGTTCAGCAGCAAACGTGAGATTAATATTTCCGTTGATACGACTCTGGCAGCACAGACGGCCATCGTGCCGGAGGATCTGGAGATATGGATTCACTCCAGAGCCCGCGAAGACGGCAAGTCCATTCCCGGCCTTACCTTTGAGGACCGTAAGCCCTACACGGGGCTGGCCTCTGCCGAGTGGTCTGTGCTGCATGCCGATTCCCGTCTGCCGTTTCAGTCGGCCATGGGCTGGTACGGCGTGCTCAAGCCCTTGGGGAACCCCCTGGAAAAGGGGTTTCAGGCCGGGTGGCGTGAATTTTTCAAGGAAATTGAGGCCTTGTTTCAGCGCTTGAAGATCAAGTTCATGATCTTTGAGACATATGTCTTTTTCCAGATGGACAACCTGAGGGTGTTGCGGCTCTGGTGCCGGGAATACCTCTCTCTTATCGCCACGCTCAAGGAAGAGGCGCCGGAACGGTACTGGCCGTGTGTACAGGCCATCGTGGACCGCAAGGGCCTCAACTTCAACAATGAGCTGCACAAGAAGGTACGGCTTGATTGGGATCAGCTGGTTCCCGACTTTCCGCACATGAGTTACCGCAATGCGTATCTCATGGGGGAAGGGTTCGAGGTGCACGATACCCGGTTCAATGTCGAATCGAGCAGCGTGGATGACTGGTGCAACATCAACCTGGCCATGCAGGGAGAGGAAAGTCTCGGCATGCTGCCGGTGGTCATTTCCAACAGACTGGTGGCAGGGGCCAACAACCACTGCTTCTATTGCGGATTGAGGACGCATGAGCCTTCCGCCTGTCCCACACGCCGTTTCGAGGAGCTTGATTCCGGCATCTGGCGCAAGATTGCCTCCATGGAATTCGAGACCATCAACCAGGGATTCAAGAGCATAGAGGATGCCTTGCAGGGCGATGTGCAGGAAGGCATAGCAGAAATTCTTGGCCGTGACGGGCTGGATAATGTGCTGCTGCGGGCCGTCTTCTCGGTGACCGATACCTTCCAGTTCCGCATGATGCGGCGCATGTGGATATCACGCGGCAAGGATTATCCCAAGGGGTTGGAGGAAATCGCTCCCAAGGATGAAAATCCGGTCTGGAACCTGCTCAACACCGTCATTGACGGTGACATCATCCATGCGGACAAGGAGCTGCAGCAGGTTGTCATCCGCTATCCGCGGGATTTTCGTTCCCGGACCATCAACGGCTTCATCGCCATGGAGCGCGGCGATCTGGTGCGTGCCCAGCAACTCTGGAAAGAGGCGGAATCCTTCTGCACGTCTCCGCTGTTGCAGGCGTACCACGTCTTTCTGCAGGCCCGTAACCTCGAGATTCAGGGGCGGTATCAGCAGGCCAGCAATCTGTACAAGCAGGTTCTGCGTCTTTGTCCCATGTGGCTGGAAGCCATCTACCGTCAGGCCGTGTGTCAGGTGAAGATGGGCTTTGCCGATCAGGCCATGGGCTTTCTGGTCAACCTGATCGAAAAGGACCCCAACATGTTCAACCGGGTGCTGCTTGATCCGGAAATGGAACGTGGTCATATCCAGATTCTTTCGGCCCTGCACGCGCCGTGGACAGATGCGGAAACCAAGGCCGGCCAGATGCGCGAAGGGCTGGAGAAGCTCCGTATGGACATCGCCACCTGGTTCCCCGAGGAACACCCCTTTGCCGAACAGGCGGCTGCGCGCATTTCCCGTTTGATGCAGCTGAGCGAAGTGAAGAACTTCGTTTCCTTCATGGGGTTGCTGCAGGGGCGGGAAAAGCTGGACAGGGATCTGCAGATACGGGTGAACCAGGAAGCACGCGACCTGAAACAGAAGTTCAAGCACTATCTGGACAGGCTGACCTACATTCGCGACGAGGCGGCGTGGTTCCCCTTCCCGAGCATTCTCATCGAGTTCAACAAGCAGTACAACCTGTGTGCTGCAAACCTGAACTGGGCGCTGAAGACCCATTTTCAGGTGGCGGATACCTTCAAGCGGGCTCAGAAGATGGCGGAGGTGGAGGAAGAACGGCTGCTGCTGCTTGAAGGGCGGCTGCGCTTTCTCAGGGTGGTGCGTGACGCCACGCTGTTCATGCTGATTCTGGGCAAGACCTTCTTCTGGTTGGAACTGGCCTTTCTGCTGCTGACCCTCATCGGGCTGCCGCTGACCATATACTACGGGCAGACCATCGACGCCACATGGGCTACCGGACTGCTTGTGAAGCAGAAGTGGCAGATACAGAAGGGGCTCATCATCATTCTGTCGGTCCTTGCGCTGGGGCTTGCCTCGCTGCGGACCGCCGTGGTGTTCGACAAGACGAAGGACAGGCTGTTCCGCAAGGCCCGTGGCGAACTCTAGCCCCTGCCTGGAGGTTACGCGCTTGCGCTTCCGTGCCAGATGGTGCGTGTCTCCCGGATGAAGGATTCCAGAAGGGGGTCGTCCATCCGTCTTTCAAGGCAGGCCAGACTGAGGGGGACGCTCATGGGTTCCTCCCATATGGCCACAACGCCCTCCGCTTCCAGCGATTCCGCAATATCCCTCCGCATGGTGGTTACCCCTTTGCCGTTGGCCACCATTTCCCGGACAATGGCTTCATCCAGCGCGTCCGCCACGGGGCGCGGCTGAACACCGAATTCCGCCATGCGCTCGGCAACAAGCCTGTGGAAGGGGCATTCGCACGTTGACCATAACCAGGGCAGCTCTGCCAGCGTGCGCCAAGTGAAGTCCGAAACCCTCCGGACTGTCTTCAGGAAACGGATGGGAATGACGACCGCCGTCGGGACGTCGGTCAGCCATGTTTCGACGATGCCTTCATCTCCGCTCATGCCGAACCGGAATCCGACGTCCAGCACTCCCTCCCGCAGCAGACTCGTGGTTGCCAGGGTTTGCGAGGTGATGAATTCGAGCCGAATATCCGGGTAAAGGCGTTCCATGCGGGCATCAAGGGCACGCATCCGCAGGAAAAGCGGATCGGTGTTCAGACCCACCGTCAATGTCCCGCTGAGCGAATTGGTCAGCTTGGTGGCTGTCAGGCGCATGGTATCTGCCGCTTCGAGAATTACCCCGGCCTGCTGAAGCAGAATCTTGCCATTGGGGGTGAGCACCATGCCCCGCGCCTTGCGTTCGAAGAGGATGACATTGAGTGAATCCTCCAGTCCCCGTATCTGCGTACTGAGGGCGGATTGGCTGATGTGCAGCATGCGGGCGGCGCGGGTGAGGTTCTGTTCGCGCGCCACGCAGAGAAAGGATCTGAGCTGGTTGAGTTCCATCAATGCCTCCGGGGACAGTTGGGCAGCCGGATCGTTCGATGAATGAGAATGCTGCCTTCATGAAATTCTGTTGGATGGAATGATCTGAATACGTCATTACAGATCCGTCAGCAAGACGACACCCTGTACAAAGGAGATTCGGACATGAGCAAAGGCAGACTCGGCCCATTTTTATTGAGCGGACTGATGGTGGGACCGGTACTGGGGTCGGGTATCTTCATTCTGCCCCCGCTGGTGCATGCCGCCGCAGGAACATGGGCTTTGCCTGCATGGGGCGTTACCGTACTGTTGAACGCTGTCTTCGCCTTCGTGTTCGCCTTTCTTTCGGTTCAGTTTCCCGGGGACGGTGGGGCGGCAGACGCCATTGCAGCCGTGCTGGGACAACGGGCCCGCCGTCTGGCCTCCTATTACCTGATTTCGGCCGTCATTTTCGGTCCGGCTGCGGTGCTTCTGACCATTGCACGGTATATTCCCATGCCGTTGCTGGATGCGCTGCCCGGCGGCCGAATGGCCGTGGCCCTTGCGCTTGTTCCCATCGGGTACCTGCTGCTCCTGCAGCACATCAGGGCCGTGGGCACTGTTGCTCTGGTGCTTTCCTCCGTATCCACGGTTCTGCTCCTGACAGGCGGTGTGCTGGTGCTTGGCTGGCACAGTAACGGGGTCTCGCTGGCTCCCGCTGCGGCGGAGTTTGACACCGGCGTATTCGGCCATGTCCTGCTCATGCTGTTCTGGATCATTGTGGGCTGGGAAGTGGTGGGCAACTACAGCGGCGAAGTGGACGATCCGCGCAGAACCATTCCGCGTGCCGTCATGGGCAGCGTTGCCGCAGTGACCCTTGTGGAGCTGTGCGTGGCGGCTGCCATGAGCAGGGCGGCGGTTCCCGCTGAGGCTGGGTATGGCATGGCGCAGCTCTTTTATCCGCTTTTCGGCACGGCCGGGGCAACGGTCTGCGCGTTGCTGGTGGCGGCGCTGTGCACGACAACCTATCTCATGTTCGTCGGTGGTGTGGCCCGCCTCATGGCTTCTCTTGCAGAGGATGGCGCATTGCCTGCCGTGCTCGGCCGGCGCAATGGCAACGGGGTGCCGGTTGCGGGACTTACCGTGCTCTGCGTCATGCAGGCGGCATCACTGGTGGCATGTCTTGCCGGAATAGCGCGGCTGGAATCGCTGGTTGCCATTGCCAGTGGTTTCTTTCTTGCCAACGCGCTGGTGGGAATTCTGGCTGCGGTGCGCATTCTGCCTGCACGGTGGCACAAGGGATGTGCTCTGGTGCTTGCGGTTGTTCTGTGCATGGTTCTGGCCCAGGCAGCATGGTTTGTCCTGCTGGCCATTGTGGTGCTGGCCTGTGTGTGTTTGGCCCGGCCTGGGCGGGTGCTGTCGGCGTGATGAGCGATGTGGAAATTCCTGCAAGGATATGAATTTGATGGGTTCCGTGTTTACACAATCGTCAATTTATCATATCTGAGTGCTCAGTGAATTTTGTGCAACCGCTTACTTGCCGTTGCTCCGCCTTTTCCTGTGTCGTGCGCAGGAGGAAACTGGCAGGGCGACGGACTACCACGACAGGAGAAACACGTAATGGCTAAATCCATCAAGGGCTCCCGCACCGAACGGAATCTGCTCACTTCCTTTGCCGGGGAATCCCAGGCCCGCAACCGTTACACCTACTTTGCAGCCATTGCCCGCAAGGAAGGGTTTGTTCAGATATCCCATATTTTTGAAGAGACGGCCAACCACGAAAAGGAACACGCCAAGCGCATGTTCAAATTCCTTGAAGGGGGCGAGGTGGAGATCACCGCTTCCTACCCCGCTGGCAAGCTCGGCTCCACGCTGGAGTGTCTGAAGGCGGCTGCTGACGGTGAGCATGAGGAGTTCGTTGAACTCTATCCCGAGTTTGCGCGTGTCGCCGACGAGGAAGGGTATCCCGAGGTGGCCGAGATGTACCGCCGCATCTGTGTGGCCGAGGAGTATCACGAGGAGCGTTACCGTGCGCTCATCAAGAACATCGAAACCGACCGCGTGTTCCGCAAGGACGGCGAGATCGTATGGCGTTGCCGCAACTGCGGATACAACCACAAGGGCGCCGAAGCTCCGGAAACCTGTCCCGCGTGCGTGCATCCCCAGGCGCATTTCGAGATGAAGGCCACCAACTGGTAGCCGCTGCGGCAACATGGTTTGTCTGATAGAAAAAGGGGCACCGGATTTTTTCCGGTGCCCCTTTCTGTTGTCAGGAGGTGGTTCCTAGCAGGCGCGCAGTTCGTCCAGATGTGTCCTGGCGAACTCGATGCCGGGATCGATTTCCAGCGCTGCGGAGAGATACTCTTCTGCCTCCTCGCGTTGTCCAAGGAACTTGCAGCACAGGCCGAGGTTGGCAAGATCTATGGCGGAGCCCTTGTCCAGATCCCTGATGAGGGTCCGGAAGTCGTCTGCCGCTTCCGCGTACATGCCCAGCTTGAAGTGGGTGACTCCACGGAAGTTGAAGTACTCCTTCATCTCCGGACAGAGGCGAACGGCCCTGTTCAATCCGGGAAGGGCATCCTGCCAGGCTTCCCGCAGGGTATGGCAGTAGCCGCTGTAGAAGGCCGCAAGCCCCTTGGCGTCATCCTCTGGCTGAAGCGGTTCAGCTTCCTCGAAAAGGCCGGCGGCCACATCGTATGCCTCGGCCCGCAGGGCCAGCATGCCCTTGAAGAAGGGCAGAAAGTGCGCATCGGGATACACGCGTTCCAGTACGTCCAGCCCTTCGGCAGCCTGTTTGGCGTCGTATTCCTCACTGAGGATGCGGCCGATGAACAGGCCAAGGGAGGCGTTCTTGTCCCGTTCCCGGAACCGGAATCCGGGAACAAAGCTGTAGTGCGCCGGCACCTCCACTTCGGGGTGCGTGGTCCGGATGGAGTAGAGACGGAACTGCTGCGCGTCCAGCCCGCGGGCCAGCGCCATGAGTTCTTCGTAGATATCGCCGTGTGCGACGGAGGGCAGCGCCTCCAGGGTGGTCTCGGAGCCGTCGAGCAGCCAGCCGAGGTCTTCGGGCCGCGCGTACTTGGGAAGTCCGGAAGCCTCGTAGCAGGCACCGGTTTCGAAATCGCCCGCCAGCTGCGCCACCTCGGTCAGGGCACGGACGGCGGCCTTGACCGGTGAGGAGGCCGTTCCGGCCGTGTAGACGATTTCCGATGTTTCGGGGAAGGTTGCCGGGTCCCAGGCAATGGCGGCCACCGTGGGGACGGGCATGCCTTCTGAAAAGTCCTTGAGGATGACGACGATGCCGTTGTCCCGGAACTTGCGGAGCAGGTCCGCCAGCACGGGATCTTCCGCACCGTCCGTCACGATGGTGGGCACCGGAGTGCCGGCCCGGTCGATGAGGCAGCAGACATGGCGCTCCACCAGTTCGCAGGCTCCCTGAAAGATGGATTCCTCATCCGTGTTGCCTGCGGAGGAGCCGTTGAATTCACCCAGCTTGCGGAACCAGTCGAGCGGCACGATGCGCTCTTCGCCGGAGAGAATGTCCGTAGCCGGGCAGAACCACCACTCCACCAGATCCAGGACCTGAACAGCCTGTTCATGTGGCAGCGTTTCGGAAACGGACTGGAGAATGACATCCAGGCCGATGAGCCGGTTTCCGAAGCGTTGTGCGGCCTCGGACCATGTGCAGCGCACCATCTCGGGTTTGCGGTCCCAGAAGGTCCAGTAGCTGTAGCGTTCCATCAGCTCCATGAGTGCCGAGGCTTCAGCCTGGTCAATGGAAGCGCCTTTGCCCATCTGCTTGCGGGTGGGCATGAAGCGGCGTGCATCGGCTCCGCACACGGACAGGAAAACCGGAATGCCCAGCCGCCCCGTGTCGATGCGCCGGGTCTCCGAAAGAATGCTCGTGTCGAGCCCGGCAAGCCGTTCCTTGACCCGGCGTACCGTTTCCGCAGGAGACATGACCTTGTCCTGGTCCGTGGTATAGTGCTTCACGCAGCTTGAGAGTCTGATCATGCTATTTGGCCCGTAATCTGTGAATGGTGAAGAGGGCGCGTCCGGCGTTGTCCGCTGCGGCGTCAGCAGCCGGGGCGGTCGATGCCTTGGTGCCGACGGTCTGTTCCTGCATGCGGAAGTCGCGTTCTGCAAGCTTGAAGAACTTCTTGGCCTTGCGCATGTAATCCTTGGCCAGCACGGCTTCGGCATCGGCCCGGCTGGAGAGGTGATGGCCGATGAACTTGACCAGCGCGCGGTGCAGGGATTCAAGATAGAGCACTTCGGCTCCGACAATGTAGTCGAAGGTCCGGTCGAGCCGGGTCGTCTGTATGTCCACCCGGCGCACCTGCACACGGTCGTCAAAACCGTTCTGCAGGACATTGATGCGGGCAAAGAGCAGGGCGTCGTCATTGATGTCGGAGATGACGATTTCCGAGAAGCCCTGCGTGGCGGCTATGAGGCCGGTCACGCCGCATCCAGCGCCGATTTCCAGCAGGGAGCGTCCCTCGGAGGGGACATGACGCAGGAAATGGCCGAGCATGAAGGAGGCGGGCCATATCTTTGCCCAGAGCGGCAGAGCCTTGAGGGCGTCTTCCTTGATGGTCGGGACAAGGTTGTCCAGGTAGGCGCGCATGTTCTGAACCTGCAGCACCTCAAGGGTAGTATCCCCCACGGTGAGCGGCTCGAAGCCCACTTCGAAGCGTTGCCGCGCCATATCGAGCAGTTCGTCCAGTGGAGCATCCAGACGGTATTGCATAGGTAGTCCTTGGCTGTAAGAACGAGGCCGGTCCGGTAACCCCACGTCACCGGAGACAGGCACACAGGGTTCATGCACTATGCGGCGCGATTGTGCAAGACAGCGGCCGGGCGCAGGCGCGGTGCAAAGGCTTCCGGGGCTGACCTTCGCACGCTTTTCTGGTACAGATCGGTCCAACAATACATCAGTGCGCACTGCGCAGGAGAGAGCATGGATAATCCATATGTACTGCTGGAAACGACCCTGGGGGACATCCTCATAGAACTGCTGCCGGAAAAGGCGCCCAAGAGCGTGGCCAACTTTCTGCGCTATGTGGACGACAAGAGCTACGACTATACCATTTTTCACCGCGTAATCCGCGGCTTCATGATTCAGGGCGGCGGGTATGACAACAGGCTGCAGCCCCGTGCGACCTACGAACCCGTGGAGAATGAGGCCAAGAACGGCCTTTCCAACGTCAAGGGCAGCGTTGCCCTTGCCCGTGCCGCGGAAAAGGATTCCGCCTGCCGCGAGTTCTATATCAATGCCGAGGACAATCTGGACCTCGATCATCAGGATGAGACCGATGAGAACTATGGCTACGCCGTGTTCGGTCAGGTGGTCGAAGGGATGGACGTGGTCAAGAAGCTGAACTGGAAGGTCACCAAGGCCCGTGACGGCTTTGACGACCTGCCTGTTGATGATCTGGAAATCATTTCCGCCCGTCGTTTCGAGTAATCGTGAGAACGGCGCGCACCGTGGGGCGGTCTCGGCCGCCCGCATGCCGAAAAAGGCAAAAGCAAAGGGCCGGTCAATGACCGGCCCTTTAAACTTTGGAGCGGGAAACGGGATTTGAACCCGCGACTTCAACCTTGGCAAGGTTGCACTCTACCACTGAGTTATTCCCGCTAAGGAATATATGATGCCTTGCGGCGTACCGACGAGTGGAGCGGGAAACGGGACTTGAACCCGCGACCTTCAGCTTGGGAAGCTGACACTCTACCACTGAGTTACTCCCGCGCTCAAAAAAGGTGCTCCAACCCTATTCGGGTAAAACTGGCGGCCTGAGCCGCCAGTCCGGATTACTGGAGCGGGAAACGGGATTTGAACCCGCGACTTCAACCTTGGCAAGGTTGCACTCTACCACTGAGTTATTCCCGCAGGATGGAGGCGGCATCCAGATTTGAACTGGAGAATGGAGGTTTTGCAGACCTCTGCCTTACCACTTGGCTATGCCGCCTCATTGTTGGCTACGCGTTCCACTCCTGTGTATCCGTTCGGAATCAGAAGTGTTTTCCGCTGTTGCCGGAGTGCTTTTGCCTCAACCCGATGGGGATTGCAAGCACTTTTTTCAACTTTTTCCCGAAGTCGTTTTTCATCGTTTTCGCGGCGAAACCCGTCATTGGGGAAGCAGGTAATTGCCATACGCCGGGTATCTTGTCAATTCCAAAGGCGTAATCCATGAAATTGGTTCGCTTTCAGCAGTGCAGAGGGGGGCGGATTTCGTTGGCGCTCATGGGATCTGCAGGAAAGGTTGTGGCGGTGCCGGGTTTTACTTGCGCTATTCTCTGTAGTATGGGGAAGTCCGCAACGGAAAACCCTGCATGAACAAGGTGGAGTGATTCAGCCGAATGCAAACCGATATACTGCTTTTTGATGATGACGTGAAACTTCAGGCCCTGCTGGTCGAGTATCTGCAAGGGGCTGGATTTTCGGTGCATTGCCGTCAGAGCGGATTGAATGCCGTTGCTGACGTGCTGGCGGTGCAGCCTGTGCTTGTCATCCTTGATATCATGATGCCCGACATGGACGGACTGACGGTCCTCAGGACCCTGCGTGAGCAATCGTCTGTGCCCGTAGTCATGCTGACGGCTCGCGGGGATGACTCCGACCGCATTGTCGGACTTGAGCTGGGAGCGGACGACTACCTTGCAAAGCCGTTCAACCCGCGCGAACTGCTGGCGCGCATTCGTGCCGTACTCCGCCGTGCCGAGGTTGGTCAGCAGGGAACACCGCTGCAGCTTATAGAATGTGCCGGGCTGACCCTTAACACGGGGAAACAGGAACTCATTGTCGGCAACACCGTTACCCAGCTTTCTCCCACGGAAACCAAGCTCATGGCGGAGCTGATGCGTCAGCCCAACGTGGAGCACTCTCGTGAAGACCTCATGGTGCGCGTCTGGGAACGGGAATTTACCGCCTATGACCGGTGTATTGACGTGCACATTTCCAAGTTGCGCAGTGTTCTCAAGCCGTTTGCCGCCCATGCGGATCGCATCAGGACGGTCTGGGGGAAGGGGTACATGTTTCTGGGGGGCTGATGCGTATTAACTGCCTGTATACCAAGTTGCTGCTTGGTTTCTTTGCAACGCTGGGCATGGTGGCGCTGTGCCTTGCCCTGTTGTTCTCCTATTTCGTCGGCGCCCGCCTGCAGGAGGATGGGGACAATGAACTGCAGGCGGCGTTCCGTCTTTCCTCCACCGGTCTTTCCCTGCTTGCTCCGCCCGACAGGCGCGCGAGTGATGCTGCCCGCCGGGAGCTGCAGGTCTTTGTGGATGATCTTGAAGTGGTCTACGAGGGGCCGGTCTGGCTGCGGCATGCCAACGGAACCGTCTTCATGGCGTCCAACGGGCAGCCGGTTCCCGCCTTTACGGAGTCAGACAGGTATACACGTGATCAGCTTGTATACGGCACTGTCCATCAGGCGCCGTATACGTACCATCTTTCCTATCCGGTCTCATTCTTCGGGTATGACGGCACGCTGGAAGTGCTCGGCTGTGAGGATATCCACAACAGACACGTGGTGATGACCCTTCTGTGGGTCATGGTCGTGGTTGTGGGAGGCATTTCATTGCTCGCCTTTCCGTTCGTCCGGAGAATTACCGGTCCCCTGCGAAGGCTGGAGGAGGGAGCATTGCAATGTGCAGCCGGAAACCTGGATTTTCGGGTGGAAATTCCGCAACGCGATGAATTGGGCCGTGTGGCCAAGGCCTTCAATGCCATGGCGGACAGCGTGCAGGATATGCTGCGCCTGAAACAGGAGCTCATGGCCAACGTCTCCCATGAGATGCGCAGTCCGCTGGCCCGGATGCGGGTTGCCCTGGAGTTGGCCCAGCAGGATACGGCAGGGCATCAGTGCACCAATGCCGCACGCCACCTGGCGATTGTCGAGGAAGAGGTGGAGGCCATGGATGCCGTGATAGGCGAGGTGCTGGCCATAAGCCGGTACGGCATAGAGGAGCGGGTGCGTCGTCGCGGGGCGTGCGACATGGCGGAAATGGTGCGTGCCGTGCTCGACAAGTATGCCCTGCTCATGTCGAGTCGCCGGATTCGCCTGGAGGCCATGCTTCCGGCGTCATTAACCGTGCATTGTCAGTACGAGGCACTGCCCACCGCCATCCGCAACATGGTGGAGAATGCCGTCAAGTTTACTCCGGAAGGGGGCATGATCAGGGTGGAGCTTGATCAGCTTCCGGGAGCTACGCGCCTGCGCATGACCAATAGTTATGCCCCTCTTTCGGAATGCCAGCTGAAGGGAATCTTTCAGCCCTTTGCCAGAATTGAGGGCGAGAGCGTTCCCGGCACCGGGCTGGGGCTTGCATTGACCGACCGGATCATTGTGGGACACGGCGGCACCATCGTGGCGGAGAATGTTCCCGACGGCATCATGTTTACGGTGCTGTTGCCGGTGCAGGAGCCGATGGAAGAGATGCCATAGACAAAGAAGAGCCCCCGGCTGATGCCGGGGGCTCTTCTTTGTATGTGTGCCACACACAGAGTCGTAAGGCCATGTATGGCTTTTTCGCGAACTGGAGCGGGAAACGGGATTTGAACCCGCGACTTCAACCTTGGCAAGGTTGCACTCTACCACTGAGTTATTCCCGCTCGTTGTTGTGCCGGGCGTTGCCGTCCGACGAGGAGGGTTTATACGCAAAGCCCGTGGGGTGGTCAAGAAAAAGTCCCGATTTTTTGTACTTAAATATTTGCTGCGGAATTCCATTGTGTTATGCTCATTGAGGCGATTCATTTTACTGCGTTGCGAGACGTTTGGGCAGAATCGCCATGTCCCGCGTTTTAGGGGTGCCTGACGCAGCGAGGTTGTCTGTACTTTTGGGCGTGTGTGCTTATCTGTCTGTGAAAGGGGAGCCTATATCGACGGATGACCTGCCTCGACAATGTATCGTGGCGTAATTCCGGTTCTTTTTACCCCATTTCAAGTAGTGCTTTACTTTTAGGCGCGCCTTGGTATATCCCTCTGTGCTTAGTTAACTGGCTGCCGACGTGGTTCCACCTAATTCTATTTTGTTGTTCACTGCCCTGTGAACCATGCCGAGGAGGACATTATGGATCAGAAGGACCTGGATTATTTCCGAGATCTCCTGCACACCATGCTGGAAGAAGCCCAGCAGAACGGTGATGCCACCCTCGATGAATTGACAGACAGCAATGAAATGTTTGCTGATCCTGCGGATAGAGCTACCGCCGAATCGGACCGTGCCTTCACGCTTCGTATCCGTGATCGCGAACGCAAGCTGATCAAGAAGATACGTTCCGCCATTAACCGCATGGAGGATGGCACCTTTGGCGTATGTGACGAGTGCGGCGATGAGATTGGTGTTCCCCGTCTCAAGGCGCGTCCCGTGACAAAGCTGTGCATTAACTGCAAGAGCAAGCAGGAAGAGGATGAGCGCGAAAGGGCAGATTAACGTCTGTCGTGGAAGGTAGGGCATTCCGGCATGGATGCTCATTTCTTCAGACGTCTGGCCTTTGAGTTGAGCAGCTCTCTTCAGGGAGCGCGAATAGAGCGGTTTTACGCTCCCGCTCCGGATATCACGACCATAGTATTACATACGACCGGCCCGAAGCAGCATGTGTTGCTTCGGGCCGGTCGTCGTTTTCCCTTTCTGTTGCTGTCGCCGGAGCGTCCCCCAAACCCGGAGACCCCCTCTGCCCATGCCATGTGGTTGCGCAAGCACGCTGGGGGGCGTCGTCTTGGACCAGCGGTCATCGATTGGTGTACGCGGCGCATGGCATTTCCTCTTTCCGGGGCGACATCACAGTGGCTGATGCTTGATCTGCGAGACGGTGTCGGTGTGCTGGACGTCCTGCCCGAAGGGTTCGGACGTGAACCGGTCTGGCCTGAACCTGCTGAACTGCTGGCTATTTCCGAACATGCCGATGCATGGCAGACCCACCCTCAGCTTACTCCCTTGTTGCGAGAGACTCTTGCCCTGTTGCGTCAGGACGATCCGCTGGATGCCTGCGCTCTCTTGTCGGACCTGGAATACGGTCCACAGGAAGGCGGAGGAGAGGTGCATGTCTACGCCATGGGGAGCGAGGAGGTGCTGTGCAGTGCCTGGCCGCTGCCGGATGCCCAACGGCGAGGTCGGGACGAGGCGGTTTGGGATACTGCGCTGGAAGCTGCATTGGCTGCGGGCAGGCCCCTGGTGTTTGGCGGATTTGCCCAGCGGGCAGAGCAGCTGGAACGGGCTCCCATTGCAGCTGCCCTCAAACGGACCAGAAAGACGCTTGCCAAGCTCGATGCCGAGGAGGAACGGCTGCTGCGCATGATCGCCCAGCAGGATGACGGCATGGCTCTGCAGGGAGCGCTGTGGCGCATTGGGGCAGATACGAAGCTGGACGCCGTTGACCTTCCCGACAAGGAAGGCGTGGTGAAAACCCTGCATCTGGACCCGCTTTGTACCGTACGCGAAAACATGGAGCGCTTTTTCAAGCAGGCCGCTCGTGGCAAGCGCGGTATCGGCATGCTGCAGGAGCGACGGGAGCAGGTGCGGGATCAGGTGCGGCGGCTGGAACAGGGGGATACGGATGCTGTTCCCGTGCGCCAGAAGCGCATGGAGCCGGCACAAGGCTCCCGGAATGGCAGGAGCGGAAAGGGGGCGGCGGACACCGATGCCCGGCTCTTCCACCGGTTCCGCAGTTCGGATGGTTTCATGATGCTCAGGGGGCGTAATGCCAAGGGGAATCACACCATTCTCGACAAGGCCATGCCGCACGACCTGTGGTTTCATGCCGAGGACGGCCCGAGCGCCCATCTGGTTCTTCGCAGGCAATTTCCCGAACAGGATGTGCCTCAGTCCTCGTTGCTGGAGGCGGCGGAACTTGTTGGGTTGCGCAGCTGGCAGAAGGAGGGGCGGCAGGCGCGGGTGATGTACGCGCTGGTGCGCAATGTGCGCAAGGTCAAGGGAGCGGCCGTTGGCGCCGTTCACGTGGGACGCATGGAAGGCTCGTTGCTGGTGGCGCTTGATGCGGGCACCGAAGAGCGCCTGGCTGTTTCGCTCATGGAGGAGTAGGGACGTTGCAGACCGTAGTGGTGCACAAAAATATGTTTGACGGACTGCTGTCTGCGTGTATTTTGTACTCTAGGGGGTACAGGTACGAATAGGCTGAACGTTGGGGGCGATGTGATGCTGCAAGGGGTTCCTGATGCTGAAGAGGATAAAGAGCCTTTTTGAAGGCCCGCAACGTGATGTGCGTGCTGCCGTACATGATTCTGACGGGATTTCGGTTGCTCCGGTCTCGGAGAACCATGGGGTCACCTGCGCAACGCTGGTGGCCCGGCAACCCATTTTCGACCGCAAATCCTCCATCTGGGGCTATGAGCTTCTGTTCAGGCGTCCGCCTGATACATCCAAATTTCCCGGCGAAATGGACTCTGACATCGCCACCTCCACAGTCATTTCCGATGGGTTCTCCATTGTGCAGCCGGTACTGCAGCCGGACCAGAAGGTACTGATCAATTTTTCCGCAGACCTGCTGAAGCAGCAGATTCCCAAGGTGCTGCCCGCAGCCCAGTGCGGTGTGGAGATTCTCGAAACCGTGCAGCCGAGCAGGGAGCTGGTCAAATCTCTCTTGCAGCTTAAGCAGGATGGCTATCTGCTGGCCGTTGACGATTATACGGGCCAGAAGGAGCTTGAGGTCTTTCTGAAGGTGGCCGACATCGTGAAGGTGGAGATTCTCGGCCGGTCCATGAAGGACGTGTATGCCAACGTGAAGGACCTGAAGACCTTGCCCTGTCTGCTGCTGGCGGAAAAGGTGGAGGACCAGAAGACCTTCGAACTGTGCCACAAGATGGGCTTTGACCTGTTTCAGGGATTCTTCTTTTCCCGTCCCGAGCTCATGAAGGGAAAGAAGCTTTCGGCCTCGCAGGCGGTGAAGATGCGTCTGCTGTCACAGATTTCCGATGACGAGTTTTCCGTGAATGAAGTGGGGGGCATTCTGCGTGCGGACGTTTCCCTTGTCTATAAGCTCATGCGCTACCTCAATTCCGTCCACTTTGCTCTGCCCATGAAGGTGAAGAGCGTGGAGCACGGCATAGCGCTTTTGGGAAGCCAGAAGCTCAGGCAGTGGCTGTGCGTGACCGTGCTTTCGGAGCTGGAGGCCACGCCCATGTCGCGGCATGTGGTTTCGCAGTCCGCCCAGCGCGGAAAGTTTCTCGAGATTTTAGGTGAAAATGCCCGCAACGGCGTCAGGCCGGACAGTCTCTTTCTGCTGGGACTGTTCTCGCTGCTGGAAACCCTGCTTTCCGTTTCTCTTGATGATATGCTCAAGGACATGCCGCTTGATGAGGGGATCGTGGCGGCGCTGCAAGGGGAGGAGAGCCCCTATTCCCCATGGCTGCGCCTGCTTTCGCACTATGAGCGCGCAGAGTGGGACGAGGCCGAGCAGGACATGCGGGAGGCGGGGATTACCGAGATGGCCGTGGTCAAGGCGTACGAGCAATCCCTGCAGTGGGCCATGGCCTTTTTCGACTGACCGGACGGCGGATGGCTCCGCCCTGACGTTTTTCCATGAAAAAAGGCCCTGCCGGAGCAGGGCCTTTTGGTGTGCGCAAATCTACAGCGATGCGCCGACCATCTTGAGCAGACGGACCAGCTGGTTGGTGAAGCCGGCCTCGTTGTCATACCAGATGATCAGCTTGACGAGGGTGCCGTCAATGACGCTGGTGCACAGGGCGTCCACAACGCCGCCGTGCGTGTCACCGATGTAGTCCACGGAGACAAGCGGGAGTTCCGAGTAGCCCATGTTGCCCTTCATGGGGCCTTCGGCGGCGGCCTTCAGCGCGGCATTCACCTCTTCGACGGTGGTCGACTTCTTGAGGCGGCAGGTAAGGTCCACGATGGAGCCGTCGGGGGTGGGAACACGGACGGACATGCCGTCGAGCTTGCCCTTGAGTTCGGGAATCACCAGACCCACGGCCTTGGCGGCACCGGTGGTGGTGGGAATCATGGACATGCATGCGGCGCGGGCACGGCGCAGGTCCTTCTGGGAGCCGTCAAGAATGCGCTGGCTCATGGTGTAGCTGTGGATGGTGGTCATCAGGCCGTGTTCCACGCCGAAGGTATCGTTCAGCACCTTGGCCGCGGGGGCCAGACAGTTTGTGGTGCAGGAGGCGTTGGAGATCACGTCGTGCTTGGCGGCATCGTAGATGTCGTCGTTTACGCCCATGACAATGGTGGCGTCCACGTCCTTGCCGGGAGCGGAGATGATCGCCTTTTTCGCACCGCAGGCAAGGTGGCCTGCCAGACCGTTACGGTCCTTGATGGTGCCGGTGGTTTCCACGGCGATATCCACGCCGTACTTGGCCCATTCCCACTCATTCTGCTTGCAGCGGGTTACGATCACCTGCGTGCCGTTGATCAGGAAACCCTGTTCGTTGGCAACGACGTCACCCGAAAAGGTGCCGTGCACGGAGTCGTACTTGAAGAGGTGGGCAAGGGATTCGTTGTCCGCACGGGCGTTGATAACGGCAATCTGCAGATCGGCGTCATCCGCCAGCAGTCTGAGCAAGTAGCGGCCGATGCGGCCGAATCCGTTAATACCAAGTTTTACAGCCATCGTTCGTCTCCTGACCGACTATATCTTGTTGGAACAACCCAGCACGTTCTTGATCTTGTGCTGGACCATAAGTTTCACAGCCTCGCGTGCGGGCTTGAGGTACTGGCGCGGGTCGAAGTGGGAAGGGTTTTCTGCAAGATACTTGCGGATAACGGCCGTCATGGCGAGACGGATGTCCGTATCAATGTTGATCTTGCATACGCCGAAGGTGGCTGCCTTGCGGAGCAGTTCTTCCGGCACGCCGGTGGCGGAACCGATGTCGCCGCCGTACTGATTGGCCATCTTCACGAACTCCTGCGGTACGGAAGAGGAACCATGCAGCACGATGGGGAAATCGGGCAGCATGTTGGTGATCTTTTCCAGGCGATCGAAGTCGAGCTTGGCTTCGCCGGTGAACTTGTAGGCCCCGTGGCTGGTGCCGATGGCGATGGCGAGCGAGTCGCAGCCGGTGCGCTCAACGAATTCCACGGCCTGGTCGGGGTCGGTGTAGATGGAGTGCTCGGAGGAGACCTCGTCTTCCACACCCGCCAGACGGCCCAGTTCCGCTTCGACAACCACGCCCTTGTCATGGGCGTAGGCCACCACGCGCTTGGTCATTTCAATGTTTTCTTCGAAGCTCAGGTGCGAACCGTCAATCATGATCGAGGAGAATCCGCCGTCTATGCACGACTTGCAGATGTCGAAATCCTGCCCATGGTCCAGATGCAGGGCAATGGGAAGGTCGCTCTCAATAAGGGCGGCCTCGATCAGCTTGCGGATGTAAGCCTGACCGGCATACTTGCGGGCGCCGGCGGAAACCTGAAGGATCAGGGGGGACTGCTCTTCAGTGGCGGCCTCCATGATACCCTGAATGATTTCCATATTGTTCACGTTGAAAGCGCCGACGGCGTAGCCTTCCTTGTAGGCTCGCGCAAACATTTCCCTAGTGCCGGTAAGGGGCATACATACCTCCAGAATTTGCGGACGTTGCGGTGCAATGGTGCCGAAATGTATCACTAAATGGCGTGCGCTGGCTGACACGCCTCTTGGCTTCACGATATGGGGTGGACGCAGCCTGACACAGGCATACTACCACACCCCGCCAACGAAGGCAGGAAGAGTTTACACATGTGTGTGCAGAAAATCAAAGGGGTTCATGCCTCTGGGAGGGCATGGGGGCATATTTCCCGGCCGTGCCTACTCCGGTGCGTTATCCATGTTGAGAACGGACAGCGCCTGCAGGGTGGCGTCGTCCGTGAACTCGAAACGCAGGGGCGTAAGGGTGATGTATCCCTCGGTCAGGAGGGCGCGGTCCGTACCCATGGCGACGGTTTCGGGCGGTATGACGCCGTTGAGCCACCAGTAGTCGGAACCACGGGGGTCCTTGCGGTGATCGTACCAGTCCTTCCACACGGCACTGGTCTGCGGGCAGACACGAAGTCCCTTGGCGTCCTTCATGGAGCAGGCCGGAAAGTTCAGATTGATCACGCATCGGGGCGGCAGGTTCGTCCACGGCATGTTGCCGATGAGGTCGGCGGCAAAGGCGGCCTGTGCGGTCAGGTCTTCCGGCCGGAAGTTGTCGTAGGAAACGGCAATGGCGGGGTAGCCCATGTGCGCGCCTTCCGTGGCGGCGGAAACCGTGCCGGAGTAGAGAATGTCCGGGCCCACGTTGGCGCCGGCGTTGATGCCGGAAACCACAATGTCGGGCTTATCGTCCACCAGGCATGTGAGTCCGAGTTTCATGCAGTCCACGGGGGTGCCGTAAACTCCCTTGCCCCGGAAACCGTTTTCGGAGAATTCCTTGACGCGCAGCGGCATGGAAAGGGTCACGGCGTGCCCCACGGCGGATTGTTCGGTTACGGGCGCTATGCAGTGCACGGTGTGACCAGCGGCCACGAGTGCCGCGTACAGGGCGCGCAGCCCCGGAGCCTGGATGCCGTCGTCGTTGGTAAGGGCGATGATCATTATTCTTCCAGCATGGTTGCGGTATGTGGTGGCGCAGTGCATTCTCCATGTAAATCATGGATTGAAATTGACATCTGCGCAGAAAACAGGGAACGGTAACGTGAAACTTCACAATCCCGATGTCATCCGGCTCTCTGCGGAATGCGTTCCGCATTGCAGCCCCGTAGACCACCCTTTGATATGATGAACATGCAAAAAACTCAATTCATTCGCGACATCTCCGCCAACGATGAGGTGCATTCCGTCTTTGCCCTGAGTCAGGCGACCCAGGGGCAGGCCAGAAACGGCCTTTTCTGGCGTCTGGTGTTGGCCGACGCCTCCGGGACCGTGGGGGCCAAGGTTTGGAGCCCACTCAGTCAGCAGTTTGCAGCGCTTGCGCCGGGCATGATGGTTGCCGTACGCGGCCGAGCTGCCACGTTCCGGGACCAGCTGGACGTGAACGTGGATGCCCTGCACATCCTTGGCGAAGAGGAACTGGCGGGCCTTGATATGGCCGACTTCATGCCTGCTTCCGAACGCCATCCCGACGACATGATGGAAGACCTGCTGCAACTGTGCCGCACCACCTTTACCCACAAGCCGTGGATGCGTTTCATCAAGGCCGTCTTCCGCGATGAGGAGATCGGGCTGCGCTTCAAGACCGCCGTGGGGGCCAAGCATCTGCACCACGCCTTTGCCGGCGGACTGCTTGAGCACACCCTGTCCGTGAGTCAGCTCTGCATGCGCCTGTGCGACCATTACCCGGAACTGGACCGGCAGGTGCTGCTTGCCGGGGCCATCTTCCATGACATGGGCAAGGC
The DNA here is from genome assembly GCA_003252375.1 of Halodesulfovibrio sp. Taxonomy (GTDB): domain Bacteria; phylum Desulfobacterota; class Desulfovibrionia; order Desulfovibrionales; family Desulfovibrionaceae; genus Halodesulfovibrio. The sequence goes on from QKEJ01000038.1 coordinate 57,870, forward strand.
GTGGGAACTTTCCGGCGGTATCGCCAACGACTACACGGACGAGGGACGTCTTATCGGGCATATCAGCATCGGTCTTGAAAAGGCCGAGCCCTATCTGGTCAAGTCCGGTCTGGACCCCGCCCTGGTCATGCATTTCAAGCACCTCGTGCTGGGCCATCATGGCACCAAGGAATGGGGATCACCCGTTCTGCCCGCCACGCCCGAAGCCATGGTGCTGCACTACGCGGACAACATCGACGCCAAGCTCGCCCAGACCCGCAGCCTGTTTGCCGATCTGGGAGAGGTGGATACAGGCTGGACGCCGTTCCAGCCCACGTTGGGACGCCAGATGTACAAGCCCGCCCGGACTCCGGAACCGGAAGCATCCGAAAACGCCAAACGCGAGACCGTTCGCGATACGCACAAGGACGATCAATGTTCATTACTCTAGAAGGCACGGAAGGGTCGGGCAAGAGCACCGTCCTGGAACGGCTGAAGAACTGGCTCATGGAAGAGGGACACGGCGTGGTCCTTACGCGTGAGCCCGGAGGCAGCCGTCTGGGAAGAACCCTGCGTTCCATCCTGCTGGACATTGCCAGCAAGGACCTGACCGGCGAGGCCGAACTCTTCCTCTATCTTGCGGACAGGGCCCAGCACGTGCAGCAGGTCATCCGCCCGGCGCTGGACGAAGGCATGCTGGTGCTCTGCGACCGGTATGCCGACTCCACCGTCGTCTATCAGGGCTACGGGCGGGGGCTGGACCCCAAGCTGCTGCATCAGTTCAACGAGGTTGCCGTTCGTGGCCTGTGGCCGGACCTGACGCTGCTTCTGGACATTGACCCGGAAATCGGCCTCAAGCGCGCCATGTCCCGCAATCTGGCCGAAGGAATATGCAACACGGAAGGACGGTTCGAGGCCGAAGCCATGCCGTTCCACCACAGGATTCGCGACGGATACCTTGCCTGGGCCGCCGTGAACCGATCCCGGTTTGCCATTATTGATGCCTCCAAGTCCCCGGATGAGGTTTTTGAGCAGGTTACGGCTGCGGTACAGGCGAAGCTGACGCAGGCTTCCTAGGCACGGCGTGTTACCACGGGCTTCCCTGCAGGATGCCCGAAGCGGAGTGACGGTATGTTGCAGGCAGACAAGTCGCTAGGTGTCATCTTCTTTCCCGCGTTCGACTGGGCCATCAGCCCCACGCACCCCGAGCGCGAGGAGCGTCTGCTGTACACGCAGGACCAGCTGCGCGAGGAGGGCCTCTTCGACATAGAGGGCATCACGGAACACAAGCCTCTCATCGCCACCCGCGAGGATGTGGAGCGCGTGCATTTCTGCATTCCCGATGTCTCGACGGTCTGCACCAAATCCCATCTGATTTCGGCGGGCGGGGCCATTCGGGCTGCACAGCTGGTCATGGAAAAGGAGGCCGACAAGGCCTTTGCGCTGGTGCGTCCTCCCGGGCATCACGCCATGCGGGTGGTGCACGGCAACCGCGGCTTCTGCAACGTGAACATTGAAGCCGTCATGATCGAACACATCCGGGAAAAGTACGGCCCCCTGCGCGTGGCCATCGTGGATACGGACTGTCATCACGGCGATGGCACTCAGGATATCTACTGGCATGATTGGAACACCCTGTTCATCTCCATCCATCAGGACGGGCGTACCCTGTACCCGGGAACGGGATTTCCCATCGAGATGGGCGGTCCCAACGCTCTTGGCAGGACCCTGAACATTCCGCTGCCGCCCAATACCTCCGACAGGGGATTCCTGCATGTGATCGACAATCTGGTGCTGCCCGTGCTGGAGGACTTCAAGCCAGACCTGATCATCAATTCCGCCGGGCAGGACAACCACTATTCCGACCCCATCACCAACATGAACCTCTCGGCGCGCGGGTATGCCCAGCTCAACCAGAAGCTCAACCCGGACATTGCCGTGCTTGAAGGCGGCTATGCCATACAGGGAGCCTTGCCCTACGTGAATCTCGGCATCTGCCTTGCCATGGCCGGACTGGACTATTCGCATGTGGCGGAGCCGGACTACGATCCCGCAGCCATCGAACAGAGCCCGCAGGTTACGGCCTACATCGAGAAGCTGTGCGAGGAGATGCTTCATCTCTACCGCAATCCGCCCGCGCTTCCCAAGCAGGGCGAAGTGAGCGGGGAGTTCTTCGTCCGCACCAAGGATGTCTATTACGACACGGACAACATCAGCGAGAGCCAGGTGGAGTCCGTGGTCATGTGTCCGGACTGTTCCGGCACCCTCAAAGTGGAAACATGGTCCACCGTGAATCCCCTGAGCGTGGGCATCCAGATTCCCATCGACGCCTGCGACCGGTGCGTCGGGCTGGGCCATCGCCTGCTTGAGGAGGCGCACGTGAAGGGGAATTATCGCTACATCCAATGCATCAACCGCAAGGAAAAGCAGTACACTCATTATGGATTCTAGATACGTCCGTCCGTTCGTCCGTTGTCTTGTCGCTTGCGCTCTGTGCTCTGCCATGCTCCTGTCTGCCGTCGCCGGGGCAATGGCGGTAAAACGTCCCGATGTGGGGGCACTGCAGGGCGTTGCCGAAGCGGCGCAGTGGGAGTCCCTCAAGGAGCAGGCCACAGCGGACTCGCAATCCGACATGCTCACCGACAAGGAATTGGCGCAGGCATTTACCTATCTCGCCCTTGCCGAACTGAATCTCGACAGCCCCGGCCCGGCACTGGATGCTGCCGACCGGAGCGTTTCCCTTGATGATACGAACGCCCGTGGGTGGCTCATGCGCGGTTCCGCCTACATGATGCTGCGTCAGCTTGCGCCGGCCGAGGAAGATTTCAACAAGGCCCTGCATCTGGAACCCGGCATGTGGGAAGCGGCCCGAAACCTCGCCGAGGTGCAGCTGGCGCGGGGCGACCTGCCTGCCGCACTGGACTGGTTCGCCAAGGCCGTGGGACTTGCCCCGCAGAATGCGGACCTTGGCATGGAGTACGGGTTGCTCCTGCATACCTACGGGTTGCACGCCAAGGCCGAGCAGGTACTCACCGATACCATCGTGGTGGCACAGGATTCCCCGGCGCTCTTCAACAACCGGGGCATGGTGCGCCTTGCCCTTGACCACTACGACGACGCCCTGTCCGATTTTTCCCGGGCCATTGTGCTTGATCCCGGCAATGCCGAAGCGCTGGTGAACCGGGGGAATGTGCTGCGTGCCTTCAAGCGATACGATGATTCTCTAGCCGATTTTACGGCCGGCATCTCTGCCCATCCCGATTCGATCAAGCTGCTGATTGGCCGGGCCTATACCTTGGTCGCCATGGGCCGGTACACGGATGCCGCCACGGATATGAATTCGGCCTACACCCTCGGCAATGTGGATCCCTATGTGCTTAACGAAGTGGCCTGGTTCCTTGCCACCTGCCCGCAGGATGATATCCGGGACGGCAACAGGGCCGTGCGGCTGTCCAGGGAGGCCATCGGGCTGGTGCCGAATCCGGTGCCCGGATACTACGATACCCTGGCCGCCGCCTATGCTGCGGACGGGATGTTCGCCGATGCCATTGAAGTCCAGACGCAGGCCTTGTCGCTCGGCAGGAGAGCCGGCCTGACGGAACCGCAGCTCAAGGAATGGCAGGAGCGTCTTGAAGGGTACGAGCAGAAGATTCCCTATCATATCCCCCCGCAGCAATAGCCAATATTCAGGAGAAAATATGTCCCGCAAGAATGATCCGAAGAAGGTTGTCATAGATACCCGTGTGGTCACCGCAAAGACGGACGGCCCGGTCGATACGTACTGGGCGTTGCGCCTTGCCGACGTGAAGCAGGCGTTGGAGGCAAATAATTTCGAGGTGTATGTGGCCGATTCGGCCAAGGCCGCCGGGGAACTGTTTCTCGGGACCATCCTGCCGACGCTGAAGGATGCCAAGACGGTTTCCTTTGGCGGTTCCAGAACGCTTGTGGATACGGGCATCGTGGAGGCCGTGCGGGAGAATGCGGCCCTGGAGGTCATCGACACCTTCGATTCCTCGCTGTCACGCGAGGAGGTGCTGGCCCGTCGCAGGCTTTCCCTGCTGGCAGACGTGTTCCTGACCGGCACCAATGCCGTCACGGAGTGCGGCAAGCTGGTCAATCTGGACATGATCGGCAACCGCGTGGGCGGCATCAACTACGGGCCGAACCACGTGGTGCTCTTCATCGGGCGGAACAAGATCGTGGACACGGTGCAGGACGCCATGGCCCGCATCAAGGAATACGTGGCTCCGGTCAACGCCATGCGCCTGAACAAGAATACTCCGTGCAGGCAGACCTCGCGCTGCATGGACTGTTCTAGCCCGGACCGGATCTGCAATGTCTGGACGATTACGGAGAAATCCTTCCCCAAGGGACGGATACGCATAGTGCTGATAAATGAGGAGGCCGGATACTAGCCGGGTACTGACCGGACACCAGCGCCTGTGGCACCCGATGCCATGTTCGCTCCGCGGGAGAACGATTCGGTCCAGACGGCCCATGCCGTGATGCAGTAACCATTCACCACCGGACGGAGAACCATGTTCCTGAACGAGCATCTGAGCAAGCAGCTGTTTGAGGAGGCCGGAATTCATGTTCCCCAGGGTGTCCTGCTGACGCCCGACACCATCGCGGTACCTGCCGCCATACGTCCCCCCTGGTACCTCAAGGCGCAGGTGCTTGCCGGGGGACGCGGCAAGGCGGGCGGCATCCGGCGGGCCGAAACGCCCGACGCATTCAGGGAATGCGCCTCGGCCATCTTCGGCATGACCATCAAGGGGCATGCCGTCCCCTTCATCCGTGTGGAAGCGGCAACGGATATCCGCAAGGAATGCTACCTCTCCTTCATGCTCTCGCGGGAGCGCAAGGACCTGCTGCTCACCACCAGCCGCGCAGGCGGCATGGAGGTGGAAAACGCTTCGGAGCAGGCCCGCCCCCTTGTGCAGCGCGTTCCCATTGACGCCGGACTGCATGAGCACCACCTGCGCGCCGCCTTTTTTGAACTGGGCGTGGACAAGGCCCACTGGGCCGGATTCCGCGATCTTGCCACAAGGCTCTACGCGTCCGTGCGCGACAACGGCCTGCTTCTGGCCGAGATCAATCCGCTTGTGCTCACCGGCGATGGCCAGTGGCTGGCGCTGGACGGAAAGGTCGAGCTGGATGACAACGTGGTGGACATGCGTCCCGACACGCTGGAGCGCTTCTATACCCCGGAACACCATTCCCCCGAGGAAACCCTGGCACGCGAGGCCGGGCTCAGCTACGTGGAGCTCAAGGGCTGGGTGGGCATTCTGGTCAACGGTGCCGGGCTTGCCATGGCCACCATGGATCTGCTCAATTTCAACGGTCTGAGCGCTGCCAATTTCATGGACCTTGGCGGTGCGGCCAACCGGGAACGCATGCAGCGGGCGCTGGATCTGCTGTTCCGCAATGCCGGAGTCCGGGCCGTGTTCATCAATCTTTTCGGCGGCATTGTCTCGTGCGCCGAGGTGGCCCGTGCGCTGCTTGCGGTGCTTGACGGCAAGCGGTCCGCCAAGCCGCTGGTGGTGCGCATGGCCGGGTTCGAATCGGAAGAGGGCAGGGAGCTGCTCCGGACGTCGGCGCATCCGGATATCTTCATCGCTTCTGAGATGCACGAGGCGCTGGACCACCTTAGGCGCATCAAGCCCGCGGACGTACCGGTCATCGAGTTTCCCTTTACGGAAGAGGCGCAGCCCACGGCCGCTGTCCCCTTCATTCGTTCCGGGCGCAGCGACGGGTTGGGGCTGGGCGCCGGTTCCAACGTGCTGGTGCAGGGCATAACCGGCAAGGTGGCCCAGCGTCACGTGCAGCTGATGCAGTCCTTTGGCACCCGCATCGTGGCCGGGGTCACGCCCTTCAAGGGGGGCGGTGACGTGCTGGGGGTGCCCGTGTACGACTCCGTGCACGAGGCCTGCAGGCAGCACCGTATCGATGCCTCCATCGTGTTCGTGCCCGCCCCGTTTGCTCCGGATGCCGTTTCCGAAGCTGCGTCAGAGGAAATTCCGTGGGTGGTCTGCATAACCGAGGGGATTGCCCAGGCGGCCATGCTTTCGGCTCTGAAGAATATTCCCCCGTCGCCCACCCGTGTGGTGGGGCCCAACACGCCCGGAATCATCGTGCCCCGTCAGACCAAGATCGGCATCATGCCGGGGAACGTGTTTGAACCGGGGCATGTGGCCGTATTCTCGCGTTCCGGAACCCTGACCTATGAGGCCTGTGCCCGGCTCTCCGCCGCAGGCATCGGGCAGTCCGTTTCCGTAGGCATAGGTGGCGACTCCTTCATCGGGACCGATTTCATTGCCCTGTGCGACCAGGTGAGGGATGACGACAATACCCATGCCGTGCTTGTCCTTGGCGAGGTGGGCGGCTCGGCGGAAGAGGAACTGGCGCGCTATGTGCGCGAGACCGGTTTCGAGAAGCCCGTCATTTCCTTCATTGCCGCCCGCACGGCTCCGCCCGGCAAGCGACTTGGTCATGCCGGGGCCATTCTGGACGAGAAGACCGGCGGCGTTGTCGGCAAGCTGCAGGCCATGCGTGAGGCGGGCTTCACCATCTGTTCCGATCTCGCCAACCTGCCGCAGCTGGTGCGATGGACTCTTGGGTAATGAGGTCTGTACAGCGTACATGACGCATGGGCTGTCCGGTCCATCACAATGCAAGAGAAAAGGGGACATGCCACGGCATGTCCCCTTTTGTATGCGGGAATGGAGCAGTTCTTCGGAACGCCAGTACTATTGGACCGGAACAGTCTGAGGCGCGGCTTCGGCCGCATTGTCCGTGATGGTCGGGACCACCGGAGCGTCCGGGGCAGCCGCACCGGATGCGTCCCCGGAGTCAATCGGTTCGTCAGGAGCGACCGCCTCAACGGGCTGCGCCAGTTCGGGGGCAGCACGGCGGACAACCAGCAGATATTCGTTGGAGGGCTTGGGGTCCACCAGCATCTGTGCATGCACCACCTCCATGCCTGCAGGCCTGTTGGGCCACTCATCCCAGTGCTTGCGGCGGATGGCCACGACCACATCAGGATGTTCGGCAACAAAGGCGTCCAGTTCGTCCCATTCGTTGGTCTCGAAGATGTTCGCCTTCACGTAGTAGGAATAGGTGCCGGAGTATATGCGGTAGCTGGCGGGAGCAAAGCCGTTCTGCATGTAGCTGTGCATGACGGCTGCCTGCGCCTTGGGGCTCATGACCTTGTCCATGGCCGGGGCTGTTATGGTGCCAAGGGGCAGGATGAAGGCCGTGACGCAGGCAACGAGCAGCAGCAGGCCGCCTTCTGCCCGGCGGGGGGCTCCGAACCACAGGGCGGCTGCGGAGAGGGCGGCGACGCCCGCAAGGTATTCCCAGCCGACCAGGTCAACATGGAAGGGATTCTGGATGAATTCGACAACCAGCAGGCCGACCGCGATGGCGGCGAAGAGCAGGGCGAAGAGGCGGAACATGAGCCGGCAGCGCTTGGGCGTAAGCCGCAGGATGCCCCGGGCGCAGATGATGGCCAGCGGCGGGAAGAGCGGCAGCAGGTAGACGGGCAGCTTGATGCTGACGGCGGAGAGCAGAGTGAACCCGGACAGCAGGGTAATCCACAGATAGGCAATGCCCATGCGTTCCGGCTGTCTGGAGGCCCACAGGTTCTTGTAGAACCGTCCCTGGAAGAGGCGCTCCCACGGAACCGTGATCAGCAGGAGGGTCCAGGGAAGCATGACGGCTGACAGGGTGGCAAAGTAGAACCACCACGGCTGCCCGTGGTGCCACGTGTTCGTGGCGCGCTTGATGATCTGCTGCTGGAAGATGTTGCGCAGGTAATCATGATCTTCGGTAAAGTAGGCAGCCGCGACCCATGACAGGCAGAGCGCGGTCATGATGCCGAATCCGATGGCCACATCCCAGCCGAGCAGACGCTTCAGGCGGAAACGCCAGAGTGCGAACAGGATGGTGGAGAGCACCGGGAACGCGATTCCCAGAGGTCCCTTGGTGAGCGTGGCGATACCCGCAAACAGGAAGCCGAGGATGATCCAGCCGAACGCGCTGTCCTTCTGCCAGCCCTTGTAAAGGCACAGGTGGGACAGGGTGATGAAGGTGGCGAAAAGCAGGTCCATGCGCGAGTAGTGCATCATGCCCACCGTGAAGAAGGTGGAAACGAGGACCAGCCCTGCGGCAAGTCCCGTGCGTCTGTCTTCGCCCATGACGCGGGCGAGCAGATAGGTCACCCAGGTGAAGAGCAGCCCGGAGGCGGCGGCGCCGATCATGAAGAGCTTGGGCGAGGCTTCTCCGGTAAGAGGATAGAGGGCGCGCAGGAACCAGAAGTAGACCGGCGGCTTGTCCGGGTAGGGAATGCCGTTCAGGTAGAGCACGATCCACTTCTTGGCGTTGAGGACATGCTCAAACACGTTGGCGTAGCGGATTTCATCCGAGAACCACAGGGCGCGGTTGTCCAGCGTGAACCATGTCTGCAGGGCGATGATGCCGAAGAGCACCAGGTAGGGCAGGTAGGAAAGCAGGTCGAAACCGTGGCCGAGCACCCCCTTGGGGATGACTTCCGCTTCGGACGGGACAGCGGTCTTGGCATCGGCGGTCGTGTCATGATCCGAGGCGGTTTCCGCCTTTGGTGCGGTCGCGGAGTCAGCAGCCAGTTCGGCCACGGATGCGGAGGCCTGCTGCGTGCCGGGCGAAGGCTCCGCAGAGGCGCTATCGTTGTCGGCCCCGATGGGCCAGTCGTTTCCTGAAGGACGTTCGGGAGAATCGGTCATCTCAATCCCTGTTCCATATGGTGTGAATGACATAGGCAGCAAGGCTGCCCAGAAGCAGGCCAAAGAAAACGTCGCTGGTATGGTGCATTTCCAGATAGACGCGTGAGAATCCGACAAGAGCTGCATAGCATCCGAGCAGCAGCGGCATTGTCAGACTCCGGAGAAAAAAGGTCAACGGTATCGTGGCGCCGATGATTTCCGCGGTATGGCCCGAAGGCAGGGAATTGTGTCCCGAGTGCAGCGACCACGGCTCATACAGTCCCGAAACGCCGGGGCGCGGGCGGCCTATGGCGATCTTGAGAACGCGCACCAGCAGAAAGGAAACGGCAAGCTGCACCACGATGTAGGCAATGACGAACCGGGTAAGCTTGGCATCGCTCCGTTTGCGTGCAACAAGCAGAATGATTCCGTAGACTGCGTAGAGCAGCGGGTTGCCCCAGTCCGTAAGCAGGCGCATGCCGTGCGTGAGGGACGGATGTGCTTCGCGGTAGGCGCGGAAGAAAGGCACGACGGATTCGGATGTGCCGATGGTCATCGTAATGACGCAAAGCACGAGGAGAAGGGGCAGAACGGCCGCCAGATGCTGGGTGACGGGGTAGGAATGACGCATGGGGCCTTATACGGTGAATCGTATCGCAAGTGAAGGAAAAGCTGTCTGTACCGTACGAGTCGATGCAGGACTGTCTATTGACGCTGGGTGGGGACGGGTGTAGTGCACTCGATTCCCTGTTTTCCCTGCACGGTGCGTCGTGCAGCCTTCCTGTCCATCTCTCTGTGTGAGGAGGAATCCCCGTGTCATTCTCTTTCAGCCAACGGTGGCGTGAACCCAACGGTTACAAGGACGTCCTGAACGTCGGGCTGCCACTCGTGGTCAGTCTCGGGTCCACCACCCTCATGGAATTCACGGACCGGGTCTTCCTGAGCCATTATTCCCCGGATGCCATTGCGGCCTGCATGCCTGCGGCCATGGCCAATCTGACCTTCCTGCTGTTCTTCATCGGGGTGGGCAGCTACGCCAATGTCTTCATCGCCCAGTACCACGGCGCAGCCGCCCGGCACAGGGTCGGGGCCGCCCTGTGGCAGGCCATCTATTTTTCGCTGATCGGCATGGCCATTCTGGCGTCCATGTCGCTGGTGGCCGAACCGCTTTTCCGGTTTGTGGGGCACACCGAGTCCGTCTTCAGGCAGGAGGTGGTCTATTTCCGCATCCTGTCCATGGGCAGCGGCCTGGCGCTCATGGCCACCTGCATCGGCTGCTTCTTTTCCGGCCGGGGCATCACCAAGCCAAACATGGTGGTCAACATCATCGCCACGGTCATTAATATTCCCCTCGACTACATGCTCATCTTCGGCGTGGGGCCCTTTCCGGAGATGGGGATAGCCGGGGCCGGCATCTCCACGGTTTCCTCGTGGGGCATGCAGGTGGTCATGTACAGCCTGCTGGTCTTCACGCGGGAAAACGATTGCGATTTCGCCGTACTGCGGGCACGGGCCTTTGACCCTGAGCTTTTCAAGAGGATGATGCGGTTCGGATTGCCCAGCGGAGTGAACGGGTTCTTCGACCTCTTTGCCGTGGCCTTCTTCATCTTCATCGTGGGGCGGCTCGGCAGGGTGGAACTGGCGGCATCCAATATCGTCTTTTCCCTTGATACCGTGGCCTTTCTGCCCATGATAGGGCTGAATATCGCCATCTCCACGCTTGTGGGGCAGGCCATGGGGCGCGGCAGGCCGGACGAGGCGGCGCGCGCCACGACCAACACCCTGCATGTGGCCCTGCTCTGGATGGGCAGTATGGCCATTCTCTTCATCGTGGTGCCGGAATGGCTGCTCAGCGTGTTCCAGCCCACCAACATGAGTGCGGAATGGTTCTCCGTGGTCCAGGCCAAGAGTGTGGTGCTGCTGCGCTTTGTGGCCGGGTACAGCGTGCTCAGCTCCATGGCGCTGATCTATTTCGGGGCTGTCCGGGGCGCGGGCGATACCCATTACGTGATGTGGGCCATGGCCGGGTCCGCACTGGTGTTGCTGGCGGCACCGCTCTATGCGGTGCAGGAGCTCTTCAACCCCGGCCTCAGCGTGCTTTGGGCCATATTCACCGTGTATGTGGTGGCGCTGTCCGTGCTTGCCTATCGCCGTTATCATTACGGTCCGTGGCGGACCATGCTGGTCATCGAGCAGGAGGTCGTAGCCACCGTGCAGGCGGCAGGAGATGGAGCCGCACGCGAATGCGTGTCGCTGGACGCCCGGGACTAATCTAGCCCTGCAGCGCCGCCACCTTGCTACGCATGCCGTTGGTGCGTCCCTTGCGGGCATCCACCTTCAGCGTCATGTAGATGCGGTCGCAATCCTCTGCGAGTTCCGAGTAGCACCGGTCTATGACCGCCATGACCTCGGTCCATTCTCCCTCCAGCACGGTGCCCATGGGGTTGAGCTGATGGGAGATGCCGCTTGCCTGTATGACGCCCAGCACCCGTTTCACAAAGGGGCTGACACTGGTTCCCTTGTCCATGGGAAACATGGACAGTTCCGCGATCACTGACATGGAGTTCTCCTTTTCGTGTCGGATATGGGGACGGAATGCGTACGGACGCAACAAAGAATACAGGCGGGAATGCCTCCCAGCAAGGGGACATTCCCGCCTGACACGTGTGCAGCGTGTTGTTAGGCAGCCCGATACGCTTCCAGCGACCGGGAACCCAATGCGTAATCCATGAATTCCACCTTTTCCATGACCCGCTTGGAAAGCTGTCTGAAGGTCGCCATCTCCTTGGGACCGTATCGCTTCACGGCATCGCGCAGCCCGGCCACATCCATGACTTCGTTGTACAGATAGGGCATGTAGATGGGGTCCTGTCGCAGGAACATGTGCAGGCTGTTGAACATGGAGCGGATTTCGCCGTAGTTGCGGTCCGATTTTTTGAAGAGCTTGTCGAGCCGCTTCTGGGCATGACGCAGCGAGGTGCGCCAGCTGGGACCACGTTCCTCAAAGATGGGTTGCTCGCACCCGGTGCGGGCCTGCAGCATGCGCAGCCGGTAGAGCTCGAGCGCCGGACCGTCGGAGGTGAGCAATCCGGCGTTCATGGCCTCGTCCAGGGTGGTGTTGTGAGCGGACCCGAGCACGTAGCCTCCGCCATACACGTTGTGCACGTTGAGCTTCAACTGCTTGATGTCCTGCTCCATTTCCCGGGCAGAGGTCAGGTACTGCATGCTTGTCCGTATGGGATTGCCGTCCAGGTCTTTGATCTCGATGAAATTGCCACTGTAATTGGTGCAGTGGTGGCCCTCGGAGTGGGTCTGGGCATCGCGCCAGGCAAAGTCCTGTCCCACGAGGAGGAAGTCGCGCACGCCCATCCAGTGCAGCAGGCGCATGAGGGCGACAGAGACGTTCCCTGCCGCGTCAAGGACCAGATCACCCTTGCCGGCAATGAAGGTGGCAAGGCCGCCCACGGTCCAGAGGGGAATGGTGGGGCCGGGATACTTGCGCACGACATCGGGGTTGAGCTTGGTGGAGTAGATGAGCGGAATGTCGCGGCACCATTCAGGGTCGAGTCTTTCAAAAATATTGAGCATGCCGTCACTGAAGTCGATGGCCATGCAGAGATGCGGCCGTACACCGACCCGCTGCATGGAGGTGAGCGTCTGCAGAGCGGTGACGATGAGTGCGGAGTGTTGCATGGCCGCCAGCTTGGGGCCATTTTCGGCCAGCGAGGGACCGGCTCCCACAAGAACGGCCTTGATGCCAGCGCCGCAGCCTGCCAGGGGATTGACGGTACCGTCCGCAAGGGCCCTGCGGAAGTTGTGCAGTTCGTTCCCCACCATGATGTCCTGTGCCCGGCGCAGGGTACCCAGTTCCACGCTGAGATGTTCAAGCATCTCCTTGCATTCGCGGGCCCAGTAGGCATATTCGGGGCCTATCTGCTGGCTGGGCATGTCGGCGCGCAGGTGAATGCGGCCGAACAGAAACTGGACGTCGCAGGAACGGATGGTCTGCTGCAGCAGTGCGCGTGTGGGGGGCAGGAAGGTGAGCTTTCCGGCCTCAATGTACGGGCGGTAGTCGGTCTGTCCGAGACAGGCGGCAAGAACCTCCGGGTCGGGTTCCAGGACGTAGACCTTGTGCGAGTCCTTGGTGTTGGTGAGCAGGTGGTTGATGCCATATCCGATGTTGGAGCCGATGATGAAGGTCACGTCGGCAGTCGTCTGCTCACGAGGCAGCCAGGACTGGTAGAAGGTGGCCGGGGGCATGGCCTCGAAGATGTACCGTCCGTTTTTCAGACGAAAATCCAGCGATTCCCACCGGTTCATTCCCATGCGAGAATCCACGTCCGCAAGATCGGGCTGTGATGCGATGAGCCACGCAGCGGCAGGCTGCTTGCGGGCGGCCATGAGTCCGAGATTCTGTGTGTAGAATGGTGAGTACTTCATGCGCGCATCAAAGCAAGAATCCTGCCATTGCCGTGCATGTCGCGCCGTTCAAGGAATAATCATCATCACATGTTGGCGGCCGTCCGCTTTACGCGTATGAATGACGAATATCTGACAGCATACCAACGGGAGAAGGCATGATCATTCTGGAAAAACCGTATGTGTCCGAATTCCTGAAATCGGAGATCCTGCAACACGGATGGCCGGTGCTGGATAACGCCATGGCGCGGCAGGTCTTCGGGCCGGATGCCCGCGTGTTGCAGACGGAAACCGCATTTGCAGCCCGTTACGCCCGGGGAGGGCGCCTGTACAGCAATTCGGAGAATGCCATCGGCTGGGTCGATGCGCATCTGCCGCAGACTCCCCTGCCCGGCATGATCGCCCTGTGCAAGGACAAGGTCCTGTTCCGGGAGGCGTTGCGTTCCGTCTACCCGGAGTTCCGCTTTCGTGCGGCCTCCCTGTCCGAACTGGGCTCCATTGATCCCTCAACCCTTCCTATGCCCTGCATCATAAAACCTGCTGTGGGATTCTTCAGCATGGGGGTGCACCGCATCGACAGCCCGGAGGAGTGGCCCGCAGTGGTCGCGGGGCTGGAGGCGGAGCTGGCCGCCGTGGAAGGCATCTATCCCGATGCCGTCATGGATGGGTCCCGGTTCATCATCGAAGCCTGCATCGAGGGGGAGGAGTACGCGGTGGACGCCTACTATGACGAGCAGGGGACGCCCGTCATCGTGAATATCCTCCACCACGTCTTTGCATCCGGAAAGGATGTGTCCGACCGCATATACACCACCTCGGCAGATATCATGACTGTCTGGTTCGGGCCTTTCATGGAGTTTCTGACGCGCATGGGCGAACAGACCGGACTGCGCAATTTTCCCGTGCATCTGGAACTGCGTGTGGCGGCATCCGGTCCCTATGCAGGGCAGCCTGTGCCCATCGAGGTGAATCCGATGCGGTTTGCGGGCTGGTGTACCACCGATGTGGCGTATCATGCATGGGGCATTTCGCCGTATGCATGCTTCCTGGAGAATGTGCGCCCCGATTGGCCACGGCTGCTGCGGGAACGGGCAGGGCGCATGTGGTCCATCGCCATTGCCGAATTGCCGGCTGACGTTCGGGCGGATGCGGTGTCCGGGGTGGATTGTGAGGGCCTTGCCGCCCTGTTCGGCAAGGTTTGCGAAGTGCGTTGCATTGACTGGAAGCAGTATCCGGTCATGGCCATTCTCTTTCCGGAGACGGAGACGGCGCAGGCAGGGGAGCTGGACCGGTTTCTCAGGGCCGACCTGCACCCCTACGCGCGCATGGCGTAAAATGGTTGCCTGCTATGCCGGAAGGCCAAGCATTTCCAAAACGTTATCCACGATTTCCTCGGGCTCCTTCCATGCCTGCAGGATGAAGTGCAGGGTCATCATGCACAGGGGCTCCATCTCGACGAACAGGGCGGAAATGGCTTCCCGTTCCGGTTCGGAGGTCTGATTGAGCCTGTGGGCCATGCGCAGTACTTCGGCCATGAGATAGAACACCTTGCCGTTATCGCGCAGCGCAGCCCGCACGGGTTCGTTGCGCAGGGCGTCGCAGGGAACCACGAGCACGACCCCCGGTTTGGCGCACAGGGTTTCAAGCTCGGCGACCGACGCGATGGATTCAGGGGCCAGCATGCGCATGCCGAGGCGTTTGGCCACCCGTTCGGCCAGTTCCAGACGGCCGCTCCCGGGCATGCCGATGAAGATGATGCGTCCGCTGTCGGGCTGGAAGCGCTCCTGCTGTTTCGGAGCCCCGAAGACCATGCGGTCCTCCGGATTATCGATGTCTATCTTTTCCATGATGAAATCGTCGGTTGAAAACTTGGACATGTGCTCTCCGTGGTTGCGGTCCTGCCCGGCAGGACGGAAAAGAGGGGAAACGGTGCGGGGGCACCGCATGGCAACGTATTCAGGGGCCAATAGCCTGACCGGGCCTCAGGGTCAACCGGAGAGCACGGAATGGGGGAGCCGTGATTCTTTTCTTATGCCCCGACATGCAGTATAGCACGATGCGTGTTCCGGAATTTTGTTCCCGGAACAATCGTCATGGAGGTCTGTTGATGCGGTTGACTGTTTTTCGGCTGATGGTTCTGGTCTTGCTCGTCCTTGTGACCCCGGTTCTTGTCGGGTGCAATGGCGGTCGGTCCGTGAAGGCGCCTGCGGTGGATGATTCACCCACTGAGATGCGTGCCGATCCCGGATATATGCAGTGGCTTGAAAAGCAGTCCATGCTGCGGGCGTCGCAGGATCTTGGCCGCATTGTCTCGGGGGCGACGATTCCGTGGATATCGCCTTCCGTGACGCCTCGACCGGAACAGCTGCTGACCGAAGCGCCGGTCTGGTTCACCATGCATCCGGCATCCGTCCTTACATCCGGCAATACGCCGCTCTTCACAAGCCTGCAGCATCCGGAGTTCTGGCGGCAGTTTCAGCGCATGGGGTTCCGTGGGTTGATCATTGCTCCGGTCCGGGAATCGGGCGGTGTATGGGGCTACGATATTTCGGGAACACAGGCACTTGGCGCCGATACGGTCCAGTATGCCTTCAGCAAATACGCCGGTGGGGAAAAGGATTTCGGCAGGCTGCTCAAAGAGGCCAATGCGGCCGGCGCGATCATGGGTGACGTGCTTGTGCCTGCGGCAACCGGACGGGGGGCGGATTTCTTTCTCTCGGCCCGCGCCAAGCCGGAATACCAGGGCATTTACTGTCAGATCGAGATTCCCCGTGAAGCATGGGCGCTGCTGCCGGACGTGCAGGAGCAGTGGCAGGCCGTGCGCATTGATGATGCGTCCCTCGAAACCCTGCGCCGTCAGGGGCTCCTGCCCCAGCCCAGATTACGGGATATCTCCGGCCTGCCTCTGCCGCAATACGGATGGGCGGCTACGGGTGATGTTCGCGGTATTGACGGAGTCTCCCGGCGGTTTGCCTATCTCTATTGCGGAACCCCGGAACGCCCGGTGCTGAACTGGATGGACCCATCGGCTTCGGCCCGTCGCATTCTATCCGGCTCCATCATTCAGCAGATCGGCACACTTGGCGTCGCCCTGTCCGGCGTGAGTGTGGCCCCCTATCTGGGGATGGAACCTGTTTCTCCCGAAGCCTCGGCCCAGATGGCGAAGGGGGGGGAGCTGCGTGCGTTCACCGCCACGGCGCGCTCTGCCGCAGAGTCCATTGCACAGGAGATTCGCCGGTATGGCGGCTGGAGTTATTTACAGGATGCGCTGCCGCTCCCAATGCTGGGGCAGTTCCTTGTATCCGGGCCCGATATGGCGCTGGACCATGCGGGTTC
>QKEJ01000074.1 GCA_003252375.1 Halodesulfovibrio sp.
AATGCGATGACTGGACGGCGGTGTCTTTGCAATGTGCTGTCGCCTGCAGCATGGGGGGGGCTTGTAAAAGAATTAATTGCCCGATGACGAGGGTGACCATAATGTAAGGCAGATCCGGAGTCCGGCACTGTTGCTTGCCCTGAAGGGAACATGGCAGTTGTGGAAAAGTGCGGGAGAGCGGCGGGGGGGAAACGCAAAAAAGCCCTGATCTTGCGATCAGGGCTTTTTGCGTTCGTGGTCTGTCCAGCGGTGAAATGACTTCGTTTTTTGCTGAATTATTGACTTTATGTCAAAATCCTTATGCCAAAAGGCGAGGGGAATTAAGATGTGAGTCCTTGGTGGTTTCGTAGCGGAGCTTATAAGGGATATTAAAAAAACAAAATGTGTGAGTGAATTCTAAAGACGTAGTTTTCCTAAATAGTTCTCCAAATTAGCGTAATATTCCACATCAACGTCTTTCCATGCTTTTGCGTTTGTGAGTCCTATTAATGTTACCCCTCCTACAAGGCATGTAATAAATAGCAAGCTGGCTATTGTAATATTGCTTTTTGCGAACATAAAAAACAAAATTGGCGCGCCAATTACAGGATAAAGAAGGCCAAATGGGATTGCATAGAGTTTTTTTATATCATTTCCGTCAAAAAATTCAATTTGTTGTTTTGTTTTATGATTATAAATTGAAGCAAGTTTTGTTCCGCTTTGCGATGTAAAGTATACGATTGTGACTTTGTGGCCGACTCGCACGGGGACATTGAATCCTTCAATGTTGATTGAGTGTTCATGGTCGTCGTCAGTTTTTATCCATAGTTTGCATTTGTTAACAGTTTTGCTTTGTATTTTTGGGACTTTTTGCCAACCGCTTAGTGGGCTGTATTCATCTGAAGATGTTGAAGAAACTTCAACGTTTGATGTGTTGCTAACTTCAAGGACTTCACCTGAAATGCTTGAAAAAGAAAAATCTTTGTCTTTAATTTTAAATGAAAATTGAGTAGCTGTCCCCATGTATGAACTCCTTTTTTTGGGAAATGCCATATGTATTGGTTATTGTCTATTAACAAGTTGGTGTGTTGGGTAGGTGTGGGGCAGTTCTCAACAGGAGATCCTTATAATATGGGTTGTTAGATGGAGTGGTACAGCTTTCAGAGAATGAAAATTAATAGCGAGCAGTTGCAATGTGCTTGTTGAAATGTCTAAATATAGCCTGCTCCCTCATAGGGGGGCTTTGTCTTTTTGTGTGGTGAAACGCAAAAAGCCCTGATCTTGCGATCAGGGCTTTTGCATTCGTGGCGTCCCCAAGGGGATTTGAACCCCTGTCGCCTGCGTGAAAGGCAGGTGTCCTGGGCCAGGCTAGACGATGGGGACGCGTGGTCGTTTCCGCTATCGGGCAGAGCCCTGCAGCGGAGAAGCACTTTTATGGAACAGTGCCGATAAAGTCAAGCGCATTTTGGGCCGACTATTCGGCGGCGCTTTCGGGGGCTGCCTCGGCAGCGGCTTCATCTGCAACGCCGTCAATGGGACCGGCGGCACCAAGGCGGCGGGTAAGCTTCTTCAGACGCTTCATTTTCTTGCGGGCCGCCGTGCGGGTGGCTGCGTCCTTGGTTTCGGCCAGGAATTCCCGAAGGAACTGGATCTTGGCCTTGGCCTTGCCTGCGGGCGTGGTGGCCGAGCAGTCGTCAGCCTTGAAGGCGGGCAGGCGTACTGCGGTCTTGGGGGCTGCTTCCTTGGCTTTCTTCGCGGGCTTGGCAGCTTTGGGGGCTGCCTTGGGAGCGGCCTTCGGAGAGGGCTGAGCGGGAGCAGTGCCGCCCTGCATGGCGTCTTCAATGGCTGCAATGAGTGGGGCCTTGTTCAGGCTGGAGATACCCTTGATCTGGGGAAAATTGGCGCTCGCCAGTTCGCGCAGCTCCTTGACGGTCATCTTGTCAAGAGGCTTGTCAGCAGGGTTGAGGGTTTCAGCGGTCGGGGTGTCGCTCATCTGTTATCTCCTTCATGTCTGTTCGCTGCCCGTCAGTTTTTTCGTACATGCGGACATATTTCTCGTAGCAGCGGGTTACCGGCGAAGCTGGATCAAGCTTGCCGAGCAGGGCCCCAAGGCGTTCCGGTCGCGGTGGCAGTGCCGGAACGTAGGGCTCGATGGCCGGCATTTCGATCTCGTCCAGTGCTGGTTTCCCCAGAAGCAGGTCCACCTGCACCTTGTCAAAAAATGGTTCGTCCAGAAACGCGTTCACGCGTTCGATGATCTCGTAGGTGAAGTAGGTCAGCTCCTGCTGCGCCATGTTGTCTTCGGCCCCGATGATCAGGGTGCTCTTGCGATGGCCAATGGGTATGGCAAGGTGCCTGAGCTCATCCCCCATCACCATATCCCAGTTGCGCCAAAGCTGCGCAAGCCTGAACCCCGTGCCCGCGCCCTTGCGCTGGAGCATGCGGTCAAGCATGTCGCCAATTTGTTTTTCCATGAAAATCCGTTAATCCGGGGTGACCGCCTGTCGTTTTCTGCGGTTCCGGAGCAATCCGGCGGCCTTTTCGCCACCCAAGCACGCCGGTGTATCGCTCAGCATATGCCGACTGCGGCAAACCTGTCAACGAAGGGCCGGATACGTCCGTGTTTCCGTTGCAAATCCGGTACGGATTGTACCTGTCTGAACGGTGCGCGCTAGCTGTGCGGGGAGGCGTTTTTCTTGCCGAGCGCGGTTTGCAGGTCTTCGCCGACCTGCTGCACGCACCGGTAGAACGCCAGGACCTGTACCAGTTCGCGCACGGAGAACCGTTTGGTCACGCCGCTGCTGCGCAGCTCCTCCAGCTTGCGGTCGGACTTGTCCAGCAGGGGCTGCAACTGCGAGAGGTCGGGAGTCTCCCCGCGGCCGATGGCGCGCATGATCTCGCAGGAGGCCGTGACCACGGCGCGGATTTCCGGCGCCATGTACAGGTTGTATCCGCCGTCACGGGTGTCCTGTACCACATGGAACATGGCCTGCATGTGACGGGCGCATTGGCCGAGCATGACAATCTGTCGGTCCATGAGCGCGGCATTGTCGTCAAAGAGGGGAACCTCATGACGCAGCATCTTGCGGAACAGGCCCCTGTTGTCCGTGGCGTCCTGCAGCAGGGTGATCACGGCCGTCTCCTGCACCGCGGTAACCGCCTGATTGCCGAGGAATGATTCCACAAGCTGTTCATACAGATTTGCGGCCTGCGCGCAGTGCCGCTGCAGGCGGACCTTCAGGGATTCCCCGACCCGGGTGGGAAACACCCATACGGAGACCACGTAGGCGCACAGCACCCCGATGCCGATTTCCACCACGCGCATGAGGCTGAACATGATGCGGTCCGGCACGCCGAGGCTGGCGATGAGCACGATGGCCACGGTGATGGCGGCCATGCGGTAGCGTGGATTGTAGCGGGTCATGTAGGCGCAGAAGCCGATGGACAGGAACAGGGCGGCCGAGGTGCCCCAGAACGTGTGCGGTGAGAGCACGATGGCCAGAATCCCGATGGCAGCTCCCAGCGCCGTGCCCGTGAAGCGGTACCAGCACATCTGGACGGACTCCGCCACATTGACCTGCATGACGATGACGGAGGAGACAACGGCCCACATGCCGAACTTGGGGTCGAGCAGCGAGGCGATGATGAGGGAGAGTACGGCGGCGCCGCCGGTCTTTATGCCGTGCCGGACGTGTGCGGCGGTGGAATCCATGTCGGTCAGGGGCATGCTGTTCTCTCCGGGTTGGCGTACGTGTTTCTGTGCCTGTCTACTAAGGCACGGCGGCCGTTGATGCAAGGGCAGGGCTGCGTGAAATAGTGTTAGTGCACACTTCTGGAATGTGCTATGCGCAAACCATGGACCCCTGTACCGTAACCGGAAATTGGGAGGTGTGCCATGTCTGCAGAAACGGGGATGTGCGGCGTCGTTCAGGTTGAATGCCGAGCGCAGGCGGCCATGCTGCGGCTGTGCGGCAATTTTTTCGAGAATATCCGGGATCTTGCCCGGCGCGACGCCATTCTGAACGCCTTTGACGCCTGCAGCGCCGATCCTTCGGTCAAGGTTATCATCCTCAATGCGGCCTGCTGCGGCGTGGGCGTGGAGGAGTACGTGCGCTTCTTCCGCGAGCAGCAGGGGCGCATGGACAAGCAGTCCGCCCACCGTTTCTGCAATGCCGTGAATCAGGTGCTGCTGGATATCGTCCGCTCCGGCAAGCTGGTGGTGACCGTGTGCGGGGGGCATATGCTGGCCTTCTTTCTCGGGCTGTCGCTGGCGTCGGACTACGGCATCCTTGCCGGGGACAGCGTGTTCCACAACTCCTATCTGGACATGGGCATGCTGCCCAAGGGGGGGCTGCCCTACCTCATCTCCCGCAGGCTCGGAAACCGGTCCGTCTACGACGTGCTGCTGGTGGAGCGTGAAATCCCTGCCGCCATGGCCCTGGAGCGCGGGCTGGTGGATGCGGTGGTGCCCGCCGAGCAGGTGGAGGAGGCGGCCTTTGCCTATGCAGCCCGGTTCGCCTCGGTGCCCATGGCCACCATTGCCGGAACCAAGCGCCTGACCAACTGGTGCATCCGCGATCTTGAGGAGTTCCTCAGCTACGAGAACAAGCAGCTGCTCAAGGCGCTGGACAGGCTGAACTGACGCGGCGGAGACGGGGGCGCTGTTCCCACTTGACGTGGAACCCTTTTTGGGCGAGCAATGCCCCGTTGCAACAATGGACACAGCGGACGAGTGGCAACCCGCTCTAGAAATTCTCCCTCTCCCGTCCCGGCGCACGCGCCGGGCATATAGGTGGATTATGCTTACCATAACCAAGGAGTTCTCCTTCCACGCCGCCCACAGGCTCTGCCTGCCCGGGGGCACGGATGAGGAGAACCGGCGTATCTACGGCGTCTGCTCGACGCTCCACGGCCATACCTACCGCCTTCAGGTAACACTTTCCGGCACGCCCGACGAAACGGGCATGATCCTGCATTTTGACGCGCTCAAGGCCATTGTCCGGCGTGAGGTGCTGGACAGGTACGACCATGCCTGCCTGAACGATCTGCCGGAATACCATTCCGTTCCCGTCACTGCCGAAAACATGGCGACCCGCATTTTTGCCGTACTGGATGCGGCGCTTGGCGCTGTCGGCTGCTGCCTGCAGCAGGTTGCCGTGTACGAAACGCCCACGGCGTGGGCAACCTGCAGCCGCCATGCCTAGCGCCGTGCTGCTTGATGTGGCGGAAATTTTCGCCTCCCTGCAGGGGGAAGGGCCCTTCATGGGGCAGCCTGCGGTGTTCGTGCGCCTTGCGGGGTGCCTGCCGCCCTTCTGCCCGTGGTGCGATACTCCCCATGCTCTGGGCGGCGGGACCGCCATGTCGCCTGCCGCCGTGCTGGAGGCCGTTGTCCGGCATCCGCACCGGCTGGTGGTGATCACGGGCGGAGAGCCGTTCCGGCAATGGCGTTCCGGGCTTGCCGAGTTGGCCGACATGCTGGCGGGGGCCGGGCGCACGCTGCAGTACGAGACCAGCGGCAAGGCCGGCATACCCGAGGGGCACCGCGGCGTCGTGGTCTGCTCTCCCAAGCCGGGCGTGGTGCCGGAGGGGATCAGCCCGCATGCCCTGTATCTGGCCCCGGAATTCGTGGCCCGCGCGGACGCCTTCAAGTTCGTGCTTGACCCGGAAGCCGGTTCGGCCGGGACGACGGCAGCCGCCAACGGCCTGCAGCCCATCCTG
Source organism: Halodesulfovibrio sp. (assembly GCA_003252375.1). GTDB lineage: Bacteria > Desulfobacterota > Desulfovibrionia > Desulfovibrionales > Desulfovibrionaceae > Halodesulfovibrio. The sequence goes on from QKEJ01000074.1 coordinate 5,698, forward strand.
CATTTCATACGGGCCAATGCCGTGGACCCTTCCCGGGTATGGCTCATGCCGCTGGGCCGCCGCAGGGAAGAGCAGGCTGTGCGCATGGCCGGAGTATGGGAAATATGCATGCGCTACGGGTTCAATTTTGCGCCGCGCCTGCACATACTGACATTTGACGATACAAGAGGAATATAATGAAGGATGCCGTGATCGTTCTTTCCGGCGGAATGGATTCCTGCGTGCTGCTGGCCAGCGAACTGGCGCAGGGCACACGCGTGGCCGCGCTGAGTTTTGACTACGGGGCCAAGCACAATGACCGCGAGCTGCCCATGGCGGCGGCCATCTGCCAACACTACGGCGTGGACCACACCATCGTGCCGTTGCCGTTCATCAATCAGCTGTTCACCTCGTCGCTGCTCAAGTCCGGCGAGGCGGTCCCCGACGGCGAGTACGATGCCGACACCATGAAGAGCACGGTGGTGCCCTTCCGCAACGGCATCCTGATCGCCATCGCCATCGGCTATGCGGAATCCGTGGGCGCCTCGCGCGTACTGATCGGGTCCCACTCCGGCGACCATCACATCTATCCGGACTGCCGTCCGGAGTTCAACGCCGCCATGAATGAGGCCGCCCTGCAGGGCACGGACGGCAAGGTGCAGGTGGCCTTTCCCTTTGCGCACATGGACAAGCGGGCCATCGGCGATCTCGGGCGCAGCCTGAACGTGGACTTTGCCGCGACCTGGACCTGCTACAAGGGCGGCGAGGTGCATTGCGGCACCTGCGGCGCCTGCGATGAGCGCAAGTATGCCCTGCGTCATGGCGAGGGCATGGACCCCACCCGCTACCTGAAATAGGAGACGCGCATGTCTGTCATGGATTCCGACAAGCTGGTGCTGGGCAGGCAGGTGGACTACAGCCTGCAGTACGATCCCGCCCAGTTGTGCCCCATTCCCCGGCAGCTGGGCCGGACCGCCGTGGGCGTGGACCCTGCCGTGTTCGCCTTTGGCGAGGATGTGTGGAATATTTATGAATTGTCATGGCTTGCGGATTCCGGCCTGCCCCGCGTGGGCATGGCCGTGGTGCGGGTGCCGTGGCAGTCGCCCTGCCTTATCGAGTCCAA
>QKEJ01000082.1 GCA_003252375.1 Halodesulfovibrio sp.
AGGGAAGCAGATGGGTCACCGCACCGAGCACCAGCGTATTCAGGGTCATGGGATTGCCGATCTTCTGGGTAGCCAGTTCGGTGAACGGCAGCCCGAGATACACGTTGGTAGGCGGCTGCTGCACCAGCTGGGTGTCCACCAGAAGAATCCCGGAGCGCTTCATGTAGTGGTAGTAGGCGTTGCATGCCTGCTGCGAAAGAGCCACAAGAAGGTCCAGATTCTCCGTCTTGGGGTAGCTGATGGGCTTGCTGCTCACCACCACATCCGCCCGGCTGGATCCGCCCCGGGCCTCCGGCCCGTAGCTCTGCGTCTGCGTTGCGTAATAGCCGTGGCCAATGGCAAGCGCGTACCCCAGCATTCTGCCGAGGGTGATCAGCCCCTGCCCGCCCGTGCCGGACAGGCGAACCTCGAACCGTTCAATCTGCTGCAGTTTCTTCATCGTCCCTGCCCCTTTGCCCGAATCTGGGCCTTGAGGTCCGCATACCGTTCCTCAAGCCCCGGCCTGTCGAGATTCCTGAAAACACCAACAGGGATGCGGGGATCGTTCTCCTTGCGGTTTTCCAGCTTCACGGTGTTCTTTTTCAGCCACTCGTACATGGGCACGGCCCCCTTGAACTTGTTCTTGCGTCCGTACTGAGTGGGACAGGGGGACAACGCTTCCACAACCGAGAAGCCGGGGTGCTGGATGGCATCGGTAATAAGCCTGTCCAGCTGCTGCGCGTGGAACGAGGTTCCCCGCGCCACGTAGTTCGCACCGGCCGCACTGACCAGTTCCACCGTATCAAAGGGCTGCTCCAGCGATCCGTTGGGGGTGGTCATGGTGTTGTTCCCCTGCGGAGTCGCGGGCGAACACTGGCCACCGGTCATGCCGTAAATCATGTTGTTCAGCACCAGCGCGGTGATCCCAATATTGCGCCGGGCCGCATGGATGAGATGGTTGCCGCCGATGGACAGGGCGTCGCCATCCCCCATCACGCAGATCACCTTGAGGCGTGGGTTGGCCATCTTGATGCCCGTGGCAAAGGTCAGCGCCCTGCCATGGGTGGTATGCACGGTGTTGAAGTCCACATACACGGCCATGCGGCCGGAACAGCCGATGCCCGCGACGATGACCACGTCATCCTTGGGCAGCTGCAGGGCATGCACGCTGCGGATGAGCGAGCCAAGCACAATGCCGTGGCCGCATCCGGGACAGAACACGTGGGGAAACTTCTTGTTGTGCCGCAGGTAGTCGTGAATAAGCTGTGTAACGTCTGCCATGATGCACCTACAGGATCGCTTTGAGAATTTCTGAGGGAGTGATGATCTGCCCATCCACCCGATTCAGGGTCCGGACGCGGGTCAGGCCGTTATTCACGCGCTTTACCTCGCGGGAGATCTGCCCCATGTTCATTTCGGGCACCAGCACATGGCGGCATTTGCGACACAGTTTCTCAACGGCGGGCCGGGCGAACGGATACAGCGTCTTCAGGGTGAGCAGCCCTGCCTTCACGCCGCGCTCCCGGGCCTGTTCCACCGCGTAATGTGCGGACCGGGCAACGCTGCCGTAGGCAACCACGGCCACCTCGGCATCCTCGCACATGAATTCATCCACCATCATGATATCGCCGTAGAACTGGTCGATCTTGCGGAACAACCGCTTCATGGCGTCATTCACCTCATCAGGACGCGAGGTGGGGAAGCCCATGGTGTCATGGGTCAGGCCGGTCACGTGCGTACGGTAGCCGGAACCGATGGGCGCCATGGCCGGAACGGCCCTGGTGGCCTCGGCATACGGCTTGAACCATTCCGGCGGAACCGAGGGAACCACGCGGGACAGGATTTCCAGATCCTCGGCATGGGGAATGGTGATCTTCTCGCGAGTATGCGCCGTCACCTCATCCACAAGCAGGACAACCGGCGTACGGTACTTTTCCGCCATATTGAAGGCCACCACGGTCATCTCCAGACATTCCTGCACGGTGGAGGCCGAAAGCACAATGATGGAATGGTCGCCGTGCGTGCCCCAGCGGGCCATCTGCACATCGCCCTGCGCAGGACTGGTGGGCAGGCCGGTGCTCGGTCCGCCGCGCATGACGTTGACCACCACCAGGGGAGCCTCGACCATGCAGGCGTAACCGATATGCTCCTGCATCAGGGAGAAACCCGGGCCCGACGTGGCCGTCATGGCCTTGCGCCCGGCCAGCGAGGCGCCGATAATGGCCCCCATGCTGGCTATTTCGTCTTCCATCTGGATAAAGACACCATCTTCGCTCCCGGGAAGCCGCTGGGACATGATCTCCATGATTTCCGTCGAGGGCGTAATGGGATATCCGCCGAAAAAGGAACAACCGGCGAGCAGGGCCCCCTCCGCAATGGCCTCGTTACCCTGCGCGAAGACTTCCACCTTCTTGCGTTTCTTTCGTATCGTAGCCATACCTAGCATGCCTCGCCGTTAGACGGTGGCCCGGAAGGGAAGGTGGGACAAGCCGCCCCAATCTCCCTCGGCCGGATGGAGATCGCAAAATCCGGACAGTGCAGTTCGCAGAAGCCGCAATTGATGCAGTCTTCCTCGCGAACGGGTTCTGCCTTGCCAAGGGCGCTCAGTTCAAGCACCTTGCTCGGACAGAATGCGACGCAGATGCCGCACCCCTTGCACCAATCCGGGTACACACAAACCTGTGTCTGTCCTTTCTTCTTGTTTGCCATTGCGGTACCGGATACCTGTTGCTTGTGGCAGCACGCTGCCGTAGGAAATTTCTTGCTGTCGAATGTCGACAGCGACCTGCAGGCTCTCTGGGTACCTGTTACAATGAGAGAACCGCTCCGGCAAGACCCAAGATGACAAAAAATCATTAAAAACAATGGTGATTGTGCACTTGCACAGTTTTTTTGAGGCCCCGCATGTCAGAAAACAGCAGATTTCGCCCCTCCATCCCGAACCGCGTCCCCTCCTTTGCCTTCTGTTCCCGGCGGTCTCCCGTCTATGCCGAACACGGCATGGTGGCGGCATCACAGCCGGCCGCCGTGGCAGCCGGGCTCGACATGCTTCGTGATGGCGGCACCGCAGCGGATGCAGCCGTGGCCACGGCAGCCGTCCTTGCAGTCGTGGAGCCCTGCTCCACAGGACTGGGCGGTGACGCCTTTGCCCTGTGCCATGATGCCGCCACCGGTTCCGTACATGCCCTGAACGGCTCCGGAAGAAGCGGCGCCGCACTGACGCCGGAGCACATCCATGCCCTCGGTTTCGAGAGCATTCCCCAGCATCACGGCATTGCCGTAACCGTTCCCGGAGCCTGCGCCGCGTGGTGCACCCTGCACGAACGCTTCGGAGCACTCGACCTGCAACGGGTGCTGGCCCCTGCAGTCCGGCTCGCCCGTGAGGGATTCACCGTTGGTCCTGTCACCAGCGAGCTGTGGTCCCGCGCAGAGGCCCTGCATGCACACGCCCATGCACAGGGCGCGCATCCATTCCTCATTGAGGGCCGCGCCCCGCTGCCCGGCATGCGCATGCGCAACCCCGATCTGGCCGCCCTGCTGGAAACCATCGGCAGGCACGGCATGCCCGCATTCTACGAGGGCCCGACAGCGGAACGCATCTGCACTGCGGTACAGGCAGCCGGGGGCATTCTGTGCCCGGAGGATCTTGCAGTCTGCCGCGCGGACTGGTCCGCGCCCCTGTCCCTGTCGTACAGGGGCATCACGGTTCACGAGTGCCCGCCCAACGGTCAGGGACTGGTGGCTCTCTCGGCACTGGGGATTCTGGCCCATACCGACCATACGGACTACCCCCCGTTCTCGCCCGAGCGCCTGCACAGGCAGATCGAGGCCCTGCGCCTCGCCTTTGCCGATGCCCGCCGCTACATCTGCGATCCGGAGCATGCCGAACTTGACTGGAAGGACCTGCTGGACGCGGAGTACCTCGCCGGCAGGTCACGGCGCATACAGGCGGACCGCCGCAACGCCGCCATCATGCACGGCACCCCCGAAACGTCCAGCGACACCGTGCAGTTCTGCACCGTTGACCGTGACGGCAATGCGGTTTCCATGGTCAACTCCGTGTACACCAATTTCGGCAGCGGCATTGTCCCGGCGAACACCGGACTGGTCCTGCAGAACCGGGGAAGCAACTTCTCCCTTGTGCCCGAGCATCCCAATTGCGCCGGGCCCGGCAAGCGCCCCTACCACACCATCATTCCCTGCATGACCACCCATGCGGATGGCCGTCTGCATGCCGCCCTCGGTGTCATGGGCGGGTTCATGCAGCCGCAGGGCCATGTTCAGGTTCTCAGTGCGCTGCTTGATGACGGCTGCGACCCGCAGACGGCTCTGGACAGGCTTCGCTTCTGCATAGGCCCGGACGGGAGCGTGGCGCTGGAGGAAGGGATTGCCGAGGAAACCGTGAACGCCCTGCTCTCCCTGCGCCATTCGGTGCACGTTGTGCAGGGATATGCGCGGTCTCTTTTCGGGCGCGGACAAATCATCCTAGCCGGAGGGGACGGCATGTATGTGGCCGGGAGTGACGGACGTGCGGACGGCTGCGCCTTCGGCCTGTAGCTCTCATATACTCCCGGACGTTCCCGGAAGCTCCCCTACCAGCAAGGTTACGGTTGTCCCGCCCGGGCCTCTGCTGGTATAGTACGGTGACAATCATTCCCCACAGGACCACAGGAGATCCGTCACATGCCCCACCACCGCTTCGCCACATTCCGTCCGGCGCTCCTCGCCCTGCTGGCAGGATCCGTTCTGCTGGCGTACGCCGCCCTCCCGGTCCGTGCGGCAACCATGGTGGTCCGGGGCTCCATGGATTCACTCATCGATTTCTCCATGGAAAAGACCATCCAGTCCGCAGACGTCACTAATACCTTTTACCTCAGCTTCGTGGAGCCCAAGACCTCACAGTCCCCCACCTTCGGGCAGGAGGTACGGGACTTCAGACTTGCATTCGACCCCACCCCCAACAACCGAAAGACATATACCGACAAACGGGGCAACGAGGTGCTCGAGTTCCGTTGGGACAAGCCCCCCCGGACCATCAAGGCCCAGGTATCCTTCAAGGCCGCCAACACGACCACCCTGCATACGCTGCAATCCGACGCCCCCTTCCCCATGCAAAGCATTAATGGAGAGCCTGCAGAGTATCTTGCCGGCAGCGAACAGGTGCAGAAGGATGACGCCCGCATCGTGGCACTGGCCGCAACGCTGACCACGGGAGCCGACACAGAATTCGAGGCCGTGCAACGCATCTCGGAATGGGTGGTGGACAACGTGCGTTATGTGAATCCCTCCGAGCGGCATGACGCCCTCTATTCCCTCGAATCGGGCAAGGGCAACTGCCAGAACTACTCCCACCTCGCTGCGGCGCTCATGCGCGCCAGCGGCATCCCCGTCCGGATCGTCAACGGGTTCACCCTGGACGAGCCCTTCGATGTCACGCTTATCAGCGGCGTTGTCCGATCCCGCATGGGACTCGGCCGCCATTCCTGGATAGAGGTATGGTTTCCCGACCTCGGATGGGCTCCCTTCAACCCGCAGAACACGGCCATGTTCGTAGCCAACCGCTTCATCCGCGTGGAAGTGGGACTGGACAACAAGGAAACCGTAAGCGACGGCAAGATCAGATGGGTTGTCGGGGACAGGAGCAGACGCCCTTCGGTGCAGGAGAACATTACGTCGGATTTCGGCCGTGACACGGTCAGTCTCGCCGGGCAGGAGGAACAATCCGGCCCCCGCCAGCGCCTGATGCGCCCCGAGGTTCACAGCGAGGTTGCGGTCCGCACGCCCACCCCGGTCAAACCGGTGCCCGCCGCTCCGACACCGGCGGCCCGTCCCACGGAACCGAAGCCGGAACAAAAACCAACCCCGCAGCCAGTCACCAAGCCAGGTGTCAGGCCGCAACAACAGCCAAGCCCGAAGCCGAGTCCGAAACCGACCCCGGAACCTGCAAGGAATGCTACAGCCCTCCTCCCGAAGGTCCCTACAGGCTCCCAGCTGGTCTATGGAAACCTCGAATTCCCGGAGAACGTGGACTTCGCCACCTATGCCGAAGCCCCCACCGGCACGGGGAACGTGCTGACGCTCACGCGAAACTTCATGGTTGAGACAGCCGAATACGTCACCACGCACCTGCGCCAGTATGCCCAGACATTCGAGGTGACGCACCCCATGGCCCTGCGGGACATCAGCCTTGCCCTGCATCGCTACGGCGGCGAAGGCATGCTCTGGCTGGACCTGATGCGCGATGCCGGTGGCAAACCGGGTGATCTGATCGCGACAAGCGAGTTTGTCCCCGTGGACAGCATTTCCCTGCGGCCGGGATACCGCTGGGCCAGCTTCGCCTTTGCCTCGTCCGAAGCCCAGCTCGCCCCCGGGCGGTACTGGATCGGTCTCGGCTACACCGGCGACCCGATCCTCAACTGGTACTACACCTACGGCAAACCGGTTGGTCCGCCGGATGGCACCCGGTTCAGGGATGCACTTGTTTCCGACTGGGGCGGCGCGCTGAATTACGAATTCAACTACCGCATCCGCGGCACGGCACGGTAGCCGACACGCACATACAAAAAGGGGCCCGGGGGCCCCTTTCGCAACAATCGTCTTCAGATCAGCACACCGGCACCATCAGGCGTGCTGGGCTCTCAAGGCCAGCTGGGCACTTTCCCCGGCGGCAGCCTTGACGCTGGAATCGAGCGGCAGACGTATGGTGACCATGAATCCGCCCTCTTCCAGATTCTCGCCGTGCACATTGCCGCCATGGCGAAGAGCCACGTGGCGCGTAATGGCCAGAC
>QKEJ01000089.1 GCA_003252375.1 Halodesulfovibrio sp.
TAGGCACGCCGCCAGCGTTCAATCTGAGCCAGAATCAAACTCTCCAGTTCAAATCTGTGTCTTCATGATCAAGGGGGCTAATTCCCTTAATCACGCTAGCTGATATCTTTCTGTCCAACTCGCTATTTAATTGTCAAAGAGCTTCGTCTTCCGCACGGCGGTTTTCCGTAGCGGCGAGGGGTGCTTATGTCACCTCTTCGCCACCCCGTCAACATCTTTTTCAACTTTTTTTTCAAAGTCGCGATGTGACGGCCGCTGCATTGTGAAAGAGCTTTTCGCCGAAGCGAGAGGCAGCTTCTACGCAGCTTCGTGTCGACCGTCAAGCTGTTTTGCAAACTTTTTTCGGGGCGACCCGTCGCTGCTCCGGTCCTCGATCTGTCGATCGATTCCCTTATATGCAGGGGGGATACAAAAACTCGTAGTGTGAAAGAACGGTCCCTTCCGAAGCAGGGAAGGGCGTTCTACGTAAAACCCGACCACCCGTCAACGGCTTTTTCCATTCTTTTTCGCTTTTCATGAAAACACACTGAAATAGCATAGGATTTTTTAATGACCACACACCATTCGAGCCCTCTTCCTGCCCATTGAAATACGGCTCAGGCGTTGCTACACTTGTCTGATGGCGGATATGCCGCCCGACAAAGGCGCTTCCGGTGCCCACCGGACACCACCCATACATATTATGAGGAACGCATGACGCACAGCAAACAGGAACTGCAGGAACTGGCCCAACAGATCAAGGAAGGCCGCTACGTCACCAAGGGAACCCTTTATATTGCCGTTGTCATCTCTCTTGTCATCGGCCTGTATCTGGGCAATCTGCTGACGACCATCTATGCCCCCGCCCCCCAGCAGCCCGTTGCCCAGAGCAGACCGGCACCGGCCACCCCGCAGATAGACCCCGGCCTCGCTGCCTCCATCCTCAAATACGAAAAGATCACCCGAAACGATCCCGGCAACGTCGATGCCTGGACACACCTCGGGCACGCCTACTTCGACAGTGACAACCCCAAGGGTGCCATCGCCGCCTATACGAAGTCCCTCGCTCTTGAGCCCGCCAATCCGGACGTGCTCACCGACCTTGGCGTCATGTACCGCCGCGACGGCCAGCCTGAAATGGCGCTGGCCCAGTTCGACAAGGCCATCACCCTGAACCCCCGGCTTGAGCAGGCCTATTTCAACAAGGGCGTCGTGCTCATGCACGACATGGACCGCAAGGCCGACGGCATTGCCGCGTGGAAGGCCCTGCTGGCCATTAACCCCAACGCCACAGCCCCCAACGGGACCCCTGTCTCCTCTCTCATCGCGGACCACGCACAGTAAGCCACTTCCCCGCAGCCCGGTGCCGTATGCGCCGGGCTGCGGCACCCGCATACGCCGCCGGAATCGGCTCCCGGTGCGGTCAGGCATGGCCCAATCGCATCGTATGGACAATTATGCCGATTCCCCCTAAAACAATAGAACTTTCCGATCTTTCAGCGTTGAGGACGACATGACAGCATCCTGTTCCGGCCGCCCCCTATCGGCCCTGCTCTCCATACTGTTCCTTCTCTTTGCGCTTGCCGCGCAACCGGCCCTGGGGGCCAGTTCTCCGGTATTGCTGTCCGGCGTTACTCAATCCCTGCGCCTTGTCCCACACCTGGATGCCCTTGCGGATCCTGCAGGCACCCTTGGCGTGGAGCAGATCGCTTCAACGGCCTACATACAGAAGTTCACTCCTCTTGCCTTCCGCACGGTGGATGCTTCTGCCGGGGCAAGCTGGCTCCGGTTCACGCTGGAAGCTGACAAGGACGGCAGACTGACCCGTGACATGTTGTACCCCGTTCTGGACCTCGGCGCCGAGCAGCCCGGTCCCGTCCAGCTGTTCGTCCCCCATTATGCCGATGACCGCGCAGCATGGCCCACGGACTGGGAAACCCTGACCGCCCAGGGCCCGGCGCTCATTCCCCTGCCCGTACCTCCCTCGGGCACCGTGACCTGCTACGTCCGTCTTGCCGGTCCTCCCGGGCTCTGGTTCAACCCCACGCTCACCTTGCGCAAGGCCACCACGCCCATGAGTACTGCGCCATCAGCGGCAGACATGCTGCACGGTCTTATGGCGGGGCTGATACTTCTCAACCTGCTGCTCATGTGCATGGGCCGGGGAGAAAGCCGTTTCTGGCTGGCCCTGTACGGTCTGCTCGCCCTTGTGCACTCGCTGACCTCTCCGGCTCCGGCACCGGCCGGCGGCCTGCCCTTTGCCGCAGCCTGGTCCATTCTCACGCCGGGGCTTGCCCTGGTGTTACTCCCGCATGTGGGACGGCATATTCTGACCACGTGGAGCTCCGCCCCCGCAGCGGAATCGGGGCTGCGCTGGCTCTCCATCATGGGAGCCCTGCTTGCCGTGCTGCCTCTTGTACCGGGATGCAGCGGCCTGGTTCGCCTGCTGCCGCTCTGGCCCCTCATGGCCCTGCCCACGGCCATTCCGGCCATTCATTGCTGCCGCGCCCGCATCCCCGGATCCCGGCGCTTCCTGCTCGCCATTCTGTGTACCGCCCTCGGTACCCTGCCGGCCCTTCTGCCCGCCTCAGGTCCCGACATGGCCCGCCTGCTTTCCGTCATCCCCTTTGCAGGCACGGCTCTGGGCCTTTTGCTCATTACGCCTATCGTCGGGTTTCCGCGCTGCGCGCCTGACGAAGCAGGCGACACTGCACCTGTGAACCCGGACCTGCGCAACGAAATTCTTTCCCGCGTGAGCCATGACCTCCGCACTCCGCTCAACGCCATCGCGCATGGAACCGAGGCCCTTTTCCTGACCCCGCTCGACGCGCATGGTGTGGAAACCCTGCGGACCATTCAGGCAGCCACGGGCAACCTCTCCACGCTCATCAATGATCTTCTGGACGTCAGCCGGGCGAGCAAGGGACGACTGCACTTGCGGAACAACCCCTTTGACCTGCAGCGCGTCCTTATTGAAGCGCATGATATCATCCTGCCCATGGCCGAGCAGAAAGGGCTGCAGCTGTCCTGGTTCATGGCCCCGCATCTCAATGTAAAGTTCAGCGGAGATGCGGACAGGCTGCTGCAGGTTCTCCTGAACCTGCTTGGCAACGCCGTACGGTTTTCCGACCACGGCACCGTTACCCTGCGGGTCACACGCGTACCGGACAGCACCACTGCCGGTCACCTGCTCTTCAGCATCCGGGATACCGGCATCAGCATCCCCCTGCAGAACCAGTACGATGTGTTCGAGGATTTCTGCCACCACCCAGGCACCGGCAAGGGACGCTACGGCGGCACGGGGCTCGGCCTGACCGTCGCCCGCGAGCTCGTTGGCCTGATGGGCGGCGTGATGTGCCTGGATTCCAACCCCAATCAGGGAACCGAAGTCAGCTTCTCCGTCAAGCTGACCCCCCTGCCGGGCAACGCGACCGCAAGCGTCCTGCCCCTGGAGGACGACCTGCAGGCATACACGCCCTTCAGCAAGCCCCCTGTTCCCCTTGCCAGCCGCATCATCGTGGCCGACGACGTGGCCAGCAACCGGCAGCTGATCCGCTTCTTCATGGAGGGGCTGCCCTACACGCTGGCCGAAGCACGAACCGGAGAGGAACTGGTAACGCTGTACGGCCTGCAACCGGCAGGGGCCGTACTCATAGATGCGGACATGCCCGGCATGGGCGGACCACAGGCCGTCCGCACCATTCGGGAATTCGAGGCCCTGCAGGGACTGGACGAAGCTCCCATTCTGGCCATGGTTTCCCGCCCCGAGGAGCGGGACGTCATGCTGGATGCCGGCTGTACGGCCATACTCCTCAAGCCCATTTCCCGTTCTCGTCTCATGGAAATGATCACGACGCTGGCTCCCCGCCCTGATACCGCCTTCGCATCCGAAACTGCCGAGGGAGCCGGAATCCCCGCACTGCAGGCCATAGACACCGACGGCACCTCGCCGGAGGCAGAGGCCTATCCCCCTTCCGAAACGTCAGCAACGGATACCCTGCCCCCATCTGCAGCCCACCCGCCAGCAACGCCCCAGATGGCACAGCTGGACGCATATCCCAGGAGCGAGCCCTCAGCTCCCAAGGCAGCGGTCTCCGACAATGCCTCGCTGGACATCAGCCTCGTGCCGCTTGTTCCCGGACTGCTGACCAACCTTGAAGAGGCCCTGCAGGACGCCCACCGAAATGTACGGGCAGGCAGCCCTCTTGGGGTGCAGGAAGCCGCAAGCCGCCTGGGCGGTACGGCGGCCAGCTTTGGCCTGCGAGACCTTGAGCGCATGGCCCGATGCGTGGAGCGTGCTGCGGACGCCGACGATCTGGACGCCATTCTCAATCTGCTCCCGGAGCTGGAAAACATGGTTCGCCGCAACCACCGGGCTCTGGATGACATCTACCGCATGCACAAGGCCATGACCGCTTCCAAGGGCTGATATTCCCCTGAGAATGCGCCTCAGAAACCCGGCAGGGCACGCCCAGCCTCACTCCGTTACGTTCCTCGCACCACCGTGCGTTGACAACTATGGCGGATGATTGTATCCACTCCTGCGTGAGTGAACACTTAAAAATGTTGGTACAGCGCTACCTGATATAATACCCACGATTTAAGGGGTGAGCCTGCACACAGCGTTGGTCCCCACAGCCAACGCACTAGCCTGCCATAAGGGAACAGACAGTATGAAAAAAGACGTAATTCTGGAAACCGCTGCCCGCCTCTTTGCTGAAAGAGGCTTCAACAACACCCCCACCAGTCTTCTTGCCAAGGAAGCCGGAGTTGCTGAAGGCACGATTTTCCGCCATTTCCGCACCAAGGACGATATTTTCCTCACGCTGATCAACAACGTCAAAACCCAGCTTATCAGCGACATCGAAAAGTACCTTGAAGTACGCGGCCCCGAAAGCGCTTTGGAAAAGCTCGAGTCCGTCATCAAGTCCTTCTACGTGTTCGTCAAGAAGAACAGCATGGAATTCTGCCTCATCTTCCGTGACGCCCCCACCCGCTTCGGGCAGCGCAACGATGATGTCTTCGTGCAGATCAAGGAAATCTACTCCTACGTGACGGACTATCTGCGTGACGCCATCGAGGACGGGAGGAAGGATGGCTCCATCCGTGCCGACATCAATGCCCAGGATTATGCAGACATCCTGATGAGCACCATGGTGGGTCTTGTCCGCGCCATGCACTTCGGCTTCATTGACTCTTCGGATGACATATTGAAGAGCGTCATAGAAAGCTATTCACGCATCCTTACCAAGTAAGGCCCCCGGAAAGCCGCGCATCAGCGCGGCTTTCCTTTTTCATCCTTCCGGAAATTATCATTCCGCACACTTCTCCCCCCTTCTATACTACACTCCTATACGCAGTATATACGAATGCATATATGGAGATGTACAATGCAATGGAAGAACATCAGTCTTAAGGGAAAGTTCAGCATCGGCTTTGGCACTGTTCTCGGGTTGCTGCTTCTCCTTGCTGCCTGGTCCGTTTCAGGAATAGGAACCATTGTACACAACGCCGAAGAAGTCATCTCCGGCAATGCGTTGCGTGGTGAAATTATCCAAAAGACTGTCGACCATCTGAAATGGGCTGAAAAAGTACAGCGCCTGCTTTCCGATGATACAGTACACACTCTCGACGTACAGACGGATCCAACGCTCTGCGGCTTCGGCAAATGGTATTACGGCGAGGGAAGAAAAGACGCAGAAGCGCTGGTCCCCCAGCTGGCTCCGATACTCTCCCAGATCGAGAGTCCCCACTCACGCCTGCACACCTCTGCCATCGCCATCGGCAAGGCATACCGTCCCGCGGACACGGCACTTCTGGGATTCATGTACGCCAAGAAACTCGACCACCTCGTATGGATGAACAGCGTGCTCAATACGATAACCGACCCGGCGGCCACCAAGATAACCGTTCAGCTCGACCACACCAAATGCGGACTCGGCAAATGGCTCTACTCTCAGCAGGTGCATGACCGCATGGCCAAGGATACCGAGTTTGCCACCCTGGTTACCCCCATTCTTGCCCCGCACCAGCATTTGCATGAAAGTGGCGCACTGCTGGATCGTCAGATACGGCAGGGGCAACGGGGCGAAGCCGTTGCGGCATATCACCGCACGACAGAGGGACTGGCGCACAAGACTCTTGCCGCGCTGGATACGGTTATCAATGAGTACACGGCCCGGAGTGAAGGGCTGGACAAGGCCCGGAACATATTCGTTTCCGAAACCATGCCCGCCCTGCAGGATGTCCAGACCCTGCTCGGCCAGATGACAAAGGAAACCTCTGCCCACATCATGACGGACGAGGACATGCTCCGCGCCGCTAGTAAAACCCGGACCATCATACTGGCAGTGGGCGCCGCAGCCCTGGCCCTGGGGCTGCTGCTGGCAATCGTCCTGACCCTCGGCATCATAGGTCCCCTGCGCAAGGGCGTCGGATTTGCAGAGCAAATCGCCTCCGGCGATCTGACCGTGACACTCGACATAGACCAGAAGGACGAAGTGGGCATTCTTGCCCGCTCCCTGCGTGACATGGCCGACAAGTTGCGGGAAGTCGCCTCCACCATCGAAAGTGGTGCATCCAATGTGGCATCCGGCAGCGAAGAACTGTCCGCAGCTTCCCAGACGCTCTCACAAGGCGCATCGGAACAGGCTGCCGCCATCGAACAGATTTCTGCATCCATGACCGAGATGAGCTCCAGCATCTCCCAGAACGCCGAGCATGCGGAGGGAACGGAAAAGATCTCGCGCGAAGCCGCCCTCAAGGCCACTGAAGGCAGCGATGCGGTGACACAGACCGTGGAAGCCATGCGCCAGATTGCCGACAAGATCTCCATTGTGGAGGAAATCGCCCGCCAGACCAACCTGCTTGCACTGAACGCCGCCATCGAAGCGGCCAGAGCCGGTGAGCATGGCAAGGGGTTTGCCGTGGTGGCTTCCGAAGTCCGCAAGCTGGCGGAACGCTCCGGCACTGCAGCCGCGGAAATCGGCGAGCTTTCCGTCAGCAGCGTGAGCGTTGCTGAAACAACCGCCACCATGCTTCTTGCACTGGTTCCGCAGATTCAGAAAACAGCCGATCTGGTTCAGGAAATCGCAGCCGGGGCCAATGAGCAGGCCAGTGGCGCACAGCAGGTAACGCATGCCCTGAGCCAACTCGACCAGACCACACAACAGAACGCCTCCGCCTCGGAGGAAATGGCGTCCACCTCCGAGGAGCTTTCCGCACAGGCGGAACAACTGCAGCAGGCGGTCAGCTTCTTCAAACTGGCGAAGTAACTAGAAAGGGTGGTTGCCGACAGCTGGAATCTGCCCCTGCAGCCCTGTCCGGCTTGCCCTATCCGGTGCATCCGCGACATGCTCCCTTTGGGGGACAGCGTACGCATGCGCCACGACATCAACAAGACTGCCCTCCCGACCGGGGGCCAGCAGGCCTGCCACATCCTCCCCCCTGGCACGCGCATCCGCCACACTCCCCAGCAGCGTGCGTATCGCATCAGTCCTGCGCGCCTCTGCAGCTTCGCCCATGCCCTCCAGCGCTCGTTCCACTCCCCGGAAGACCAGCTGCCTTTCAAGTGCGTCTTTCCCGCCCCCGGATTCGGCCAGTGCCCGCAGCAGAGCGGCATCGCCAGCCGAAAGACCGTTGCCGGGGATTATGTCGTACCCGCTCTCCAGCTCCCCATCAGAAAGCTGCCGGTAGGTCTCCATGAAGGTCCCCGGGGCCGTCTCCCACCGGCTCTCCATCAAGGACGAACGCATGCGCGCCCGCTGCGCCTCAGACAGCACGGTATCCTCGTCCAGCAGACGGCACGCACCGACCGTATCTCCGGAGTCCGTGCAGCCATAGAAGGCCGCAAAGACCTTGCCCCGCTCTTCTGATATCCGCACCACCTCGGCACGATCCTGCCGGGCACGGGCCATCTTCAACCTTTCGGCCACGACCGCCCGGTCTTCCTCACCCAGCCCAAGCTGATCCGCCCGGTCGTGCAGGACCGCCAGCGCCTCATCATACCGCACCGTCTGCCCGTCACGGCAGGCCAACTCCAGCTGAGACACCGCCCGTGTACGCAGGCCTTCCTCCACGGCCAGACTGGCGCGCCCGCTCTCCGCTTCCGTCATCTGATCTGAGAGCTGTCCGTGCAGCCTCTTTGCCTGCTCGGGGTCATGCTGCGCCATCCCTGCAAGAAAGGACCCCACCATGGATGCGCGGACGTCACGCACCTGCGCCTCTTCGATTTCGGCGTCCTCCCCAAGTATCCTTCCCGTGGCGCGAACGGTCTGCTCCACGGTACGCAGCGCATTGCCAAGATGTCCAAGAAAACGCTGCGTTGCCTGAGGGGAACGAGCCGCGCCTGCCATGCCTCCCTGTTCAGCGGCATCCCGCATCAGCCCTTGCAGACGTTGCTCGCGCATCTCTCCGACTTCCTGATGGCGCTCCTGCACATTCCTGAGGCGCAGCCTGTCCTCATGGTACGCCATGTTCCGGTCCAGCTGGCCGATCAGGGCTACCTGTTCCACAGGGTCAGCGATGGAGCCCAGTATACGGGCCGGCACCTCAGCGAATTGCCGCGAAGCCTCCTGCATGTTTGCCGCCGACGCCTCCGCGACAATATCGCGAAAGGAATTTTCGGCCTCCAAAGTACGCCGCAAGACTCCCATCACGCGCTCAGTGTCGTCCGCCATGCCTCCCTGCTCTTCCCGCTGGGGGATCCCCTGCACGAGGGTGTCCCCCTCCCGCGATTCATTGTCCGGAATGCGCAACCGCATGCCATCCCCTCCTTTCACTGCCTGTTGTGCCACATCTGCGGCGGGTCGCCAGATCACCCCAGCCGACTAGCTACCCGTTCCGGTTGTCCCGCCAGTTCGCGTCAACAGAGAGGCTCCGGTCTGCACCGAGGACCATGCCCCCGATCCTGACACCCCTGCCAGCAAATCGCTTGCCCCGGACTGCGCAAGAAGACTCCGGGCCTGATTTTCATACCGCCAGGCTTCCAGCTCTCCCTGATAGAGACGGTACTCACGCTCGCGGGCTGCCTCCGACGCATTGTCCAACAGCACGTCAAGCGCACTCCCCCCGGCCATGTCCACCCCGTTCGCCGCCAGCAGGGAGCGCTGGGTCCCCTGCGCCTGCAGAAATTCGCGGCGCAGGGCTGCCGCGTCATACCGGGCCTGAACGCGAGCGTTCTGCGCCTCGTACTGGGCTGTCTGCGCCCGGGCCAGGGTTGTATCCGTCTGATACTGCGCCATGCGCTTCCGGCTGGCCGCCGCGTTCTCGTTCCCGGCCACGCTGGCAGCCGTCGAAAGCGCAGCCCCCACGATCATGGCAATCCCGACTCCTGTCGTGCACATGCCGACCTCCCATATGAAAAACATGAAACAGCATCCCAAACGGTCCCAAAGGACAGGGGACCTCCACCGTGAACCCGCACCACGCAAGCCAGCGCACCGCACGGAGATTACGCGCATCCACCACATTCATCAGCACCGGATACCGCAGGAGCATGTGCCGCAGGTAGGGAAGGACGCTGCCTACGAGCCAGCGCCCCCTGCCATTGAGTACTTCCGAGCCCAGCAACCACGGGTTGCCGATGTGCCCGCTGTCCTTCCCGGCGCTGCCCACACCAAAAAGGGCCACCACCTGCCCTGCCTCCAATGCGGCCCAGCAACAGTCGGAATGGAGGAAGGAACGCTCCAGCGCCACGTCAGGGTCCATGCCCGTGGCGGCGAGGATTTCGTCCCGGTCCTGCCGACGCAGCCGCCCCCTGAGGGCGGCCATGTGCCCGGTTCGAGCCGGAACAACATATGGCCCGCTCACCGTTCCCCCACCTCCAGCTGAATGATGATGGCCAGAATGGTCATGGGCAGGGGCACATCCTGACGGATCAGCATGCCCGCTTCCGGAGCGTACCCCGCATCGAATTCCACTACCTTGTCCCCAGAGAAAAGCGGGACAGCCTGCCCCAGCGGATCACTGCCCACCCGGAACACCAGTTCGCGCAGCCGCTCGGCAGAGGCACCCACCTTGAGCCCCAACGAATTGTGCATGCGAATCCAAGCGCGCCCGATGCGCTTGGTCCGGCCCTGCGCCGTGCCGTCCTGAGCCTGCAGTTCCGGCTGCATGGGGGAGAGTTCGGAAACATAGGGCAGGCCCACATGAACCTGCCCGGCCGCCCGTTCAAGCGTGACCCCCCCCCCCTCTACCACCCGGGAGGGATGCACCCAGCCGTCGGCCAGAATGCTCACGGTGCACCCCTCAAGATGATCCAGTCCCGAAAACTCACTGCGCGGTTCCCCGGAATAGGACAACCCGCAATCGACAAAGTAGGCAATGCACGGGTCATCCCCATCAAAGAAGGGAGCAAGACGTTCCACATAACGCACCGTCTCCCCCTGGACCATGCGCCGTACAATGCACCACACCTCGTCCCCCTCCACCCCCGGTATGCAGCAGACGGACTCAAAAGCTCCCTCCGTCTCATGCCTGTGCCAGCCAACGACCTTGTGTTCGCGCTCATACGTGAACGCAGCCATGGAACCGTCTTCCAGCACGCACCAGACAATGGAATGTGGCGACTGCTGATAGGCCCATTCCCTGATGCGGCTGCCACGGGTCAGATGCTCGGCAAGCACGGTCAGGTCTCCGGCATCATACCCATCCACCTCGAGATTATAGCGAAACTCGCGCACCACCCGCCCGCACCGCTGCACAAACAGAACCGTGGAGCCGATGACAATGGGCATGATGTCCGCAACCCCCCGTACCGTCTGCCGCTGGAATGATACCGACATGGGGGTAAGCGCCTCTCCGTCCGCCCCGGCCATGAGCCATTCCCCGCCCTCAGTCCCGATGAGCAAGGCCTTGGCGGGCAGCATCCAGCGGATTGCGTTGACCCGATCCGCGGCAATGGTTGCCGTAATCGCATCATCCGCTCGCAGCGGATTGGAAACATTGAGATTCTGATAATTCCCGGACTGACTTGTCCATACCGTCTGCGGCTTCACCTGGCTGGCCGCAAAGCACAACCGCTGCTGAAAGAACTGCACCACGGAGGGATAGCTGGCCTCGTTGGTGAAAGGATTGCGAATCTCGGGCGGACCATCGTCAAAATCGGGCGTCACCCCGCGGTCCGTCCAGGTTCCCACAACGGCCGTCCCCACGCCGCCATAGCTCTCCGAATCATTCCAGCACTTGTAGATCCGGTACTCGTAGTCCCCCTCCAATTCGTCCCAGTTCAGTTCCACGCGGTCTTCAACATTCAGCGTGGATGCAGCCACGACCTCCACCGGTGACGTCGGCAGGCTCTCCTCCAGGGTATCCCTGTTCACGGCGGTGACCACATAGGAATAGGTGCGCTCCCCGATGGTTCCGACGGGAGCCGCTGCAAGGTTTTCGGGCCGTACCACGCCGGCTCCGAATTCAATGTCCTCCAGCCGCCAGTCGGCATGGGCATACCGGCAGACCTTGCGCGGGGCGTGTCCCGGTGACGCCATATAGAGCACGTCCGCAGACTGACAGAACTTGAGTCCCGCAAGGTCTGCCTCCTGCCACGGTGTTTCGATTGCCACCGGAACCCCATCCCCGTCGGTAACCAGTCCGCCGTCCTTCCAGACGCGCATGCTGCCATCGGAAAATTCCAGCGCGTAGGACTGCTCCACACTGAAGGCAAAGGGAACAAGCCGGGCGGCCCTGTCCCGATATAGACACTCTCCCGCAAAGCGGAAACCGGGCCGCCTGCTTGCCGGGCCATGCGGATGGACAAACATATTGAGCAGCACGGAACAACCGCTCCCGTAATGCGTCTGATCCACCCGGGCGTTCATGAGGGGCGAAAGCTCCCCTCCGTTGAAGCAGGATTGCATAATTGTAGCCGTTCCCATGAGCACCCTCCTCGTTCCCGTGTGCCTTCTCGCCATCGCTCCCTTCCGGGAGCCGCTACCCCCGCGCTCCGATCCAGTCGTTCCCCCATCCGGGAGCCGCAGTGCCCTGGCTTGCGTCCATGTACTTCGCCCGCTCTAGAGCGCGCAGGTACTTCTGCAGCATGGACTCTTCCAGCCGGGAGCTGTTCATCAGGGGCACGGCCAACTCCGCTGCAAGCTTGCGCGCCAGCGTCTCCACGAACAAGGCCGGATACCGGGCGGGATCTATCACCCGCACGGTGACAACTGCCTCTGCAGGAGCAGCATCCGTATGCAACACCCGACGTTCAACAACCTCAAACGGAGCGTCTCCTCGCAAACGCCGGACGTACAAACAATCCGTCGGCAGCTGATACGCCTTGCCAAACCCGAAGAGAGGGCTTTCCGGCAGCCGGGCCAGCGAAACCTGCCGGGTAGCAAAGCACCAATGATGTTCCTCAAGCAGCTCGTCCCGCACCTCGGCATAATACTGACTGCACAAGCGCGCACCGCGCGACTCCTGATCGAGAGACAGGATTTCCTCGCCTCCCAGATAACGCAGCCCCTTGTTGCAGATCGATATGACTGAAGCCATGGTTACCCTCCGTCCGACTGGCCTTCCGTGACCGGACCAGAGCCAGGGGATTCCACCGGCATCAGGTTCCCGATGCCGGTCTCAGCCCGGTGCACCAGCCGCTCCAGCGTTCTCTCGCTCATCCTGTCGTCGAACACCACGCCCAGCTGCACGAGCTTGGCGCGCAACAGTGCGGTACGGAAACGTCTGGCATCCTCCGCCGTTATGATCATGTCCTTGCTCATTCCCATCCTCCTTGCAGGTTATGGTTGTCCTTCCCCCGGAGTATGGGGATGACCGAAAACCCGACGATACCCCGGGGGGCCACATGCCAACCTGCACCGAACACGCCATTCCGGCCTGCCCGGGAAGCCCGCGCCGTGGATGGACTAGCGGGGCTGATATTCGAAGAGGATGTCGACGGAACCGGCTGCCGTTGCGTCATCCGTGGCCACGACAGCCCGCACGTACCGCCCAGCATCTGAAGAAAGCGGCAGCCGGGCCAGCACGTCCCCGGTGTCACAGGCCAGTCCGGCACCGACAAGCGTTCTTCGGAAGGACACGGGCATATCGGTAAAGGAGACGTCATCCATGCTTTCCTGCAAGGAAAGCGTGAGGGTGGTGCCTTCCGCCAGCGTCACGGGCGCGGCAGCGACCATGACGACCTCAGCCGCGCCCAGCATGCCTCCTGCCCTGCGCGAACCGCCGTTCCCCTGCTCCGATGCCGCAGTCGGCAAAGCCTGATTCCTGGCCAGGTATTCTCCGTAGACAGTGAGGGTATTCCTGTACATTGCTCTCTCCTCGTCTGCATGTTCTGCGCAACTCACGTCGCCTTCATCCCAACAGCCAGGCGGTACCCTCCGCACGGAACCCGTTCCGCCGGAAGGCACCGCCACCCCCTAGAGGCTGACTGCCGCCTCATCGCCGTCCTGAAAATTATAGGACGTCACGATCTCCACGCCGTTCCAGTGGGTCACCTGCCTGTCGAGATCCTTTCCCCCCACGCTCACCTGCAGGGATGCCCCCTTGTGCTCGTACAGAAGGGTCTTGGCCTTTTCGTGCATGAAGAGGTAGGTCGTGCCCGGAATGGCCCTGACATCGGCCAGCAGATCATCAACCATCATGGCCGTGGGCAGGTTGCCCCTGTTGATGTTCACGATGGCCGCCACGGAATGGGCATTGGCGATCTGAATGCCGAAATAGGCCTTCAGACGCACGCCGTAGCACAGCACCCCCTGATGCCTGCCCGATGGCGCCTTGTAGAGCGAGCCACTGTTGATCGGCTGCACATCCAGCAGGGATCCCTGCCGGAAACTCTCCCGGGAATACAGGCCCATGGTCTCGCCGGAGACAAACCGCACGGCCAGCATGGAATAGCAATCGTCAGTTTCGCCACCGGCATCCGCCACCTTGCCCCTGTCCAGCGCCCAGGCGCGGAAATTCTCGTACAGAATGCGCCGTTCCGCAGCCATGCCGGACTTGCGGATAACCTTGGGCAGCTTGCGGCTGAAATACGCCGCCGTCCCCCCGAACATGAGGGCGGTATCCTCCGGACACTCGATTTCCCCCCCCAGAATGGACAGATCCACCTTGCGGAGATCAGAGGTCACGTCCACGGCGGGCAGGGGAGCATTCATCTCCACCCATCCGGCACCGTCCACGTCCGTGACATCCTCATACATGTTCCACAACCCGTGCGAGGCCTCCTCGAAGGGAATGACGGCAAGGATCGGCGCCTCCTCGGTAAGGCTGTCCACCTGCTCCGGCATCGTGCGGCTGTGCGCGGCAGCCAGTTCCTTCAGTGTTGCACCCATTGCTTTGCTCCTTCGCGTTCTCTAGCGTTCCTTGAATACTTCGGTTCGCAGATATTCCTCGGTGGACATCTGCCGGCGGGATGCCGCAGAGATTCCCGGTTGCGGGCGAAATGCGTCTTCACTGACCGCCTCGCCCACCAGCGCCATCATCTCGGCGAACACTCCGTTGTTTCCCAACCCGGCAGCCACAAGGGGACGCAGACGACCGCCTAGATGCCGGTCGAGCACGTGTGTGGCGTAGTTGGCCCGCGCCAGTTTTTCGTCGAACCGCCCTGCCCAGGGACCGGAACGCAGGTCGGCAAGGGTCTGTTCCCGTTCCTCCGCCATGCGACGTCCCTGTTCCGCCATGTAAAATTCCGCGGCCTGCCGGGCCTGCCGGGGCGACAGACCGCAATCCACGCAGAACTGCCGATAGTTTCCGAGCATGGTTTCATCCACCATGACGCCGTCAGGAAAGGTAAGTTCCAGAGCGGCAGGATCGGCAAGGGGCCGGGTATCCCCATCTTCGGCCTCCCCCTGCGCCGCAGCGGCAGGAGACGCATCCCCGTCCGGACCGCTCTGAACATCCTGATCATTCCGGACATCTCGGACATCCCGGACATCCAGCCGGAGTTCCCGTTCCCCCAGATGCGCCATGCTCTCCGGCAATTCCCCGGATAGAACCGCTCCTCCGGACTCGCCGGGCAGCGAAGCTGCCTCATCTCCGTGCCCCGTTTCCGCCATCGCCGCAGGTCTCTGGGGTTCCCCCAGTCCGTCCGGCATCGCCCATTCGCCTGTCATGCTCCGTCTCCCCGGCATCCCGTCCCGGCGCGCCGCCCTTCCGGGAGCCTCTGCTTGTCCGCCGGAGGCAGGCACCTGCCCCGGTGCGAACGGTTGTGCTCCGCATCTCTACACTGACGCCCTTGGCCGCTGTTTCATTCTCCGTCCCCGATCCTGTTCCGGCTCCTGTTCCGGCTCCTGTTCCGGGCCCTCTCCCGCAAGATTCGCCCGGGCCCACAGCCGCGCGCCCTCGAGCTGAATACGGACATGGCTCACAGGATCGGCGAGAACGACTTCCGCCATGCGGTCGCGTGCATAATCATGCAGGGCCGCCGCTCCATGCAGCCTTGCACCGGCCCCTGAAAGGCGATCGTTGGCGCAGGCGGCATCCAGCCAGTGCCTGAGCACCCGAACCCCGGAGCCGCCATCCGTGCGCAGCACGACACGAAGATCCGACAGATAGGAAAGAGTCCTTGCCTCCGCATCACGCATGGCTCTACGATCCTGCTCATACTCTCCTGCAAGCAGATCGGTGAGCGCCTCCTCGTTCAGACCCAGCAATGCCTGCAGTTCAACATCCTCCAGCCTGTTCATCGCCCCCCCTTCCCGCCTGGTTCCGCCATCCCTGCCTGTCTGAGCAGAATGTCCAGCCCGCTGCCCTGCGCCGTCTGCACCGAGGCAAGGTCACGGACGCCTCCCGCCAACTGCGAGGCAACCTTCGACGCCACCTCCAGCCTTGCCTGCTGCGCTTCCGCCCGGTCCCGTTCCTCGCGCATGCGCCGCACCGCGTCATCAGGCCGAATGATCCGTGCAGGTGCTCCGGCAATGGCGGCCAGCTCGTCGACACATTGGTCAAAGTCCACCTTGTCGAGCACCTGCGGCGACGCCGAGGCCAGCTGCCCCACATCTGCCGTCAGCTGCCGCACGGCATTGGCCGAAGAAAGCTTCTGGGCCTGCGCCAGTGAAGAGACATACTCGACATGCATCTCCTTTCCGGACAATTCGGCAGGCACAGGCGGCAACTGGCCGCCTCGGAGCAGAATGCCGAAACTCCGGGTGATGAGCGGATCAAGAATCTCCGTCTGGTGTCGTTCGATGACCGGCCCGAGCATGAGCAGCTTTTCCTGACCGCGCTCCATGACCTCCGCAGCCGTGACGTTGGAACGCGTATCGCCGGCAAACATGAGGAATAAGTCGTTGAAGAACCCTTCGCGTATGGAACGGCGGACATCCTCTATCTTGTACGTCACGGCCTGAATGTCCGGACTGATCTGATAGAGCGGCGCCAGCGCCTCAGACTGGTTGGGATTGACGAAGTTCTGCGCGCCGGGAATGAGATTGAGACGCTGCTTGTATCCCGAGGGGACACGCATGGGCGGATTGACCACCTTGTGCACGGCAAGCAGCTGGCTCTTGGCCATCTCCTGCAGCATCTTCACGTCCGGCAGTGCATCCATGCCCGGGGAGCGCCCGTAAATCTCCGATCCCGTCACGTCCCACCGGGCGCACAGATGCGGAAACTCCTCATATCCCCCCTCATGCAGCACGTCGCGGCTATCGCCGCCAGCTTCGAAGGCAAGAGACGCCCACGGCATGTTCCGGCAATCCCGGCGGACGATATCCCGGTCGCATCTGGGCTGCACAAGATGCACAACCTCCACGAAGCCGTAGGGCTCCTTCTCCAGCCTGCGCCGGGTCTGCCTGCTCAGCCTGTCCTCGCCGTACCGCAGGGCAAGCTGACGCACCGTCATCAGACTGCGCCGCACCACGGTATCCACCTGTCCGCGGGCTCCGGTTGCCCAGAGGTATTCCCCGCAGGTGAGACAGGTGAAGTTCATACCCCGCTCATCATCTGCCTCATGAAACAGGTCCGCCGATCCGAAGGCTCCCAGTTCCGTGTACATGCCGTGGATGGACTGATAGAAATTGGAACCGGCCAGGGCCGCATACAGACGGTTTTCCACATCATCGAGCCAGGTCCGGACCGGACCGAACTCCATGAGATCCCTGTCGGCAAGGCGCAGCCGGAACCATGGCCGGGCCGGAGAGGTAAGCCCCCCCTGCATGCCCGCAGCCAACACACGAACGGCGCGCGTTGCCGTGGCGTCGATGATCCTGCCCCCACGCCGTTCTCCCCCGGCATCGGATGCCGCCGTTCCGCCGAAGCGCCCCTTCCGGGGCAACACGTACTCGGCAATATCCTGCCATTGAGCCTCCCAGCCTGCCCGTTGGGTTTCGAGAAAGGCCACGGTCTCCCGTGCCTGCTTCAATCTGTCGGATTCCATGGTTACTGCCCCAACAGCTGCTTCACGGCCACATTGGGCTGCGAGGTATCGCCCAGCGTTCCGGAAATGATGGTGGAATTGCGCCCCAGTGCGGCAAGCTGCGCCTTGCGTTCATTGTCACGGGCCTTCCTGACCGCTTCGGTATCGCCTCCCGATTCCACCGGAGGATCCGGCGGTACGGGAGCGGACACCGCCTGAGGACTGTAGGATTTACCGCCGCCCATGCTGCCTCCTCATGTTTATGTGTTCGTCAAACGCCACCGCGGACCGTTCCTGCGTACGGCCAGACCCTACGACACGGGAAAACGGGAATTGCGGCGTAAGACCGGTCCCGCACCGGTGGGAGACATGTCCGAGGAGGACGTCAGGCTGGTGGACGGCAATGCTCTCCGACAACTCACGAACATTTTCGGGCAGCTGCCGGAGGCCCCCCCACGCACCACAGAAAAGGCCCCCGTCGTACGACGGGGGCCTTGGATACTCTGCAGAGACCAGATACAGCGACTAGTTGCGCAGGGCTTCTGGTGCCACGCCTTCCTTGCGGGCAAAGTAGTCACGCGTTTCGCGGACAATGACCGGGCTGAGGAAGATAAGCCCGATGAGGTTGGGAATGGCCATCATGCCGTTGAAGGTATCGGCGAGGGTCCATACAAACTCCAGCTTGGCCTGCGTGCCCAGCAGCACCGCAGCCACAAAGAGCAGGCGGTACGGCATCACGGCCTTGACCCCGGCAAGATACTCCACGGACTTTTCACCATAGTAGCACCAACCGAGAATGGTGGAGTAGGCAAAGAGGATGATGCCGATGGTCACCACGTACTTGCCGCCGGCAAAGCCCATTTCAAAGGCCTCGGTGGTCAGCGGCGCACCGTTCAGACCGGAATCCCAGTTGAACATGATGATGACAAGGCCGGTCAGGGAGCAGACCACGATGGTATCGATGAAGGTCTGGGTCATGGAGACCAGCGCCTGGTTCACGGGGTGCTTGGTCTGCGCGGCAGCCGCAGCAATGGGCGCGGAACCGAGCCCCGATTCATTGGAAAACACGCCCCGGGCAACACCGAAGCGCATGGCCATCATGATCGTGGCACCGGCAAACCCGCCCGATGCGGCAGTGGGATTGAATGCCGAATCAAGAACCAGTGCAATGGCCCCGGGAACCTTGGAAAGGTTCATGCAGATGATGAACAGGGCACCACCCATATAGAACAGAATCATCACCGGAATAAGCACCGACGTAACCTTGCCGATGCTCTTGATGCCGCCCAGCACAACCATCGCCGTCAGCACGGCCAGCACAACGCCCACAACCATCTTGTCCACGCCGAAGGTGCTGTACACTGCGTCAGCCACGGAATGGGACTGGACCATGTTGCCGATGCCGAAGGCCGCCACGGCTGCCAGCACCGCAAAGAGCGTTCCCATCCAGCCCCAGCCGAGACCGCGGGAGATGTAGTACATCGGGCCGCCAGCCATTTCGCCGTTTTCGTCGACAACACGGTACTTCACAGCCAGCACGGCTTCACCGTATTTGGTTGCCATGCCCACAAGGCCGGTTACCCACATCCAGAAAAGCGCACCGGGGCCACCAATGGCGATGGCCGTTGCCACCCCGGCGATATTGCCGGTGCCCACCGTGGCGGACAGGGCAGTCATCAGCGCCTCGAAGTTGGAGATATCTCCCTCTTCGGCATCGTCATCCTTACGCTTGACGAGCGCAAGGTAGAGCGAGTGGCCGAGTTTGGTAAACTGCAGCCCGCGCAGCATAATCGTAAGCAGCACGCCGGTTCCCACAAGCAGAAACAGCATGTAGGGACCCCAGACCAACCCGTTCAACCAATTGATGAACGTCATGAAAGATTCCATTTTCACTCCCTGTGCCACCGCGAGCCGTATACGTCACCCAGTACGCCCGCAGCAGGCTGTCAGAAGTTACAGCGATAAGATCATGGCTGTACAAAAGTGTAGCACACCAGATCCCAAACACCTCACACACAGCAACAACCCAAGCCGCCAACGCTGGTTCATGAAATATCTTCATGCATATCAGGATATTATATTGCCACAGAATATCCCGAACCAGCGATGACACACCTAAGCGTGTCGTATAGTACGCCCTCAGACAATCGCGTCAACTCAAGGTGTTTACTCAATCTAGCACTATGAACATCAATTATCAGAATTGCTGATTTTTCAATCACAAATTCAATTAATTTTGATCTATAGAGCAGCTTTCAAGAGGCACCGAGCGCTGAAAACCGGGCGAATGTACGCATGTGACGCCCGCATGGCAACCCTGCCTCCCATCCGACGGCGCAGGACATAGGATACACAGCCATGCCACATCCTGCAAAACAGTGATCAATCCTGCAAATTTCATTAAAATTTTGAACAAATCTAATTGGAATACAAAAATGCAGATAAAAAGCGCCCTGCCATGCAGCAGGACGCTTATCACGCTCAGGGCGACCCCCGAAATGCACGCACACCAGCCTGGCAGCCGCATCAGCCTGGGCGCGCACTTCCGGCAGCCAGGCTTTCACGCGTGCACACGGAGAGCACGGCATCCACAAAGCATGCCCCCCCGGCCCGCCCCTGGCTCGCCATATACAATGCGGCAGGAAGTGTGCCCTGCATCCGGAAGCCCAACCTGCGCACATAACGCAACACGTGGGCGTAGGGAGCTGGCGTCATGCCATAGAGGGCATCCAGGCAATACGCTCCCTGCTGTTGCGCATGGAGGAAAAACCCTACCATGTGTCGCCCTATCTCCACCTTGCTGGGCAGGCCTGCCCGCAGCACGGCAAAGTGCACCATGGCGGCCCGCCCCATGCAGTTGTTCAGCCACGACAACGCCAGCGGCAAGCCGTCCTCCGTGCGTTCCAGCACATAGCAGAAGACACGCGATCCGGTCATGAAGCGGACAAACGCCGCAGCCGAGGAGATGCCCCCGTCATAAAACAGGCTGTCCGCAATCCCCTCCTCAAGCAGCCGAGTCCACACCGCAGCAAGGTCCTCCGCCGACAATTCCTCGCGCCCGGGCACATGCGTCCGAACAATGTAGGGTTGAGAATGCTCGCTACGCATACAGGGCATACTCCATGTTGGCGACAGCCTGCCCTTCTTCGGGCCCCGGGCATGCCGTTTCCGGAAACTCCGCAGCCAGCACCGGATCCACGATGCGGGCCATGCAGTCGAGCATGTCGTCATGCGCGGAAACCGGAAAGGCCAGATACTCTTCTTCCACGAACTCGCGCGTCAGGTCTCTCCAGACTCCCTGCCGGTCCCGGAAGGGTGCCCGCACAGGCAGATAGACCCGCCTGCGCTCAAAGAGGGGCACCAGCTTGCGGATGCGGTCGTTCTTGGCCACGCGCCCCCCAAGCTCCGTTATCTCAAAACGGTAATTGCGTCCTTCCATCTCGTAGCGGATATGCTCAATATCAGCCTGCACGCCATAGCGCTCGTATCCCACGGCCAGCGGCCGGTAGGTACGATGAAGCCTGAACAACCCTTCGGCCCGTTCGGTCAGGTTCAACCGGTCCCGTATGCCGTCAATAAGATAGTAGTTGCCGTCTGCCCCGAGTCCCATGACCAGCATAACCGTATAGTCGCTGCCTGCCTTCTTCTCGCCCGCCGGATCCACCACGACATACCGGTTCATTTCCTGCCAGCCGCCCGGCGTGCGGCTATCCCAGTAACCGAGCCACTCCTCCCTGAACCCCTGCGCAACGTCGGCCCTCGGGTCCTGCAACATCTGGCAGCCAAAGACATAGGGGCCCATCTGGCGTCGTTTCTCCGCCAGTTCCTCCGGTGCAAGCAGAACAGGCCGCCCCTCCGGAGAGGCGTCGTCCGTGGCAGCATGAATGCGGGGGACGGCTGCACCACGTTCCATGATGGCCCTGTAGGTGTCGTTGAAATGGTAGCGGGTGCCGATATACCGGCGTCTGCCGCCGCGGGCGCCAAGGTTCAGCGAAAGAGCCCAGCATTCGGTGACCTTGGCGATCATCGCCGGCGTGGTCACGCTTTCCCGGGTCACCACGTCATCATATACAAGCACGGAAAAATGCTTTCCGGTCGGTTGCCCGTCCACAAGCCCCCAGGCCTCCACGGTAGCCTCCTTGGGATTGCCTCGCCGGCGGACCACGATGCCATGGTCGAGTGACCAACGAGGGGCCTCACGCCTGGGGTCCGCCCAAAGCACGTCCGGATAGCACCGCCCTAGCAGCACGTTATGCTCCATCTCGTACTTGATCTGGGCCAGGAACCCACGGGCAATGGGGCGGGAATGCGAAAAGATGCCGAACGTCTGCTCCGGATCGTTCAGGATATTCTGGAGGGTCAGCCCAAAGGTGATGATGGTGGACTTGTAATGCTCCCGCGCCCACAGGTCGAGCCTGCCGTCCGGTTGCTCCTGCACCTCGCGGCAACGGGCAAAATGCCAATCCGTGTTCATGTCCATCCGGCCAAGGACGCGTGTCATCAGAAAGAACAGATCCCGCCTGCCAAGCTCGGCCATTACACCAAGCACGGCTTGTTCCCCCCTTCCCTCCGCATCCTGCAACAATGCGGCATACTGCGCCTCGGCCCCGTGTCTGGCCGTACTGCCCATGCAACAATCCCTCCCCCATTTTGGCTTCCGGTGCACACCCAGAGCCTGTTCACGCCACGCGGCAGGAACAGGAATACCCGCATACTATGAAGGAAACCGTCGGGAGATGGGCCGCAGGGGGGCGGCAGAGGGGAACGGGGCTATGGCACGGAGCATTGACCGGCAGCCCGGAACAGGCGGAACGTCATGTGCGGGGCTGGCCGGAAAGGGAACGCCGAAGAGCGCATCTCTCCGGGAGAGGCGCTGTCAGGGACGGCACACGCTCAGACCGATGCATCCGCGACAATACGGTTGCGCCCGTCCAGCTTGGCCAGATAGAGCAGGCTATCCGCCCTTTCCAGCAGCGCCGGAGCATCCTCGCCGTCACGCAGAAGCACCAGACCGCCACTCACACTGGCAGGACGCCCCGTACAGGGGATGGATGTCTCCCCCAGAGACTCGCGGAAACGATCCATGTGCAGCCACGCTTCCCGCTGGGTCAGACCGGGCAACAAGATGAGAAATTCTCCCCCGCCTATACGGCTGAAGGCATCGTCCGGCCCCAGGTGCGCCCCCAGCGATTCGGCCACAAAGAGCAGCACCTCGTCACCGCACGGCTTGCCGAAGGCCTGGTTGATCCGCTTGAACATGTCGAGATCAAGCAGGCAGACCGCAAGGGGAATTTCCTTGTCGCGGGCGTCAACCACGGCACGAGCCAGCAGGACATGCGCCTCGTGACGGCTGCAGACGCCGGTATTGAGTGCCGGAGACCCCATGGTCTGCAGGCGTTGCTCGCAGGATTCGAGTTCACGCTTCAGGCGGCGTTCCTCCGAGGCATCCTCAAGGGAAACAATCACGTACTCCAACGAGGCATCCTGTGCAAAGACGGGCGCCGCCTGCACACGCAGCCACACGGGCGCATGCCCGACGGACCGCTGCACGCCCAGCACGGCCCATCCGCTTGCCCGCCGCTCCCGGATGGAAATGGCAACAGGATGCTGCGCGGCTTCGAGACTCACGCCATCCTCCGTCAGGAAGTAATCAAGAGGTGCGGCCACCTCTGCAACTGCGCCAAGCAGGGTCCGCGCCGCACAGTTCGCATATATGGCCGCCCCGTCGGGGGAGAACACCATGGCTCCGGAGGGCAGCATGTCGCCAAACTGCATGACTTCATATGGAAAACGCATGAAGGCTCCTTGCATTAAAAACAATGATACCAAGGTATGATGATGGCATCATATAACAATTTCTCGGCACAGGATACCCCGGCAGATCCCGTACACAGGAGAAATCCAGCTCAATACACATTCTACTGGTAAGAATTCCTGATTATGTGCTATGTGAATACTTACTCTCGTTTC
>QKEJ01000050.1 GCA_003252375.1 Halodesulfovibrio sp.
CGCGCCCTTCTGGCACAGATTCCGGCCGACCTGCCCGGCCGTGCCCCCCTCTTTGACAGACTGCATGCGGAGTGGGCCCTGCATGCCCTTCCTCCCACGGAGGCCTTGACGGCCGTCCAGCAGGTCCGCCATGCCGGATTCTCACTGTGGCATACACGCATGACCGCTGACCTGCTGCGCGCTCTTGGCGACCATGAGACCGCCACATCCCTGTATGCCGACCTGTGGCGGGCCATCGGGTTCCACCCCAACCTTACCCTGCACCTGTACGAGCTGCTGCATCCGGATACTCCGGCCACCGTGCCGGACAATGCAAGCGCCCCCGCCATTGTCCTCTATTCATGGAACAAGGCGTCCCTTCTGCAGCAGACCCTGCACACCCTGCGCGCATCCGATATCGGCGGAGCCCCGGTGTTCGTCCTGGACAACGGCTCAAACGACGACACGCACACCATGCTTGCCGCCATGCGGACGGAATGGGGCGATCGCCCCTTCACCCACATCTCCCTGCCCGTGAACGTGGGCGCCCCGGCAGCGCGCAACTGGCTGCTTTCCCTGCCCGAAGTGCAGGCACGGCCCTGGGCGGCCTTTCTTGACGATGACATCATCCTGCCCCCGGACTGGCTCTCCCGCCTCTGGGGCACGGCACAGGCACACCCGGACGCCGGGACCGTGGGCTGCACCATCACCGACCACACGCCGCCCTACCGCATTCAATGCGCCGACTTCTTTCTTCTGCCGCCCGAACAGGGACAGCGCAGCTTCGTCGATCTGCAGGAGCACACCTTTGTCTACGCCAACGCCGCCGGATTGACCGACTCCGCCCTGACGGACTTTTCACGCCCCTGCCTGCATGTCTCCGGCTGCTGCCACCTTGTGAACATGCAGTCCGTTGCCGCCTGCGGGAGCTTTGACATCCGCTTCACCCCCAGCCAGTTCGACGATCTGGAACGGGACATGCGGGCCGGACAGGCTGGCTTCCATGCCGTATACAACGGCGGCCTGCGCATCCGCCACATGCAGCACTCCAGTCTGCGACAGGCCAATACTCCGGCCAAGAACGGCCACATCTTCGGCAACAAGATCAAGCTGGAACACATCCACGGCGCACAGGCCATAGACCGCCTGCGCGTGGCCACCAACACTCTGGCCCGGAACGACATGAAACATAAAACCACCCGCCTGCACGCCATGCTGGGCGCCTGAGTACCATGCCGGACAACTCCATTCTCATTTCCATCATCATTCCCGTCTGGAACCGCTGGGACCTGACGCACGACTGCCTGCAAAGCCTTCGGGCGCACACCCCCGGGCGCTACTTTGATGTTATCGTGGCGGACAACCACTCCGAAGATGAAACAGCAGATCAGCTGGTCCCGCTGGGGCAATCCCTCTTTGGCGAGCGGTTCAGCGCGTTGCGCTTTGACACCAACACGGGATTCGGCCCGGCCTGCAACGCAGGTGCCGAAGCCGCCCGCGGCCAGTTCCTCCTTTTCCTGAACAACGATACCCTGCTCACCGACAACTGGCTGCCCCCCCTGCTCAAGGCCATGCAGGACGATCGGCGGCTCGGTGCCGTCGGGCCGCTTCTGCTCTACCCGGACACAAACCGCGTCCAGCACTGCGGCATCTGCTTCACTCCGTCCCTGCGCACGGAACACCTGTACGCCAATTTTCCCGCAGACCACCCTGCCGTCCACGCCACCCGCTCCCTGCAGGCCATCACCGGGGCCGCGCTCATGGTCCGCCGGGATCAGTTTCTCGCCTGCGGCGGATTCCACCCCGGCTACAAGAACGGTTCGGAGGATCTTGAGCTCTGTTGCAGGTTGCGTGAAGCGGGCAAGCGGCTTGCCGTGATCACGCAGAGCGTGGTCTACCATCTGGAAAGCCAGACGCCCGGCAGAGGAGACGATGACGGCGACAACGCCGCCCTGCTCAATGAGCGCTGCAAGGGCTGCTTCGGCCCCGACGTCCACACCTTTGCCCGCAATGACGGATACCAGCTGGCTCTGACGCCATGGCTGGAATCATACATGTCCCTCCCGCGCGAACGGGAAGAGGCCATCACCACGGCCGTCACGCACAACTTCAGCCCCACAGCCTGCTGGGACATGCTGCAGAAGGAACCGCTCTGGCACACGGGCTATGAACTGCTCGCCGGCCTGCTGGAAGAACACGGGCAGTTTGCGGAAAGCTGCGGCATACGGCTGCTGCAAACCTACTTCCACCCCATGCTGCCCCACTACCGTTCTCTGGCTACCACAGCGGCCAAGGCGGGCAACCTCGTGCTTGCCAAGCAGGCCGTGGACAAGGCCGAACATGTGAGCCAACTGCTGGAAGATCCCTCCGCCCTCATCAAGAAAGCAGCCGGTCTGGCCAACTGGGCACGCAAGGCCGGAGAAACGGATTTGCAGCAATTATACGAAGGCTGGCTCCGGGACTTGGGAGTTTTATAACAAGCTCCCCTTGCAAACGAAAAAGCGCCGTATCTTCAACAAGATACGGCGCCTTCAAAAGCTCGGCACATCCGAACTCTAGAGCGGCACTACTTTTCAACCCAGCGCGCCAGAATGGCCTCGTATTCCTCTTCGGAATAGGTGGGCTGCTCGTACTTGCCTGCCAACCTGCGTTGGCGGGAAGCCTCCGAAAGCAGGACCGCAGCAGCCACGGAAACGTTGAAGCTCTGGATCATGCCGTACATGGGGATGAACACCTCGCCGTCCACCACGTCCGTCAATTCCTGATCAACCCCCCTGTGCTCATTGCCCATGATGATGGCCGTAGGGCGAACGAGATCATATTCCTGCACGGGCTTGGCATCCGGCGAACAGCTGGTGGCCAGCACCTGCATGCCTTCTGCGCGCATGGTCTGCATCAGACTCTCACGGTCCTTGTGGCGCACCGTTTCCACCCACTTGCGGGCCGATGCGGATGAGCTGGCTCCCAGCGTGGGAAACGCCGTGTCCGTGTAATAAAGATGCACCCTGGGAACCCCGAATGCATCACAACTTCTGTAGATGGCCGACACATTGTGCGGGTCATGGATGTTGGCGAGCACCAGCGTCAGATCCTTCTGGCGCAGGGCAAGCACACGCTTCAGTTTTTCCAGTCTTCGAGATGTTCTTTCACGTACCATACTGTTACACCACTGTTGCACCTATAGTGCGTTCATGTTTCAACTGCATAAGCAAACTCACCTTTACAGGTGTTTCCCTGTCCTGTCATGGAATTTGATTGGGTGACCAAACTGAAAACTGTTCATTCAACCCATTTGTGCATCATTTCACAACAAGCATTTTTTCAAACACAACCGTCTGATTTTACATGCGTTTGAACCCTTCTATCGGGTTTTATTAAATTTTCCAGCGTACGTCTATTGAAAAGACGGTGTGTACTCGGTAGAACGTCTGTGGTCTTGTGGAGTTTTTCATTGCAATTGCACTAGGTTTTCCATCGCTTTATGCCTCTGCCGTCACATTGGCGGTCAGGCGTGGGGCGTTATCTGCGAGGAGGGGTTCTCCGGATGGCGCTTGCTGCAAGGAATCGTGCACACGAGTATGGACGTTCACCGCGACAACAAGGAGGCTGAGACGGTGTTTAACTGGCGTTCTTTCAAATCTTTGGCTGTCATTGCTGCCACATTGACTGCCATCCTGCTTCCCGCACTCGCTTTTGCCAGCGAGGGGGGACATGGCGGTCCGCACCTTGACGGTGCCCTGCTGTCCGGCATCTGGGTTATCCCGTTTGCCTGCATGCTTCTTTCCATTGCAATTTGCCCCCTGGCGGCGCCGCACTTCTGGCACCACCACTTCGGGAAGGTTGCCGCCTTCTGGGGTCTTGCGTTTCTTGTTCCCTTCACCTTCCAGTTCGGGTTTTCCCTCGCGCTGTACGAAACGCTGCACACACTTTTCCTCGAATACATTCCGTTCATCATCCTGCTGTTCGCCCTGTTCACCGTGGCGGGCGGCGTACGACTGACCGGTTCGCTCGTGGGTACGCCCATGCTGAACACCATCATCCTGCTCATCGGCACCCTGCTGGCAAGCTGGATGGGAACCACCGGGGCGGCCATGCTGCTCATCCGTCCCCTGCTCCGCGCCAACGCGCACCGCAAGTACAAGGTGCATTCCGTGGTGTTCTTCATCTTCCTGGTCGCCAACATCGGCGGCTCCCTCACCCCGCTGGGTGACCCGCCGCTGTTCCTCGGCTTCCTGAAGGGTGTGTCCTTCTTCTGGACCACCGTGCACATGCTGCCCCTGATGGGCTTCGTGGCCGCCATCCTGCTCGCCGTATTTTTTGTCATGGATACCGTGCTCTACGGCAAGGAAGGCAAGCCCGTTCCCACCGGCGACGCTGCCGGTACCGGCGAAAAGCTCGGCATGGAAGGCAAGGTCAACCTGCTGCTCCTCGCCGGCGTGGTTGGCGCCGTGCTGCTCTCCGGCATGTGGCACCCGCACATCGTCTTCGACCTCTACCATGTGCCGATCGAACTGCAGAACGTCACCCGTGACGTCCTGCTGCTCATCATCGCCTTCCTGTCCCTCAAGCTGACCGATCCGGAAAGCCGCCGCAAGAACGACTTCAACTGGTTCCCCATCATCGAGGTCGCCAAGCTGTTCTCCGGCATCTTCATCTCCATGATTCCGGCCATCGCCATCCTGAAGGCCGGCGAGCACGGCGCCCTGTCCAGCGTGATCAACATGGTATCACACGACGGGCATCCCGTGAACGTCATGTACTTCTGGCTCACCGGTGCCCTGTCCTCCTTCCTGGACAACGCCCCCACCTACCTCGTGTTCTTCAACACGGCCGGTGGCGACGCCATGCACCTGATGCACGAGATGACGCAGACCCTGCTTGCCATCTCCGCCGGTGCCGTGTTCATGGGCGCCAACACCTACATCGGCAATGCCCCCAACTTCATGGTCCGTTCCATCGCGGAAGACCAGGGCGTGAAGATGCCCAGCTTCTTCGGCTACATGGCATGGTCCGGCGCCATTCTCATTCCCTGCTTCATTCTGGTCACCTTCGTGTTCTTCTAGGAGCACAGGCTGACACGCAACACCAAGGCCCCCGGCACCTGCCGGGGGCCTTTTTGTATGCCGTCCCGGCGCTAATCACACATTTTTTATTTTTGTAGCACGTTGACGGCAAAGTTGCGCAAATGGTATACCCGAGCCAACGCACACGCCCGGTCCGCCCCATGCCCGACAGGACGTGAAGAAGGAGTTGCCCATGCACATTTCGGAAGGGGTTCTCACCCCCATGGTACTTGGCGGAGGAGCCTGTCTGACCGCTATCGGAACCGCCATAGGGCTGAAGAAGCTGGACTACGACAACCTCGTCACCGTGGCCATCCTTTCGGCCGCCTTCTTCGTCGCTTCGCTCATCCACGTGCCCGTGGGCCCCACCTCCACACACCTTGTCCTGAACGGCCTGCTTGGCGTCGTTCTCGGCTGGGCCGCGTTCCCCGCCATTCTTGTTGCCCTGGCGCTCCAGGCCCTGCTTTTCCAATTCGGAGGCCTCACCACCCTCGGGATCAATACGTTGAACATGGCCCTGCCCCCGGTCATCTGCTTCTACGTCTTCCGGCCCATGCTTATGAACACGTCGGCCAGACGTCCCCTGGCCGCCTTTGCCTGCGGCGCGCTGGCCGTCGGCCTTTCCGCCCTGTGCACGGCAGGCGCCCTTGCCCTTTCCGGCGAGGCATTCTTCAACGTGGCCAAGGCGCTGCTGCTTGCCAGCCTGCCGGTCATGCTCATCGAGGGACTGGTCACGGCCTCCATTGTCTCATTTCTGGCCCGCGTACGACCGGAAGTGCTCTCCTGTACCCGCGTCTGCAGCCCGGACACGACCTCTGACATGACGGCCACTGCGGAAGCCGCATCCCGCTAGCCGGTCACCGGACGAGCAGGAATACCGGATGCTGGAAGAACCCTTTTCCTCAGGCACAAGCCTGCTGCACTCGCTCCCCGCGCGCACCAAGGTCGCAGCGGCCCTCCTCCAGTCCGTCTGCATAGCCCCGCTGACGTCCCCTGCCGCTGCCGGGGGAATCCTGACCTGTTCGGCCCTGCTGCTCGCCTGGGCGCAGCTTCCGCTGCGCCCCCTGCTGAAACGGCTGGCCCTCGTGAACGTCTTCACCCTGCTGCTCTGGATATTCCTGCCCTTCTCCACCCCCGGCAACACCGTTTACATGCTGGGCCCCCTGCATCTCACGGCCGAAGGCATTGCCATGGCCGGACTGATCACCTTGAAGAGCAACGCCATTCTCTGCACCTTCATCGCCCTGGTCGGCACATCCACCATCACGGATGTGGGGGGCGCACTCCATGCCCTGCACATGCCGCGCAAGCTGACCCTGCTGTTTCTCTTCACGTGGCGGTACATCCATGTCATTGCCGAGGAATATGAACGCCTCACGACTGCGGCCCGCATCCGGGGGTTTGTTCCCGCCACCAACGGACACACCTACCGCACCTACGCCAACCTTGCGGCCATGGTGCTGGTCCGCAGCTGGG
>QKEJ01000097.1 GCA_003252375.1 Halodesulfovibrio sp.
CCACCGGCTCCACCGGCTCCACCTCCCCCACATCCTGAGGATACAGCCGATGCAGGCGGTGCGGACGGCGCACCGGCGGGAGCAGCCTTGCTCCCCCCTGCAGCAGCGGCCCCTGAAGCGGAAGCCCCTTTCGAGGCCTGCGCTGGGGAAGAACCGGTCCCAGCAGCCCCAGCAGGACGGGTAGCAACGCCTGCGGCCTCCTCGCGGATGGCGGCCTGCAGTTCGGCAAGCACGGATAGCGGCATGCCCCCTTCCTGCACAATGCGGGCGGCCTTTTTTTCCTTCCCCTGCCGCAGACAGATAGCGGCGGCCTGCCTGCGCAGGGCATCGTTCTTGGCCCCATCTGCCAGGGCAGCCTCCATGACCTGCGCCGCACCATCAAGATTGCCCTGGGCTGCAAGCTGACGGCCGGCCACGGCCAGGGGATCCCCCTCCCCGCTCATGCCGGCGGGGGGGGCGCCCAGCTTCTGCCGCGCCTTCCGGGCTTCGGCAATGCGCCCCTGCAGGGCAAGGGCCGAGACGGCCTTGTGGCGGAAGCGGTATGCCTTGATGGCATCCCCCAAGCCGGAAAAACATTCGGCGAGGGCGTTCATGGCTTCCGGGAAAATGGGTTTGCGCTTGATGGCGGCAAGCAGGAGTTGCGCAGCGCGGGAAAAGAGACGACGCCCAAGCAGGTCGAGCCCGGCATGGAACAGGCGGCTGGCATCCTCCTCATCGTCAATGGGAGCAGGCGCAGGACCGTCACCATTCGGAATGGTCGGTTTCAGCTGCCCTTCGGCCCGCAGGGCCTTGACCACGGCAGCCCGCACATTGGCAGGCTCGAAGGATGCGGACATGCAGGAGGTGGCGCCCGCGTCCAGAGCCGACTTTACGGCATCGGAGCCGCAGTCGGGGTGCACCACCAGCACGGCCAGCTTGTCAAAGGCACCATCGGCGCGCAGGGCCTTGATGAGGGCATAGTTGTTTCTTCGGGCCAGCTCGCCGCGCAGGAGCAGCATATCGAACGGCGTCTTCCGGAGCGCCACCACCCCCACATTGAGGGAGGGCGCAAAAAGCAGCCGGGAAGAGCCTATGCCTTCCAACCCGTTCCGAAATATCTCCCTGAAATCAGCACGTTCCTCAATGACGAGGATCTTGAGAATGCGTGTCTCACCCATGCAGCAACTCCTGTGTTCCGGAATCCCCCTTCCCACAGGAGCTATATATCAGGATAGTGCCAAGGTCCATGCCGCAATGCGACCACAACCTCAAGAAATATGAGCATGCTTACCGGATACAGCAGTAACCGCTATACGCACCATACGTACAGAGGCGGCAGCGCGCTCTTCCAATGCTGCACCATTGCCGCCATACCGCGCCACTAGAGCCGCAAGCGCCGTGCGTTGCTCAGCAGGTTCCGTCACGACGGATGCGGTGCCGGAGAGAATCACGCTCTCGTACCGCATACTGTAGTTGCAAGGCGCCCCGTTCTCGGGCACAAGCAGGTCGGCTCTCCCCACGATACAGGCGGATACGGCCGGGTTGGCGGCAAGCACATCCAGCTTTCTGCCCTCGGTGGCGCAATGAAAGTAGAGGCTGTCGCCCAGCAGGACAAAATTGAGCGGCACAGTGTAGGGCACCCCGCCGTCCACCATGGACAGCACCATGTATTCCGCCGCATTACAGACGGCCTGTACGAAGCCCGTATCAAGGCATTCCCGTTCCTGACGACGCATGAAGCCCCCTTGTTACTGATTGACTAATCAGCCTAGAATTACACATGAATTTCACAAAAAAAATGCCATGCAAACACCATCACCCGTTGACGAGGTGGACCTCGCATGGTAGATCGGACCAACTTGTGAATGATTGCACGAAGTGCCCCGTGCGAACCGGTTGCAACCGGGTTCATTCGGGGTCCGGAGAATGATCATTAAAAAAGACAAGAAAATCAATTCCAGAAATTATGTCGACCTGATGGGTACCGTCGGAACGATGGGCACGCACATGGTCACACACCCTGCTGTGGGGGCGGTGGTGGGCTACTTTCTGGATGATTGGTTGGGAACTAAGCCTTGGCTGTTCATCGTGGGCCTTTTGCTTGGCGTTGTTGCCGGGTTCAAGGCCGTGTACATGGACACTCGGAAGATCATGAAGGCGCAGGAAAAGCACGATGCTGAGAGATTTGGGCGAAAGGATTGAAAAGCACCTGTATGCCAAGGGCTTCAGGCTGCCGGAGATCCGGTCCATCCTCAGGGTGCAGATCCTCTTCAGCATGGCTTCTGCTCTGGTTGGGATCCTCACGGTTTGGTGTACGCTCTGGCCTATCTGTTTCGCGGTGGGCGTGATTCTGGCCACGTACAGCTTCTTCTCGCTGGCACGGTTCATCCAGCAGGTCATCCTGCGGACGTACAGCCGGCAAATGCTGTGGGGATTGTTGTTCAGGTTCTATGGACGGCTGATGCTTACCGGACTCATCCTGTTCGGGCTGATTATTGAACTCAGGGTTCCAAGTTCGGCGCTCGTGGCAGGTTTAGCCACTTGTATGGCAACCATGCTCGTGGGGATTCTGTCCCACCGGGCAGAGCGTAAAATCAAGGAGGCATGAGGATATGGCAGGTGGATTGCCGCATCCGGTGCTATGGTCGACCCTCGCGGGAATGGACCATATCACCATCAATGGAGCTCAACACGAGTTCAAGCATGTGTTCTATACCTGGATTGCCATGGCAATTCTGTTCAGCCTGGCGTTCCTCGTACGAGGCAATGTCAAGCTGGTGCCCAGCAAAATCCAGAACGTCTTCGAAGTAATAATCGGCGGGCTGGAAGAGTTTGTTGTCAGTAACATCGGTGAAGACGGACGCAAGATTTTTCACGTCCTCATCGCGTTGTTCCTCTTCATTCTCTTCAACAACCTTCTCGGTCTTGTGCCCGGCTGTGACGCACCTACAGCGAACGTAAACACCAACGCCGCACTGGCGCTCTTTACCTTCGCATACTACAACTGGATCGGTATCAAGCGTTGGGGCTTCGGCTACATCAAGCACTTCTGCGGCCCCTTCTGGTGGCTCATTCCGCTTATGCTGCCGCTGGAACTTATCTCCCACGCTGCACGTCCTCTCTCTCTGACGCTCCGTCTTTTCGGTAACATCAGAGGTGAAGAAATCGTTCTGATCCTGTTCTTCCTGCTCGCACCGATCTTCGGTACGATTCCGATCTACTTCCTGTTCCTGCTCGCCAAGTGCCTGCAGGCCTTCATCTGGTTCATGCTCGGCATGATCTACCTGAAGGGTTCGCTGGAACACGCCCATTAATCTGGGGGAAATGGTCTTAGACCAACTAACATAATAACGTAGGAGTGTTGTACAATGCGTAAGTTCATGATGATTGCTCTGAACACTGTTGCTATCCTGTCCGTTGCTGCTATGGCTTTCGCTTCCGAAGGCGCTGCTGCTTACGGCGACCTGGTTTACTTCGGCGCTGCTATCGGCATGGCTATTGCCGCTGCCGGCTGCGGCATCGGTCAGGGCCTCGGCCTGAAGGCTGCTTGTGAAGGCACCGCCCGCAACCCCGAAGCTTCCAACAAGATCACCGTGTCCCTGATCCTCGGCCTGGCATTCGTTGAATCCCTCGCCATTTACGCTCTGGTTGTTAACCTGATGCTCCTCACCAAGTAAGCATCACGTTATAGCGCCCTTTAAGGAGGCCGCTTTGCGGCCTCCTTTTCCAGTTTATAATTGGGAATGATTTCACAATCAGGATACTATATACCCATGACACAAAAAAGCGACCACATCCCAAGAGCCACCATCCAGCGTCTTGCTGTCTATGTACAGGTGCTGGAAAACCTTTTGAGAGAAGGCACTGAAGTCATTTCCTCCGAACCGCTGGCCAAGGCCTGCAATGTAAACGCATCGCAGATCCGCAAGGACCTCGCCTACTTCGGCGAATTTGGCGTGCGCGGTGTCGGCTACTACGTCAAGAGCCTCATTGATTCCATCACCAGTGCACTGGGCGTGGACCGCGAATGGCGTACCGTTCTCATCGGCGTGGGCAACCTCGGCCGCGCTCTGCTGAACCACAAGGAATTCCGCCTGCGCGGATTCAACATCGTGGGCGCCTTTGACTGCGACCCCTTCAAGATCGGCGAGGAAATCTCCGGGCTGGAAGTGGTGTGCACCAAGCGCCTCAAGGAAAAGATCGGGGAAAACGGCGCCGAGATCGGCATCATCACCACCCCGCCAGAGCGGGCGCAGCGCGCCGCCAACCACCTTGTGGAAGCAGGCATCAAGGGCATTCTCAACTTCGCCCCCGCACGCATCTCCGTGCCGAGCGAAGTGAACGTGGAGTACGTGGACCTCTTCCACCACCTCTATGCCCTTTCCTTCAACATCACCTTCGGCAGCAGCGAATAGCCCGATCGATTTCTCCGGTGAACGTTCCGGCGTCCGCGCATTCCCTTTTGACGTTTCCGACCGCAACACGATATGCTTCGTGATGCGGTTGTTCCGTTTTCCGGTGCATCCGTGCCCTTTCCACCCTTTTCGTTTCGGGAGGGACTATGTCTGCACCCATTGTTCTGCTGACCGATTTCGGCCATATCGATCCGTACGTGGGCCAGATGAAGGGTGTGCTCGCCACCATGGCGCCCGGCGCACCGATCATTGACCTCTGCCACGGCATACGGCCGCAGAGCGTTGCCCAGGCGTCCTACTTTCTCGTGTCCAGCTTCGGCCACTTTCCTGAAAACGCCATCTTTGTCTGCGTGGTGGACCCCGGCGTGGGTACGGACAGAAGCATCGTGTGCCTCCGCATGGGAGACCGCTACGTGCTTGCCCCCGACAACGGCCTGCTCACGGCGCTCATTGCCGAATACCCCGCCGCCACGTGCTACCGCATGCATCTCGAAACATTTGAAGAAGCCAGCCCCACCTTCCACGGACGGGATATCTTCTGCCCTCTGGCGTCTCTTCTTGCGACGGGACATGCCATTGCCGACCTCGGCATCCCCATTCCGGCAGACGAACTGACCGCTCCTGCGGGCATGGTGCCCATCGCCAGTGATTTCAGCGTGGAATGCACCGTGCAGCACATAGATACCTTCGGCAACGTTGTGCTCAACCTGCCGTCCGTGCCGTGGCTGGAACGTTTGGCCCTGTGGCCGGAGCTCCTGCTCAGGGTTTCCCCGCCCATGCCCATACTCCGGACCACCACCTTCGGCCAGCTCCCCCGCAACACGCTGGGATGCATTGCGGGCAGCCAGGGCTTTCTGGAACTCGTCCTCAACGGTGGCTCCGCCGCCCAGCACCTCAAGCTGGATATCGGAGACGCCCTAACCCTGCTCGGCACATACGTGCCGGATGAAGACCATGCCATCAGAACTCAATGACTTTACCGCCGCCCTCGGTTTTCTGACACGTCTCGGCCCGTCCCGCGTCCTTTCCACAGAGGAAATGTGCCGCACCATACGCCACTTTGCCACGGTGGGCCTCGTGGTCGGCACCGTGGCCACGCTTCCCCTCCACCTCGTCTTGGGAGCACGCAACCCCGCCGTGCTGGCATGGCTGTGGCTGGGGCTTTCCATATGGCTGACCAGGGCACTCCACTGGGACGGCTGGGCCGACCTTTGGGATGCCTGGGGCAGCTGCGCGCAGGGCGACCGGTTCTGGGCCATCATGAAGGACAGCCATATCGGTGCCTTCGGGGTCATCGGACTGGTGATGGGCCTTGGCGGGCAGATGCTTCTTGCGGGCGAACTGGCCCCCACTGCCGGCTGGACGGCCCTGCTCTGGGCCCCCTGCTTCGGCCGCGCCTGCGCCGCGCTGATTGCCGGACTGGGCACGCCGCCTCCCACCTCCACATTGGGACGGCTCTCTCTTGCCGGTGCCACACCGGGCATCATCCTCGCGCAGGCCGTCATTGCGCTGACCAGCGGCCTGCTGCTGTGCGGATTTCAGGCGGTACTGTACGCCGTGTTTTTTGCAGGAGTAGGCATTCTTGCACT
Organism: Halodesulfovibrio sp.; assembly: GCA_003252375.1. Classification (GTDB taxonomy): domain Bacteria; phylum Desulfobacterota; class Desulfovibrionia; order Desulfovibrionales; family Desulfovibrionaceae; genus Halodesulfovibrio. The sequence goes on from QKEJ01000097.1 coordinate 5,984, forward strand.
GGTGCGCCTTTCCCGCAGACAGGGAGGGCTGAACGGCGACTTCCTCGGCGCCACCATCATCTGGGGCGAACTGTCGGCCATGCTGGGCGCCGTCCTCATCTGGACGTAAGCGAAAGGGACGCGGGGATCGTCCACTTCGGCACGATACGTGCTATCAAGTCTAGCGACAGGGCGCACCGTCAGCCCCCTGACGCCCGCCCCCATGCAGCCCGCAACCCGAGAAGACGACATGGCTCCATTCAGGTTCAAACTACAGCAGGTTCTGGAATACCGCGCCCAGCTTGAGGATCAGGCCAAGATGGAGTTCGCCCGTGCGCAACGGAAGTATGACGACCAGACGAACATGGTCTCCCTGTTGCGTGAAAGGCTTGCAGAATACGAACCCAGGCTGTACCGGAGCAAGGAGCAGTCCGAGATGTGGCTGCTGCGCAACTTGATTCAGGCGCTGAAAGCTGATATAGCAAAAGCTGAAGAGCGATTGCTCCAACTGGCACAAGCGCTG
>QKEJ01000167.1 GCA_003252375.1 Halodesulfovibrio sp.
GCCTACAAGCAATTTCTGTATGACATCGGCTACCTGTGCCCCACGGGCGCAGACTTCACCATCACCACGGACAACGTGGACCCGGAAATAGCCACCATCGCGGGACCGCAGCTGGTGGTGCCCGTGACCAACGCACGGTACGCCCTGAACGCGGCCAACGCCCGCTGGGGCAGCCTCTATGACGCCCTGTACGGCACCGACGTGCTGCCGGAGACCGACGGCGCGGAAAGGGGCAAGGGCTACAACCCCGTACGCGGGGGCAAGGTCATCGAATATGCCGCCCAGTTTCTCGACACCGCCGCACCGCTGGCGGCAGGCAGCCACACCGAGGTCACGAAATACGCCGTGACCGGCAGTGCGGACCGCCTGCAGCTGAGCGCCACCCTTGCGGACGGTTCCGTCACCGGCCTTGCCGAACCAACCCAGTTTGCGGGCTTCACGGGCGAAGGCGAACCCTCCGTCATTCTTCTGAAGAACAACGGCCTGCATGTGGAGCTGCAGGTGGACCGCAGTCACCCCATCGGCAAGCAGAACCCCTCCGGCGTCAAGGACGTGGTGCTGGAAGCCGCCATGACCACCATCAACGACTGCGAGGATTCCGTGGCCGTGGTGGACGGCGAGGACAAGGCGCAGGCCTACGGCAACTGGCTGGGCCTTATCAAGGGCACGCTCACCGCGTCGTTCCGCAAGGGCACCGCAACGGTGGATCGCAGCCTGAACCCGGACCGCACCTACACCGCGCCCGATGGCTCGTCCCTTGCTCTTTCCGGCCGCAGCATGCTGCTCATCCGCAACGTGGGTCACCTGATGACCACGGATGCGGTGCTCCGCAACGGACAGGAAATCCCCGAAGGCATTCTCGACGCCTTTGTCACCGCCTATGTGGCCCTGCATGAACACAAGGGCACGGCCCGGTACGGCAACAGCAAGACGGGCAGCGTATACATCGTGAAGCCCAAGATGCACGGGCCGGACGAAGTGGCCTTTGCCTGCGACATCTTCGCCGCAGCGGAAAAGGCCACGGGGCTGCCCCCGCGCGCCCTGAAGATCGGCATCATGGACGAAGAACGCCGCACCACCCTGAACCTGAAGGAATGCATCCGCGCCGCCGCCGACCGTGTCATCTTCATCAACACGGGCTTCCTTGACCGTACCGGTGACGAAATACACACCAGCATGGAAGCCGGGCCCATGGTCCGCAAGAACGACATGAAGTCGCAGCCCTGGATCGCCGCGTACGAAGACTGGAACGTGGATATCGGCCTGGCCGCCGGATTCCACAAGCGCGCCCAGATCGGCAAGGGCATGTGGCCCAAGCCGGACATGATGCATGAAATGATGGTGGCCAAGATCGGCCATCCCAGGGCCGCCGCCAACTGCGCATGGGTGCCCTCGCCCACGGCAGCCACCCTGCACGCCATGCACTACCACATGGTGGACGTGTTCGCGCAGCAGGCCGCGCTGATCGGCAAGCCCCGCGCCAAGCTGGACGAGCTGATCGCCATGCCCCTGCTGACCGCAATGCCCAGTGCCGATGACATCCAGCGCGAGCTGGACAACAACGCACAGGGCATCCTCGGCTACGTGGTCCGGTGGATCGACCAGGGCATCGGCTGCTCCAAGGTGCCGGACATCACCGACGTTGGCCTCATGGAAGACCGGGCCACGCTGCGCATCTCCAGCCAGTATCTGGCCAACTGGATGCACCACGGCGTGTGCTCCGAGGCGCAGGTGATGGAAACCATGCAGCGCATGGCCGCCGTGGTGGACCGTCAGAACGCGGACGACCCGCTCTACACCCCCATGGCCGCCGATTTCGAGAAGAGCGTGGCCTTCAAGGCCGCGTGCGACCTCGTCTTCAAGGGACGCCAGCAGCCCAACGGCTATACGGAACCCATCCTGCACGCCCGCAGGCAGGAACGCAAAGCCCTGTAGCAGCGACGCCGCTGACAACATGCACGCAACAAGGGGCCGGGGGAACATTCCCCCGGCCCCTTCATTGGCACTCATATGATCTCGGGGACCGTTAACGCACCACAAGAACCCGGCACGGAGCCACCTTGAGTACCCGCTCGGTAACGCTGCCCATGAGCAACCCCTGCAACGGGTTGGTGCCGCGCTTGGACATGATGATCATGTCCACCTTTTCGCGTTCCGCAAGGTCTGCAATCACCTCCGTGGGGGAACCGTCCACCACCCGCTCCATGTACCGGATGCTGTTGTCCTGCAGCACGTCACGCACACCGCCGAGCGCCTGATTGGCGCTGTCGGCCACCTCACGGGCATAGTCCCCCTTCAGCTTGAGATTCTGGAATACCTGGCTGCAATGCAGGAGAATGATTTCCGATTTGAAGAGCTTGGCCCATTCCGCAGCCTCGCGCGCCGCCCGGAGCGACCCTTCAGAACCATCCACAGGGAGAAGTATTTTGCTGATATCCATAATAATCCCCTTTCACGCAAAGGTATGTGGTGACAAAACGAGATACCTGAAACTGCATTGTAGCCTGTCCGCAGCAGAACGGCAACGCATTGCCGAAATATTTATGCTTCGTGCGATGTTCCGGCGTTCTGCACTCCACGCAGGGCTGCCGCCGTATTGTTGACGCCACCCGCTCCTGCGGGGTACGAGAGGCTGGACCTGAAACCAAGATGAGGCATGCATGCTGACCTACCCACGAATCGACCCTGTTGCGTTCTCCATCGGCCCCCTCTCCGTCCACTGGTACGGTCTCATGTACCTGCTGGGCTTCCTGGCGGCATGGGGACTGGGGCGATACCGCGCCCGAAAGCCGGGCTCCGGCTGGACCGTGGAGATGGTGGACGATCTGGTCACCTACTGCATCATGGGCGTGGTGCTGGGCGGCAGAACCGGCTACATCCTCTTTTACGACCTCTCCTACTACCTTAACAATCCCGCAGAGATGCTGCACATATGGAACGGCGGCATGTCCTTCCATGGCGGACTGCTCGGCGTGGTTACCTGTTTCTGGCTCTTTGCCCGCAAGCACCGTCTGAGCATCTTCGACATCGGCGACTTCGGTGCGCCGCTGGTGGCTCCCGGCCTCTTCTTCGGACGTCTCGGCAACTTCATCAACGGAGAGCTGTGGGGGCGGCACACCACGGCATCCGTGGGCATGATCTTCCCCGAGGGCGGCCCCTTTCCGCGCCACCCCTCGCAGTTGTACGAAGCCGGTCTGGAAGGCCTGCTCATGTTCGTGCTCCTGTGGGTCTACTCCGGCACCCGCCCGCCCCGCCGCTGCGTTTCCGGCATGTTTCTCATCCTGTACGGCGCGTTCCGGTGCACGGTGGAGTTCTTCCGCGAGCCCGACGCCCAGCTCGGCTTCATCGCCTTTGGCTGGCTCACCATGGGCATGCTGCTCTGCCTGCCCATGATCGCCTTCGGTATCTACCTGCTCATGCGCGGCCGCACGCTGGCCGAACGGTTATAATCTCCACAGTTCCGGCAACCTGCGGCCTGCAGTGTATTGACAGCCATGTTTTTTTGTGGAAATGCGATGGCGTTGGACAACCGGATTCACATCCGGAATACGGTCAATATGTTTGCTCTGGAGGTAGCATGGCCAAGGAAGATGCCATCGAAGTAGCGGGTGTCGTGCAGGAAGCCCTGCCCAACGCAATGTTCCGGGTAACGCTCGAGAACGGCCTGGATGTCCTCGCTCACATTTCCGGTAAAATGCGCAAGTTCTACATCCGCATTCTGCCGGGCGACTCCGTGAAGGTGGAGCTCTCTCCGTACGACCTCTCCCGCGGGCGCATCACCTACCGCATGAAGTAGCCGGCTCCTGGCCTGTTGCCCCGCACGGGCAGACGCAAAGCCGCAACGCCTGACATTGCGCCCACACGGGCCGTGTCGCGCCGTGCGGCTTTTCGTGTTCTGGGCATCCTCTGCCCCCTTTTCTCCAGTATTTCCCGCCTCGCCCCCTACCGCACCATGCCTGCCCCGTGCCCATGGCAAACGCCATAGAGTCCCGCCACAGCCTCGGCAGAGTGTCCTGTTTTCGGACAGTTGGCCCGTTTTTGCAAAAATGTCGACAGTCGGCATTTTATTCGCTACAACAAATGTCGACAGTCGGCATTTTTATGCGCCACTGTTCCGGAGCCCCTTCCCGACCCGCCGCAACGCCTGCGCGTCTTCAGTGGTCGTGACGGAAAAACTCTGGCATTGTCGGCAGGGATCGCTTTCTTCGCATGACGCACACATACCGCTTCGCGGCCCACAGAGAGTCCGCGCGGCGTTTCACGACGAGCAAGGAGGACGTGGCCATGGATACAGGGCTTGAACCGCGCATCATCGATCGCGGCAAGGAATTCTTCAAAAGCATCAGTGGGGAAGCCCCTTCGATCTTCAACAAGGGCTGGTGGACCGGCAAGGTCATGGACTGGGCCATGAAGAACGAGGACTTCAAGATCCAGCTCTTCCGGTTCGTGGACGTGTTCCCCTACCTGAACACCTCCGAATCCCTTTCCCGGCATATCCGCGAATATTTCTCCGGCGAGGACCAGGACGTGCCCGCCGTGCTCAAATGGGGCGCCGGCAAGGCGGACGGTCTTTTGGGCAAGCTCACCGCCGGTCTGGTGGAAAAGACCATCCGCACCAACATCGAGGGCATGGGCCGTCAGTTCATCGTGGGACAGGAAACCAAGGAAGCCGTAAAGGGCCTTGCCAAGCTGCGCAAGGACGGGTTCGCCTTCACCGTGGACCTGCTGGGTGAAGCCACCGTGAGCGAGGAAGAGGCCGACGCCTACCGTGACGGCTACCTTGAGGTGCTGGACGCCATCGCCAGGGAACAGGACAAGTGGAAGGCCCTGCCCGGCAAGGGCACCGAGGCCTCCATGGACTGGGGTTACACCCCCAAGGTCAATGTCTCCATCAAGCCGTCCGCCCTCTACTCCCAGGCCAAGGCCGTAGACGTGGAAGGCTCCGTGCAGGGGATCATCAACCGCCTCATCCCCGTCTACCGCAAGGTCATCGAGATGCAGGGCTTCCTGTGCATCGACATGGAATCCCTCAAATACCGCGAGATCACGCTGGAACTCTACCGCCGCCTGCGCAGCATGTCCGAGTTCCGCGAATACCCCCATCTTTCCATCGTGCTGCAGGCCTACCTGCGCTGCACCGACCAGGACCTTGCGGACCTCGTCAAATGGTCCCGCACCGAGCGGCTGCCCATCGCCATCCGGCTGGTCAAGGGCGCTTACTGGGACATGGAAACCGTCATGGCCAAACAGAACGGCTGGGACGTGCCCGTGTGGACCCACAAGCCCGAATCGGACATCGCCTACGAACGCCTTGCCCGCGTAATCCTTGAAAACAGTGATATCTGCTACTTTGCCTGCGCCTCGCACAACATCCGCACCATCTCCGCAATCATGGAAATGGCCCGCGAACTGAACGTGCCCGAAAGCCGCTACGAATTCCAGGTGCTGTACGGCATGGCCGAACCCGTGCGCAAGGGCCTGCTCAACGTGGCGGGACGCGTGCGCCTGTACTGCCCCTACGGCGCCCTTGTTCCCGGCATGGGCTACCTTGTGCGCCGCCTGCTGGAAAACACCGCCAACGAATCCTTCCTGCGCCAGAGCTTTGCCGACGGCGCAGAGCTGGAGCGCCTGCTGGAAAACCCGCAGAAGACCCTGGACCGCGAACTGGCCGCCCGGCCGGAACCCAAGCCCGCGGGCTTCCATGAAGGCGTGGAGGGCATTCCCCTCTTTGTGAACGACGCCATGATCGACTTTACCATCCCCGAGGCGCGCGAGGCCTTCCCCGCCGCCATCAGGGATATCCGCAGCCGCATGGGCGGACGCATCCCGCTGTACATCGGCGGCAAGGATGTGATGACGGACGACGTCATTCCCACCACCAACCCCGCCAACTATGACGAAAAGCTGGCCGATATCTGCCAGGCGGGCATCAAGGAAGTGGACGCCGCACTGGACGCCGCGGAACGCGCCTTCCATGTCTGGCGGGACGTCAGCCCCGAGGACCGCGCCAACTACCTGATGAAGGCGGCGGAAGTGGCCCGCAAGAAGGCCTACGAGCTTTCCGCATGGCAGATTCTGGAAGTGGGCAAGCAGTGGGACCAGGCCTTCCATGACGTGGGCGAGGGGATCGACTTCCTCGAGTACTACGCCCGCGAGATGATGCGCCTTGGCCGCCCGCGCCGCATGGGCCGCGCCCCCGGCGAACACAACCAGCTGTTCTACCAGCCCAAGGGCATTGCCGCCGTCATCTCGCCGTGGAACTTCCCCTTCGCCATCTCCATCGGCATGGCCTCCGCCGCCATTGTCACCGGCAACCCCGTGGTCTTCAAGCCCTCGTCCATCAGCGCCCGCGTGGGCTACAACCTCACGGAGGTCTTCCGCGAGGCCGGACTGCCCGACGGCGTGTTCAACTACTGCCCCGGCCGCAGCTCCGTCATGGGCGACTACCTCATCGAGCACCCCAAGGTCAGCATGATCTGCTTCACCGGCTCCATGGAAGTGGGACTGCACATCCAGAACAAGGCCAGCGTGGTCCAGCCCGGCCAGATGCAGTGCAAGCGCGTCATCGCGGAAATGGGCGGCAAGAACGCCATCATCATCGATGACGATGCCGACCTTGATGAAGCCGTGCTGCACGTGCTCTATTCCGCCTTCGGCTTCCAGGGCCAGAAGTGCTCGGCCTGTTCGCGGGTCATCGTGGTGGAGCCCATCTACGACCGCTTCGTGGACCGGCTCGTCAAGGCTGCCGGCGACATCAAGATCGGCCCCTCCGAGGACCCGGCCAACTACATGGGCCCGGTTGCCGACATCACCCTGCAGAAGAACGTGAACCAGTACATCTCCGTTGCCGAACAGGAAGGCCGCATCCTGCTCAAGCGCACCGACTTCCCGGCCGAGGGAGCCTATGTGCCGCTCACCATTGTGGGAGACATCAAGCCCGAACACCGCATCGCCCAGGAAGAAATCTTCGGCCCCGTGCTTGCGGTGCTGAAGGCCAAGACCTTTGACGAAGCGCTCGACATTGCCAACGGCACCCGCTTTGCCCTGACCGGCGGCGTGTTCTCCAGAAGCCCCGAGCACCTGGACAAGGCCCGCAGGGACTTCCGTGTGGGCAACCTGTACCTGAACCGCAACAATACCGGAGCCCTTGTGGAACGCCAGCCCTTCGGCGGCTTCAAGATGTCCGGCGTGGGCTCCAAGACCGGCGGCCCCGACTACCTGCTGCAGTTCATGGACCCCCGCTGCGTAACGGAAAACACCATGCGCCGCGGCTTTGCCCCCATCGAGGAAGACGACGACTGGATTGCATAAGCGCCCGCCGTACACGCCATGAAAAGGGCCGGACAGCATGCGCTGTCCGGCCCTTGTTGTTTCCGTGTTCCGATACCGCAGAACGGCTCAATACTCCCAGCTGCGGTATTCCTCGCTGGTTTCGCGCATGTCCTCATACAGCCAGACCATGCGGTCCAGAAACCAGCTCTTGCCCATGTAGGCCAGGGCCACCCCCAGAACGGCTCCCCACAAGGAGCAGGCTGCGGTTGCCCATAACGCCAGCACCATGCCGAGGGCGGAAATTCCCTTCAGGATGGCATACAGCGGGGTACAATGATGGTCCGGCAGCGCTATCCTGTCCCGCTCGAGATAGATGCGCTCCCCCAGCACGGCGCGGGAAGCCCAGTTGCGGGTGGAGCGGGGCCTGCCAAACAGCACGGGGTTGAGAAGCATCCAGAGGATGGACGCCACGCCCGGCAACAGACACCACCAGCCTATCCATGTCCGGCTCCAGACGCTGAACACAAGGACCGGAAGTACCGAATAGCGGGTCCAGACACTGGCCGGGTTGGCATGGCGCATCCAGTTTTCATCCGTCAGGTTGAACAGTGCGGACAGATGTCTTTCCAACGTCATCGGCGAACCTCGTTCATGGTGTCCTGCTTCATGGAATCATCTTACCATATCCGGCAATTCCCGAACATTCGGGATGCTCTGGCGCTCCTCTTCCGTATCAGACGGGCACGCCCTGTCAACCCGGACAGTCCTTCGACAGCGCAATGATGGTTGGTGAGAGTTTCGGGCTTTGCGTATCGGGCGCTTGCGTATCAAATTTTTTTATGCTCGCAACCCACTGCCCCGAAAGGCCAATCAGGATACTTGCCAACCGGAATCTGTTTCCTCGCAATTTATCGCTTGACTTATGCGCCACAAGGGCAGATCTTATGCTTCTTACACCAGCGGCACCCGTGAGGCGCGGTCTGAATGTTTGACCGGCGCTGGTTGGATCCGCAATTGGTAACTCAAGGAACAGCGTACGTTTCGAGTACATTGTTCCTTTTTTTATGGCGCACGGGCGCCGTACATCGCATCACATTTTTTTCTCTCGTAAGGAAGACACTCATGTCTAAGAAGCTCTATGTCGGCAATCTGTCCTGGTCTGCAACCGAATCCGAAGTGCGCGCAGCCTTTGAAGCATTTGGCAACGTACTTTCCGTTAATCTGGTTGAAGATCGTGAAACCGGCCGTGCACGCGGCTTTGGTTTCGTGGAAATGGACGACGCCGGCGCTGAAGAAGCTATCCGCAGCCTTGACGGCAAGGAATTCGGCGGCCGTAATCTGAAGGTCAACGAAGCCAAGCCCCGCGAACAGCGCAGCCGCTGGTAGTTTTCGCTTAGCGAACCCTGTTCGGTACTCGAGCGCCCGCTCCCTTTCCGGAGCGGGCGCTTTTTTTCGTCGATACATCGGCGCAACATATCACGCCGGAGGATACTCCATGCCCCCAAACCGCAACTACAAATTCGAAAAGCGGCAGAAGGACTTGGCGAAGAGCAAAAAGAAAGAAGAAAAACTGCAGCGCAAGCTCATGAAGCGGCAGGCTGATAACGACCCTGCCAACGACGGACAGCCCGACAACGATCAGGCTTCCGCTCCCACGACATAATCCCGCAACGCATTCCGGCTAACGGGCCTGACGCAATTCATGGGCAATGCGCTCCATGGCCCCCTCCTGCAACATGGTCCGCATGGTGGCGGCAAGGGCGGGGATCAGGTGGGCATTGTGCTTGTGCACATAGTGATAGAATTCTCCGCTGGCCAGCGGCGTCTTCTGCATGATCACATTATCCAGCTGCAGTGTCCGCACGAACTGCTGCCCGACATCGGCAATAAAGACCACGGCATCCAGCCGCCCCTTGTTCAGCAACGAGAACATCAGGGTCCTGTCGTCGTAGTATACGGGATGCAACTGCTTGGTAGCCTCCTCGATAAGCCTGAGCCCCCTCTCCACACCCACATGGTACGGGCGCAGATCCTCCCATGTGCGGATGGGTCCGATGCCCGGCCGTGTGAATGCCGCCACCCGGTACTCGCCAAGGGAGACAGGCACCATTATCAGACTGTCATACAGCTTCCCCACCAGAGACGTGCGCAGCAGTTCGGCATCGGAAAGGCCGTTGCTCGACATGTAGAGCGCCCGTTCTCCGGGGTACGAGACAATATAGGCCGGCACCCCGATTCTGTCATAGGCCTCCAGCACGAACAAGGCGACCTCGGTACGCATCACCCCCTCCACGGAAGCGATCTCGTAGTCGTGGGCCCACCCTGCCGCCGGAAGCAGAGCGACAAGGAGTATGAAGGAGAGGACCAGATTCCTGCGCATGCGCACTCCTAGCACGAAAGAAACCCCGTGCAAACGGCGATGTTCATCGAATCTTCAATATTCCGCTCAGAAACGCTCGAATTCCTCATCATCATCCATTGCCAGCGAGAATCCTGCACCGCCATCCTTGCCCGCCGGACCGGACGGCCCAGCCGCAGGCAACGACCGGGCTGCCGCAGGCGCCGGCTTAGCCGTGTGGGCCGGGATGGCCTTCACACTGCGCCGCACGCTGGTGGCCCCGCTGGCAATACGGAAGAAGCCCATGCTCTCCTGCAGTTGCGCCGCCTGCGAGGCCAGTTCCTCGGACGTGGAGGACATTTCCTCGGAGGCGGAGGCGTTCTGCTGCACCACCTGATCAAGCTGCTGTATGGCCTTGTTGATCTGCTCCGCTCCGGCATTCTGCTCGGTGGAGGCAGAGGCGATCTCCTGCACCAGATCCGCGGTCTTCTTGATGTCCGGCACCAGCTTCATCAGCATTGCCCCGGCCTTCTCGGCAACGGCCACACTGGAGGAGGACAGCTCGCTGATTTCCGAGGCGGCAGCTCCGCTGCGTTCCGCAAGCTTGCGCACCTCGGCAGCCACCACGGCAAAGCCCTTGCCGTGCTCTCCGGCACGGGCGGCCTCAATGGCGGCATTCAGGGCCAGCAGGTTGGTCTGACGGGCAATCTCTTCCACAATGGAGATCTTTTCGGCAATATGCTTCATGGCCTGTACGGTCTGCTCCACGGCGCTTCCGCCTTCCTGCGCCCCGGAGGCGGCCTGTGAGGCGAGCTCCTCGGTCTGACGGGCGTTATCCGCATTCAGGCTGATATTGGCGCTCATCTGCTCCATGGAAGAGGAAATTTCCTCGATGCTGGCCGCCTGCTCGGTTGCGCCCTGCGAAAGGGTTTGTGAGGAGGCCGAAAGCTCCTCGCTGCCCGAGGCCACATTCTCCGAGGCGGCCGAAACCTCGCTGACAATGCCACTCAGCTTGCCCACCATGACCTTCAGGCTGGCGTACACGCCCATGGCGTTATCCCGGAAGGACAAAGCCATGTTGCCCTGCGCCAGTTCGTCGGCCATGCTCGCAATTTCCGAAGGATCACACCCGATCTGACGCAGTACGCTGCGCGTCAGCAGCAAGGCGATGAGTATGCCCAGCAGAATGGCGCCACCGCCCACTCCGACGATAACCACCTGGGCAATATCATTGGATTTCTTCACACGCGGGCCCAACGCATCCTGCTCGGCCATGATGCTGAGCTTGATCTTTTCCGTCTCGTCCGCCACTTCGGGTCCCAATTTGTTCAGCGTACTGTCCATATGCGCGTTCCGCGCCATTATGGTAGTTACCACGCTGCCGAAATCCGCCACATATTGCTTCTCCAGCTGCAGCACTTCCGTCAGCAACTGCCGCCGCTGCGGGTTGCGCAGGGTGTTGTCCAGATATTGCAACTGCTTCTGAAATTCCTCCCCTTCACTCCGCACACGCGCCGCATCCTCCTGCAGGTTGCTGTTCAGGAACTTGACGACATAGAGTCTGGCCAGCAGCAGGTTGCGCATGGCAAGCCCGGAATGCAGGGCTGCGGTCATGTCTCCATCGCGCTCCGCCGAAGTCAGGATATCCGTAAGGCGCTTTTCCATGGCCGGCCCGTTGAGATTGAGCGCATCCACCAGCTTGTTACGGGTTTCCCTGAACGCCTTGAGCTTGTCGAAAGCCTCGTTGTACTGACGTACTTTGTCATCCACGACATCAATCCGCTGCTTGCGCTCATCCTGCGTGAAGACCGCATGTCCCTGTTCGAGAAAGGTATGCACGTCAGCAAAGTTCTGCTCATAGCTTTTCACGCTTTCCTTGCTGCCCGTCTGGATGAAATCCTTCACGTCCATGCGGGTAAGCAACATGTTGGCCTGCAATCGCCCGGAAAGGTTGGTCCCCCGGGCCATCGTCCGGTACTCGGAAAACCCGCCGGAGGCCGTTTCAATGGCGACCAGGGAAACCCCGCCCACCACAAGCAGCAGGGCGAGCACGATGCCGAACCCCAGATACAGTTTCACGGAAAGACGAAGATTAGCGAGCATGGTAGGCCTTCCTCCCTTGTGATGCGTTGTCGGGGCATCCGGACGGCCAACCGAACGAACCGGATGGCGCTAGGTATACTCTTTACCCATATCAAAGCTGGAGAGGTATTGGGATTATAGATCTTTTTTGGGCTGTTGCTCACGCTGCCTACGCACGCAGATACCGCCCGCCTTCCCTTCCCCGGCAAGCGCCAACAATCCGTCAGCCCCCTGCCCGCACAGGCATCTACATACAAGTAACACCCTGAAAAACAATCCTTATATGAGGAAGGCATCCTCCTTGCTACTTGCCCTGCAAGGAGTTGCCCATGCTGATCAGTCCCATATCCATGAACGCCGTTTCCACGTTTGTCGACCGCCTGAAACAACAGGGCGGGGACTCCGGGCATGGCGATGGGTTCGGGCTGAAAAAGGTAGGCAGCCCCCTTGGGTCACGGTTTGCGGAGCTGCTGAACGACCCCATGGTCCAGATGGGCAATACGGATGCGGTCCAAAACTTCCTGGGCCTGGGCACCGGCAAGGACTCCGGCGACATGTCCGCGCTGGAAGGGGCCATGTTCGGCAGCATGAACCTGACCAACGTCAAGGCGCTGGCCACCCTGACCAAGGTGCTCGGCGACGACCAGAACCCCTTTGCCAGCATGTTCCGCACCCTGTCGGCCCCCGAAGGCAACGCCCTCAGAATGCCCGTCTCGCCGCCTCCCGGCAGCACGGCCATGCAGGGAGCCTCGCCCATCGCCGAGATGGAAGCCGCCATGCGGTCCGTCATGGAAACGGAAGGCGGGCAGGCATCCGCAATGGACACCGCAACCTCCCTTGCGCAGGTCAGGACACCTGCCGCACACGGTCAGCCCATCCGGTCTGCCACCGCGGAAGCCGTGACCAATCCTGCTCAGCTGCAGGCCGTGCAGGAACCGCAAGCCACACAACCGGCGCAGGCAGCTGATCCGGCGCACCGTCTGGGCGCCCTTGCCGCGCAGTTCGAATCCGGCTCACGGGGCGGCATAACCGCCATCGGCTATGACCGGCGGGGGGGCACCTCGTACGGCAAGTATCAGATGTCGTCGCGCGCGGGCACCATGGATGCGTTTCTCAAGTATCTGGATAATCACGCGCCGGACATGGCGGCGCAGCTGAAGAAGGCAGGCAGGGCCAACACGGGCTCCCGTTTCGGCGCCATGCCGACCGCATGGAAACAGCTTGCGGACGCCCAGCCAGGACGCTTCGAAGCGCTGCAGGACCGGTTCATCCACAGCAACAACTTCTCGCCGGCATTCCGGGCCATCAGCAAGGCCATGCATGTGGACGAGATGAACCCCGCCCTCAAGGAAGTCCTGTTCTCCACCGCCGTGCAGCATGGCCCCACCGGCGCCGTGCGCATCTTCGCCAAGGCCTTCGGCCGGACCGGCGGGTTCGAGGAAGGACAGGAAGCGGATTTCATCCGCAACGTCTACCGGATACGACAGGGCCAGTTCGCCTCTTCATCCCATGGCGTGCAGAACGCCGTGCAGGGACGGCTCGGCGATGAACTGCGCATGGCCCTGAGCATGCTTGAGCAGTCCGATCTGGTCTGATCCCCTATACGGACACCCCGAATCCCAGCAGAATATCCCGCATGACGGCATCAATGGCGTCCTGCTCGCGCAGACCGAGCACGGAGCCCGATCCCAGCTGCCGTTCCTGCAATCCCGCCAGCGTCGGCACCACCACGCATTGTCCCGGCAACCCCGGAAGATTGGGCAGCTGACTGCGCACACCGGCCACGCTGCGGTTCAGGACCAGCTGCTGGCGGGTAAGCCCGAGGGAACCGGCCATGCGCCCCACATCCGCCGCTGTTTCCAGCCCGCGATAGCTCGGCTCGGACACCACGACCACACCGTCCGCATGCGCCACGGTGCCGCGTCCAAGGTGCTCCACACCGGCTTCCAGATCAATGAGCACCCATTCCTGCCTGTCCAGCACCAGATGGGCCAGAAGCGCCTTGAGCAGGGCATTGGCCTCACAGGCGCACCCGCCACCCGCTCCGGCAACAGCCCCCATGACCAGCAGCCGCTTCTCACCGGCTGCATATCCCGGTCGTACCGGAGCCCCCAGCGGCACCGGCACGGAGAGCGATTCGGGCAGGTCCTTCACGTCGGGATTCAGGTTCAGCATGGTCCCGCCGCCCTCGCGGATGCGTTCCTCCACAAGGTCCTTGCGCGTTGCCAGCGCCTCGGGCAGGTCCGCCCGGGACATGCCCGAAGCCTGCCCCAGCGACAGCGCCGTATCCGCGTCCACCATCCAGACCGATTGCCCTGAACGGGCCAGGTAATCTCCCAGCCATGCCGTCAGGGTTGTCTTGCCCACCCCGCCCTTGCCTGCAAATGCCAGCTTCATGCCCCACTCCTGTCCGTTGAAGGGTTTTCCGCACATTCCCGGCACCAATGCCCAGGGATGGACGCCTTCACGAGACGGGCGGCACGACGGACTGCCGTGCCGCCCCTGTTCACAGATTACAGTCCCCTAAGGCTGCAGCCCCAGCGCCACGCGCTTGGCCTTGATGCGCGCATCCAGCAGGTCTGCGGCCTTGATGGGATCGGGTTCCACGGCGAACGAGGCGCCCACCAGCCCTTCCAGCCCGTTGAGGGCAAGGTCGGTCACGGTATCGGACCCGAGGATGTTGGGCGGCAGGCCAAGATGGGTGTACACGCCGCTTGCCACGGCATACATGCCGATGGCGGCCGCCTTTTCCGAGTACCATTCGGGCGAGGACGCGCCCACGGGCAGGTCGGAGATGTCCACGCCCAGCTCGTTGGCGATCAGCGCACACAGCTGCATGATGCGGGAGTTATCCACACAGCTGCCCATGTGCAGCACCGGCGGTATGCCCAACGCGCCGCACACGGCCTTGAGGCCCGGTCCGGCCATTTCGATGGCTTCCGGAACCAGCAATCCCGCCTTGCCCGCAGCCGTGGTCACGCAGCCCGTTGCCAGCACCATGATGTCGCGTTCGATGAGGGCCTTGGCGAGTCCCACGTTGCAGGAGTCCTGCTGGAATTTCGGGTTGTTGCAGCCGACTATGGCCACGAAGCCCCGGATGGAGCCCGCCTTCACGGCATCGAGCAACGGCGTGAGGGTCCCCCCCAACGCGCCGAGAATGGCCTCGTTGGAGAAGCCGGTCATGATCTTCACGGGCTCTGCCGGAATATCCACCCGCTTGGGATCGCGTTCCACAAAGGCGTCCACGGCCAGCTGCACGATCTTGCGCGCTTCTTCCAGCGCATTGTGCGGATGAATGTCGAAGTGAATGGCCCCGGTAAACCGCGCCTTGTTGGCGGTGGTGATGAACCGGGTGTGGTAGCATCCCGCAATCTGCACAAGGCTGGGCATGATGCACTGGTAGTCCACCACCACGGCTTCCACCGCGCCGGTGACAATGGCCAGTTCGGTCATCAGGTGGTTGCCCGCCATGGGGATGCCCTGCCGCATGAGCAGCTCGTTGCCGGTGCAGCACAGGCCGCCCACGGTGATGCCGCCGGTGGCTCCGTTGGCCTTGGCCCTGGCCACAAGCTCGGGGTCGCGGGCTGCGGCCAGAATCATCTCCGAAACCACGGGGTTATGCCCGTGCACGAGGATATTCACGGTATCCTTCTTCAGAATGCCGAGGTTGGCGGTGGACATGCTGGGCGTGGGCGTGCCGAAAATCACGTCGGAAAGCTCGGTGCCGATCATGGAGCCGGCCCAGCCGTCGGCCAGCGAGCAGCGGGCGGCATGAATGAGGGTATTGGGTGCGTCGTTGTCGCAGCCCATGTGGGTGCGGTGCATCATCTCCGCAATTTCACGGTCCACGCCGCGCGGGGTCATGCCCAGCTTGTCCCAGATGGCCCGGCGCTTTTCCGGCACCCGGGAAAGGAAGCCGACCGCCTTGCGGCGGCTGCCGAAATCGCTGTAGCAGGCATCCACCAGATCGCGGGCCACGTCCATGGTGGCGCGTCCCTCGCTGGCAATGCCCAGTTCGCCGGCAATGCGGCGCAGCTTGGGCTCGTCACGAATGGAATAGTCCTTGGTCTCGCCTTCCACGATGGCTTCCAGCACCTCGATGAGATCGCGCCCGTGGTCGGAGTGACCGGCAGAGCCGCCCGCCACGAAGCGGCCGAAGTTGCGCGCCACGATGACGTCGGCATCGGCGCCGCAGACACCACGCTTGCGCTTGCTGCCTTCCTTGGCACTGACCCGGCAGGGGCCCATGACGCAGTTGCGGCAGGTAGTGCCCAGTTCGCAGAAGGTACAGTGCGGGGTCTGCTGCTCCAGGCGGTCCCAGGCGGTCTCCACGCCCTCTGCCTGCGCCTTGCGGATCATGGCCCTGGCATCCTCCCAGATGCTCATGTCCTCGACCGTACGTTTTTCTTTAGCCATTCCAGCCTCCTAAGATATGAAGTGGTCCACACAGCGGCTCCCTGCGTCACACACTTCGCACGTACACAAGGAGCATAGTGTCTCTGACACTACCGCCCGTGCGCCCATGCGTCTGTCGGCTGGACGACAAAACTGATTGCCATACCAATATGCGTACGAATCCCTGCCCCATGCCCGCACGAACGCAGGGAAAAACTGGACGGAAGATCAGCCAGCCAGGCTAGCGATGTTTGGAAAAACCGGGGAGAAGGAGAGGCTGGGGGGTGGAACGTCTGTTCTTGACGCGCCGCCAGGTGTCCGGCGAACAGCCGAACCGGAAGGACCACAGGGCGCAGTCCGCACGCGCCGCGCACCCGCGGACCTCGTGCCGGACAGAGCCGCAGCAGGCAAGACAGAAGCGGCGCACGGCCCTGACCGGGGGGCACGGCTCACCCGCCTCTTCCTCGCCGGAACGGAAGGGGTGCAGGGCGCATCCGGTATCCGGACAGGCGGTCACCTGCCGGGAGGAACCGCCCTGGCAGGCCATGCAGAAACGGCGAATCGCCTTGCGCGTGGAACCTTTGCTCATACGTGATGGTGTAGCCTGATTAGAAAAATCTGTCATCCGTGCCCATGCGGCACGACAGGGCTGTCCTACCGCATCCACCGGCGCACGGCAACGCAAAGATGCTGCCGGGTGGGAACAAATGAAAAAGCCGGGAGACGGGCTCCCGGCTTCACTGTTCTGCATGAAGATGCGCAGGTCAGCAGTCGCCTAGCCGCAGCACTTCTTGAACTTCTTGCCCGACCCGCAGGGGCAGGGCTCGTTGCGGCCAACCTTGGGGGTTTCACGCCGGACGGTCTCGTGCCCGCGCACCTTGCCATCCACGTAGAACCAGTAGTCGCCCTCCTTGCGGAACGAGGCCAGCTCGTTCAGCTGCTGAGGGACGCCGGCAAGGTTGTACCGGGCGACGAATTCCACTTCGCCTTCGGTGTCTCCTGCCTGACCAGCCGAGGTGGAAAGGATTTCAAGCCCCTTCCATTCCAGCTTGGAGGACCATTCCTCAATATCGTCCACCTTGTCCTCGCCGCGCACCGAGGGGTGCATGGAGGTGTTCAGGTATTCGAATACGCCCAGAACATGCGCCGAATAGCGCGAGCGCATCAGCGCCTCGGCAGTCGGTGCAGGCTTGGCGTCATGGATGATGGGGCCGCAGCAGTTTTCCAGAGTTAGGCCGGAGCCACAGGGGCAAGTGCTCATTCAGTCTTCCTGTCTAATGGTTGCCGCATCCCTCGTGACCGTGGTGTGCGGAGCAAATGTCGTTATTGGTGCGCAGGGTTCCGGCAATCCACGACTCCGCCACGGAGCGTACGGCGCCACTGGCGCCCCGGAACACGGTGATCCCTGCTTCCTCAAGCTTGTTGACGGCCCCCTGGCCCATGTTGCCTGCCAGCAGAACCTTCACTCCCATCTCCGAAAGCGTGGAAACGATGTTCGACTTGCAGCCGCAACCGGGAGGCGGCGTGAGAAGTTCTTCATTCACAATTTTTCGGGTTTCGTCCAGCGTCAGAATGGTGAAGGCCTCACAGTGGCCGAAGTGCTCGTCAAGAAGTCCCTGACGGGAGGGAATGGCAATTTTCATCTTGCGTCTCCATGATTCGTTCATGATTGGTTGAGGATTGAAGGTTGAGATATAGTCCTTGCAACGCATAAGTCAATGGTCACTCACCTCGTGCCGGACGAGGTACGGCACCCCCCGAAATTCCACCACAATCCCGGACTGTTCGCAGGAAATCGGTTATCGGTTGTCAGAGGGCAAACCCATTTGCTAGTATCACGGGCATCGTGTCTGATTCGCACTTTGCCCATGCCTGCCATCTCCGTTCTTGCGGCATGGACCAACATCAGGTTCAGGAGAAAGCATGACTCGTCTAACCACTGATGAACGTCGCGATTTTATCCGTCTCCCCAAGCCTTTTTCCGTTCAGGCTTTTGAATTCAAGTTTCCCATGGCCTCCCAGCCGCGCGTGGAGACCACGTGCGTTGACATAAGCACCGGCGGTCTGTGCCTCGAATCCCCGTTCCGCTTCGAGCAGGGATCCAAGATTCAGGTCCGGGTCAACATTCCCACCCTCAACAAGTATTCCGGCGGATTCTTCAAGCACCACGAGAACGATGTGGACCAGTACCTCAATGCCATTGCCGAAGTGGCATGGGTGGAAAACTCCTACGGCAAGTACCTTGTGGGCATCCGTTTCGTGGACATTGACTGGGACACGCAGCAGGCCCTGAAACGCCTCATAGACAAGGCCATCCAGGACGCCTAGCACCAGTACCGGACCGACGGAACCGCGCACGCCAGCCGTATTGACCGGACTGACCCCGCCCGCCGAACAGCCGTGAACGCAGGGCTCTCTGGTGTGCGCTCCAATGCCGGGACAGACTCCAACACAGGACCATCATGCAGTATCTGCTCATACAGCCCGACCTTTCCATTCCCGAAGAGGAGCTTTCCTTCACGGCGTCGCGCGCCTCCGGCCCGGGTGGCCAGCACGTGAACACCACAAGCTCGCGCATTACGTTGCGGTTCAACGTGCAGGAATCCCCCTCGCTCTCCGAGTGGCAACGGGCCAGAATTCTGGAGAAACTTGCCGGCTATATCGACCGCGAGGGCGTCCTTGCGATTTCCTGTGAATCGCAACGCAGCCAGCACGCCAACCGCCGGGAAGCGCAGGAACGGTTCGTGGCCATGCTGCAACGGGCGCTCAAGCGGCGTGCCCCGCGCAAGCCCACCCGCCCCACGCTGGGCTCCAAAAACCGGCGTATCGGGGCCAAGAAGCAGCGCGGCACCATCAAACAGCTGCGCGGACGCGTGCAGGAAGACTAAAAAAAGCCGCCCCGCAGCACAAAGTCTACGGGGCGGTCTGAAGGTCCTTCATTCTTCTCACTAGGGAGGGACGCTAATCGTCCTTCCTGTCCTCAATCGTAATCAAGTCATTCAGAAGATCATGCTCGATTACGCACTCGGAATCGCCCACACAATTGGTGCACGGGCCGGGATAATCCATATTCGGCATGGGAAACCTCCCATTGTTGTCGTTCATAAAAACTGGTGCATGGGTACAAGATAAGCACGGCCGGATTGTTGGCAAGGCTTATTGCAAATAATTTTCATTATCATGTAGCACGCAAAAAAGCAGCTTACCGTCTGACGATGGTAAGCTGCTGATTTTTCTGGTGGGTCGTGCGGGGCTCGAACCTGCGACTCTCTGCTTAAAAGGCAGATACTCTACCGACTGAGTTAACGACCCATGCGAGGGGGCATGTATATAGAGTTCCTGCGCGGCTTGTCAACCCGAAATCCTCCCGGAATCGGCCGCAAACCGTTCAGCGCCATGCTATTTGCCCTGCGCCATGTCCGGAGTGATGACCTCCACGCCGCCCATGTAGGGACGCAGCGCCTCGGGAATGACGATGGAGCCGTCCGCCTGCTGGTAGTTTTCCAGAATGGCCACCATGGTACGGCCCGTGGGCAGACCCGAGCCGTTCAGGGTATGCACGAACTCGGGCTTCTTGGCCCCTTCCCGCTTGAAGCGCAGGTTGGCGCGGCGGGCCTGGAAGTCCGTGCAGTTGGAGCAGGAAGAAATCTCGCGGTAGGTATCCTGACCGGGCAGCCAGACCTCAATGTCATAGGTCTTGGCCGACGAGAAGCCCATATCGCCCGTGCACAGGGTGACCACACGATAATGCAGGCCAAGGCGCTGCAGCATGTTTTCCGCATGCTGGCGCATCAGTTCGAGCTGCTCGAAGGAGCTGTCGGGATGGGCCAGACGAACCATCTCCACCTTGGTGAACTGGTGCTGGCGGATGAGCCCCTTGGTATCCTTGCCGTAGCTGCCTGCCTCGGACCGGAAGCACTGCGTCTGCGCGGTAAAGGCGTACGGCAGGTCGGCCTCGACCAGCTGTTCGCCGCTGAGCAGGTTGGTCAGGGGCACCTCGGCCGTAGGGATAAGGTAGAAATCCTTGTAGTTCAGCTTGAAGAGATCATCCTCGAACTTGGGCAGCTGTCCGGTGCCCGTCATGGTGGTGCTGTTCACGATGGCCGGGGGGAACATTTCGGTGTACCCGTGCTCACGGGTCTGAATATCGAGGAAAAAGTTCACCAGCGCGCGCTCAAGGCGGGCAGCCCAGCCCCACAGCACGGTGAAGCGCGATCCGGCAAGCTTGGCGCCCCGTTCGAAATCAAGGCCGCCCAACGCTTCGGCAAGCTCCCAGTGTTCCTTGGGGGCAAAGTCGAGCTCCGGCTTGGTGCCCCACTTGTGCAGCTCCACGTTCTCATTCTCGTCCGCGCCCACGGGAACGGACTCGTGCGGCACGTTGGGCACGGAGATGAGCCATTCGCCCACCTGGGCAACCACCTCTTCGGCGGCGGCGTCCAGCTCCTTGATGCGGCCGGCCAGCTCACCCAGCTCCTTGAAACGGTCGGAGGCGTCGCCGCCCGCCCGCTTGATCTTGGCGACCTCTTCGGAAGCCTTGTTGCGCTGACTCTTCAGCACCTCCACTTCGTTGAGCAGAGCACGGCGACGAGCGTCCAGTTCAAGGAACTCGTTCACATCTATCTTGGAATGCCGCTTGTTCAGCGCATCAATGACAACCTGGGGATCTCTCTGGATAAGCTTGAGGTCGAGCATACGAACACATCTCCTTGCATTTGTGTAACGAATTAGAATAGCCGCCCCGTATCGTGGCGTCAATATCCCGGCAACGCCGTCAGACTGCCGCAGACAACAAAAAAGGCCGCCCATCACGGGCGGCCTTGGTCATGACAGGGAGAACCGGAACTAGATGTCGGAG
Source organism: Halodesulfovibrio sp. (assembly GCA_003252375.1). Classification (GTDB taxonomy): domain Bacteria; phylum Desulfobacterota; class Desulfovibrionia; order Desulfovibrionales; family Desulfovibrionaceae; genus Halodesulfovibrio. Next base: position 20,943 of record QKEJ01000167.1, read on the forward strand.
CCGAGCTTCTTCTGGGCGGCCATACCGCCCGCAGCGGAACGGACATCCTTGTGCCCCAGTTCGTTGAGCAGCAACATGGCCTCGTAGGAACGCAGGCCGGTGTTGCAGACCAGCACCACAGGCTTGTCGGCAGGCACCTCGCTGATGCGGGCACGGATTTCCTCATTGGGGATGTTGTGCCACATGCCGGGGTACTTCTCCACCAGGGGCACGGCATTGGGGGCAAGGCGGGTATCGATGAAGAAGATCTCCCCGCTGTCGTGTCCATCCCACAGTTCGGAGAAGGTTGCCGGGCTGACCATGTGGTTGCGTCCTTCCAGCACGTTCTCGGTCACGTTACCCAGTGCGTTGACAATATCCATGGCCGAGGCAAAGGGAGGCGAGTAGACCACTTCGAGGTTGGAAACCTCCTCGATGGTGGCATGCGCCTTCAGAAGCGGCACCACGGCGTTGATGCGGGCCGTGAGGGCGTCTCCCAGCTCGCTCATGCCCTGAATGCCCAGCACGCGGCGGGTGGGCTTGTCCACGACCAGCTCCAGCGACATGAGCGCCTTTTCCGGGAAGAAGTGGGCCCGGTCAAACTGCTCCACATGCACGCTGATGGCGTCGTAGCCCTCCTTCAATGCGTTCTCGATGGTCAGGCCCGCACCGCAGGCGGACTGCTGGAAGAGCTTGACCACCCAGCCGCCCACGCCGCCCGGGAAGGTGGCCTTGCCACCGGCCAGGTTGGTGCCGATGACCCGGCCCTGACGGTTGGCCATGGAGCCGAGCGGGTAATACCCGGGCTTGCCGGTCACCAGATTCGGAATGGTAACGCAGTCGCCGCCGGAGTAGATGTCGGCGTCGTTGGTCTGCATGAATTCGTTTACCTTGATGGCGCCGCGCGGATCGCACTCGATGCCGGCTTCCTTGGCCAGGGCCGTGTTGGGGGAGACCCCGACAGCCATCACCACCAGATCGGCATCAATGGTACGCTTATCGGTCACCACGCGGGTAACGGCGCCGTCCTCGCCCTCGAACCGCTTGACCGATTCGCCGAGCAGCACGGTAACACCCTGCTCTTCCAGGTCGCGCTTGGCCATAGCGGCCATGGACTTGGAAAGGAAGCCCGGCATGATCTGGTCCTGCAGCTCGATGACCGTGGTCTCAATGCCCCACATGTCGGCAAAGGCCACCGCCATTTCAAGGCCGATGAAGCCTGCCCCCACAACAACACAGCTGTTGACCTGACCGCCGGCGGCAGCATTGCGCAGCAGCTCCGCTTCCTCAAGGTTGGTGGCGGCCGTAATGCCCTTCAGGTCCCGCCCTTCAAAGGGGGGAACATTGGCCTTGGACCCCATGGCCAGCACGAGCTGGTCATAGTGCAGGGTTTCGGTCTTGCCGGTCAGCACGTTGACGATCTCGACGGTCTTTGCCTGCCGGTCGATGCTGGTGGCGCGGGTGTTGATAAGGACGTCCACGTCCTTGTTGGTCTTGAAGAACGCTGCATCACGGACAATGTGATAGGGCGTGGACTGCAGATCAGTCACGCTGTTCACCTCGCCGGAAACAAAATAGGGAATGCCGCATCCACCGTAGGAAATACGGGGGGCCTGATCGATCATGGTAACTTTCGAGCCGGGTTCAAGACGTTTGAAGCGGCAGGCAGCCTTGGGGCCAAGGGCAACCGCACCAATGACCACGACATGCTTGGACATGGGAGCATCCTCCGGAATCTGCGTGCTTGCGACGGGATAGACCGTCGATCTTGATAAGGCCGTCCGTCATGCCTGCAGGGGGTATGGAAAGGGCGGCAGAGACCAGTGTTCGCAAGAGAAATCAGCGTAGAAAATCCCTTTCAGGGCAGGGTGTTGCTTGCATACGCAGGCGCGCCCTGCAAGTCAAATCCTACCTGAAAGGTAGGTCTATTGGCTTTTTCCCCTTTTGGCAAGGTCTGTGTGCATTCACTCTTGTCGGTGCACGCACGACTTCCCGCGTATTCCATGCAAGAACAGCTGGTTGTGGTTCGGGAAAGGATGATCCGAAGACAAAAAAAGAGTCGTGCGCGTTCCGGTGACCGGCGTTCCCTGGCAGTACCCATACGGACTATGCACCACGGGTGTTCTCGCGCACGACAGGCAGGTTTTCATCAATTTCTTCCCTGCTCATGGGCAACTCACTTTGCCGTTATGGTACCAAACCTCATCCAGAAGTATCCTCCTTGTGAACGTGTCTGCTGACGCCTCAGCCGCGTTCTGTGCCTGCTGCCGGTGACCGGCCTTGCCCGCCTTACCGGGAACCGTGTGTCCCGCCTTGCGGGCCAGATGCACACTGGATTGAAGATACGGCAACTCAGCTTGCCAATGTATTATGTCGACGATACACCATACACCCCTGTTAGCCTTCATGAAAAGTGCGCGAAGACGACTCAGGGAGGCGTGTCGCTATAGTCATAATACGACACACCTTCCGTTTAGTCCATACTGATACAGTTCATTTTGCAAGATATAATCAGAGTTACAGTAATTTTCCTATCTATTGGCAACCATTACACAAAGCAAGCCCATACAACAAGAACAAGCCTCTCTCCCCCCCGAAACGGCAACCGGGTACGCACGCCTTTCTCTGGACAGAAAAGTGTCACTCACAGTACCATGCATCAAACCCTGCGATCAGCCGTCCGGAGAATCACCATGCACCAACTCCCGCCTACCCCCAAACCCCTTTGCGCCATATTGAGCGCCCTCTGCCTCCTGCTGCTGACAACCCTGCCCGCACTGGCGGAACCCGTTGCCGCCGGGCAGCCCTTTCCCGAGATCTCCCTTGCAGGCGACCTGACACAGGAGCAGAAGACATATCTCGGCCTGTCCGGCGACGGCCCATGGCAGCTCAAGGACGTGACTGCGCAGCACATCCTCATTGAGGTGTTCAGCATGTACTGTCCGCATTGCCAGGCCGAAGCACCCTCCATAAACACCGTATTTGAAAAGCTGGCGGCCTCCGCGCACGGCAACACGCTGAAGATGCTGGGCATTGGAGCCGGCAACTCCCGGTTCGAGGTGCAGTTCTTCAAGAAGAAGTATGGTGTCTCGATGCCCCTTTTCGAGGACGCGGATCTGGATCTGCACACCGCACTGGGGCAACCCGGCACCCCGCACTACTTTCTGCTGACCCGGAAGGGAGATACCCTCATGACTGTCCACTCTGCGACCGGCCGCATGGAATCACCTGAAGCCTTCCTGGACGACCTCGTCATGGATGCGGGATTGAAGCCATGATCCGGTATCCGCACCAGCTTCCGGCACTGCTCTTCATGCTGCTCGCCTTGCTCATGCCCGCCACACCGGCGCAGGCCACAGTGGACCCGGCACTCCTTTACCACAGCGACCAGCTCAGGCCCGTGAACAGCTCGCTGAACGTGGCCGTGGGACAGCTGGCCCCGGATTTCGCCCTCCCCTCGCTCGCCAACGGCACCGTCCGCCTCTCGCAGTTCCGCCATAAACGGAATGTGGTCATCAGCTTTGTTCCTGCGGCCTTCACCCCCGTATGCTCGGGGCAGTGGCCCGGATACCAGATTGCCCGCGACCTCTTCGAGGCACACGACGCCGTGCTTCTGGGCATCACCACGGACAACCTTCCTTCCCTGTTCGCATGGACTCATCAAATGGCGCCGGACGGCCTCTGGTTCCCGGTGCTGTCCGACTTCTGGCCCCACGGTGCTGTTGCCGGAGCCTTTGGCGTGCTGCGGCCCGAGGGCGTCAGCGAACGTGCCGTCATCATTATCGACAAGCAGGGCATCATCCGCCACATCACCGTCTCGGACATCAATGTCCGACCGGATCTGGGCGACATCATCCGGGCCCTGGAAGCCCTGCCCTGAGCCGTCCGCGCCATGCCCCGCTATACCGGAATAAACCACCTTGCCATGGCCACGGGTGACATGGACAGCACCGTCCGCTTCTGGCGCGACCTTCTGGGCATGCGCCTTGTTGCCGGGCTGGGCCATGCTGGATACCGGCAGTACTTCTTTGCCATCTCCGAAACCGACATGATCGCCTTTTTCGAATGGCCGGGCGTGGAGCCGCTGCAGGAAAAGGATCACGGCGTCCCCGTTCGGGGCAGATACGCCTTTGATCACGTTTCCGTCGGGGTGCCGGATGCAGACGCCCTCTGGGAAATACGCGACCGGCTGGAAGCCGCAGACATCTGGGTATCCGAACCCGTGGACCACGGGTTCATCCACTCCATCTACACCTTCGACCCCAACGGGATCGCGCTGGAGTTCAGCCACTACGTGCCGGGCGTGAATCTGCGGGCTCACCCCCGCATGGCCGACAGCCACCCTACGCCCCAGACCCTTGCCGGGCCCGAGCCCGTCAGCGGCGCATGGCCGCAGCCAGCCGCGCCCACACCAGAGACGGAGCGTATGGTCTTCCCCGGCGAGGGGCATGATTTCCTACACCGCAAGGCCAACGCCTGGGACAAGGACAAGTCCTAGGCCTGCACGTACGCCTCCATCCCGCCGGTCCGGCAGCCACGCACAACACCGTACAGAGTCCTTCATCCCGTTATTATTCCATGAATATAATGGATAACAACGGCTCCTGTGGTATCTGATGAAGACTGAAAGATGCGATGCGTCTCCGCCCGCCCCGCCCCCAACCCCGATTCCGCGTGCAGCATCTGCACGCGCGACAATTGCGGGGCCTCTTTCCTGAAGAAGCAGACAAGGAGCTACCCATGGATGAATATCTGAAACAGGCTTTGGAAATCATCAAGGCGCAAGCATCTGTACGCACCATGACTGAAGAAGAGATCAGCTCAATGATGCGAAGCATCGCCCTTTCCATCAAGCAGGTTGCGGAAGGCGTTGCAGCAGAGTCCGATGAGCCCGTCGAAGACATCGATCCATTGAAGGCCATCAAGGAAAAGTCCATTCTCTGCCTGGAATGCAACAAGACCTTCAAGATACTAACCCGAAAGCACCTTGCGTCACATGACCTGACACTGCCCGAATACAGGGAAAAATATGGCTACAAGAAGGGCACGCCGCTCGTATGCAAGGCATTGCAACGGGAGCGGCGCAAGAAGATGAAGGACATGAAACTGTGGGAAAAGCGGGCCAAGACAAAATAGCCCGCCCCTCTGAACTGTACGCCAAGGGCCCGCCGTGTTGCACGGGGGGCCTTTTTTGCCGCCTGCACGGCAGCTACTTGGATTGCCCCTGCTCGCTGGCGATGCGCCCCAGCCACTTGCGCATCTGATCCAGGTCCTGCTGATGCAGTTTTTCCGATTCGCCCTGCATGACGCGCACGCGCTCCACTTCCTGCCGCAGTTCGGCAAGCTCCTTTTCGCGCTCCTTCAGGGTCTGTCCGAGCTCCCGGATAACCTCTTCCCGCGTGTTGATGGAATTCAGCGCGCTGGCAATGCTGGCCATGGCCACGGACTGCTGCTCCATCAGGGCCAGAAAACGGGCGGCATCCACCCCAGCCTGAGGCATAACCGCAGGAGATATTGCGAGGTTGTTGCTTTGTTGTTGCGCTTGCGATTTTCCGGAAACCACATCGATATTCTTGGGAAAACTACTTGAAAGAACCGCCTCAACCGCCATTGCGTTTTTGTTTTTTCGCATTTCCTCAAGGATAACCGCAAAAACAGCCGCAGCCCCGGAACGGTAGCGCCGGCGCTTGCCCTCGCCCACATGGGGCAGGTAGTCGAGAAATCGTTTGCAGTAATAACGGGCCGTGGATTCCGGCAGAGAAAAGCGGGTGGCCAACTCGGCAATGGTCAGCAACGCATTGCCATCGTGTACTGAAGTTGCGTTCTTCATGAGCAGTCCTCGTCAAATGTTGGCGGGATCACATATTTTTTTGAATACTATCCAATACACCGTAACCACTTCATATGATAATAGCAATACCGTAATGCAGATCGCTGCAAACTCCCGCCCCGCACAGCTCTTTTGCGGCCTTCCCCTGTGAAACGATTGACATTGATTGGTTCTCGCTGCATAGCATTCAATAACTAACGTGGCTACGGCTTGTAATTCCGGGGGGAAACCGAACTGTGCAATAAGGAGGATATTCCTAATGTTGACCAAGGCTGAATTTGTAGCGGCTCTGAAGGACGCCCTGCCCGAAGTTTTTGAGACCAAGGTGAGCGCTGAAAAGGCGTACGATGCTTTCTGCAAGGTTCTTGCTGACGGTGTAATCTCCAAGTCCGGCGTCCGCCTGCCCAGCGTTGGCGCCTTCTCCGTAGCCGAACGTGCTGCACGTACCGGTCGCAACCCGCAGACTGGAAAGCCCATCACCATTCCCGCCCGCAAGGTGGTCAAGTTCTCTGCCGCCAAGGCACTGGTTGACGACGTCAACAAGTAGTCCCTCGTTTACCGCGAAGCAGCATGGCCACGGAACACTGTTCCGTGGCCATTTCTATTGCACGGCAGCAAAACTGTCCGCCTCCACTGCAAAACTCCCTCAATCACCAGCAACGGTATTGCAAAACCGCATGCAGGCATCGTGGCATGCCCACCCTGCATGCGCGAACGCAGCCACAGTCCGTCTTCCCCCCCGCAGGCAGCCGCAACACCTCCCGCTGCCCGCCGGGCAGGCGGGCGTGAGCACGCGCTGCCCTACAATACTGTTCGTGCGCTCACCTAAAATTTTCTCATCAGCCCCATGAAAAGAATTCATTTGCACTGAATGCACCAGCAGGTATGATGCGCGTGATTTCCAAATCGCACTAACCGTTGACATACCTCTCTTGCGGGGTATCTCTAACCCAACGGTTTCAGGAGAACGCCGCCCTTCAGCAAGGCATGTTCTCCTGAAATTGCCACCAAAAAGGGAGCCTTTCGGGCTCCCTTTTTTTGTGCACGGAAACAGGACTCTTCTTCATGCCCCGCCGCTTCCTGATTTCGCCGCAGCCACGATCCCCAGCAGCACGGCCGCACATCCGGCCCAGTGCTGCCAGTGCAGGGGCGTCCCCATGCACACGGTCGCAAAAAGCATTGCGGACACGGGCATGACCCCGGTGTACACCCCGGCCTCGCTGCCCCGTACCCGCGCCACCCCCGTAAACCAGAGCAGGTAGGCTCCCACCGTAATGCCCAGCGCGTACCAGGCTATGATGCCCCACCCAACGCCATCCACCCCGTGCATGCCGCCAGAAAGCAGCTGAAGCGCCCCCTGCGGGGCAAACTGCACGGCACCGAACACGCACAGCAGCGTGGAGGCTGTAAGCGCGGAAACGGGCCGCTGGAGGCATTTTCCCAGCAACAGGAACAGCGACTCGGCCATCACGGCACCGACAACCAGCATCGTGCCCCACACCGGCCGGAGCACGGCACCGACCGCCGGGCCGAACAGATCGGAAGTGGCCGCATGCGCGGCAGGCGCATCATGAAGGTCCGCAGCCACCGCAACGGGGTCCGCATGCAGCAGGGCTATTCCAGCCACGGCAAGCCCCACCGCCACCATGCCCGAACGGGTCAGCGGCTCTCGCAACAGAAATGCGGAGACCACCAGAGCGCAGGCCGGACCTGTTGCGGTAATGATGCCTGCGGAAGCCGGGTCGGTGTAGCGCAACCCCTCAAGCAGCAGGGTATTGAACAGGAACCCCCCGCATCCGGCCTGTGCAAACAGGATGGCCCAGTCACGCAGCGGCAGGCGGGGCAATCCCCCTTCCCGCCAGAACAGCAACGGCAGCATCACGCAGGAAGCCGCCACAAACCGCAGCCACAGGGTGGCCTCCACAGGCAGGCGGGACGTGACATAGGCTCCCGTAACCACGGAAGAGCCCACAATGATCATGGCGCACACCAGCGACAGGCGCGGCAGCAGGTATTGCAGCGGAAGGATGCCGGAAACGCAGCTGGGGGACGGCAGACGAAACGGTCGGGACACGGGAAACCTCCTCAAAACGTAGTGTGGTTTCCCCTGTGCCCCGGATGAGGCTCAGCGCTCTTGCATGATCTTGCGGTAGGTGCCGGGCGGAATGCCCAGTACCTTCTTGAATTGACGGGTCAGATGACTCTGGTCGCTGAACCCGCAGGCAAGGGCCACATCGACCAGCGGAAGGGAGGTTTCCAGCAGGTTCCGGGCGCAGGCAACCCGCCGCTGCATGTGATAGGCATGCGGCGGCAGTCCGGTCACCCGCGTGAACACACGGACCAGATAAAACGGGCTGAGCTGCGCCAAAGAGGCAAGGGTCTCCAGGCGCACATCCTCGTGCACATGGGCTTCGATGTACTCCCGGACAAGCCGGACGGCACCGGGTTCCTGGCCCGCGCCGGGAAGACGCCCCCTGCCCTGGTCGCCATGCAGACTGACCCAGCGCGTCAGCAGGGCAAGCAGACGGCTCTCCTGCTCGAGCGAGGGCATGGCCCTCCCCTGCGCTTCCATATCGGCGTGCAGGCGCCCCACCGCAACCGCCAGAACGGGGTCATCCAGCACCCCCGAGGAAAAGTCGGGCAGGTGCGGGGAGCCGCCGGACAAAACCCCGGCCTCCACGGCAACCTGCCGCACCATGTCCGGCGCAAGGTAGAACATGCGGTAGGCCCAGCCCTGCGCATCCGCGCCGTGTCCGTCGTGTATCTCGCCGGGCACCACAAGATTGACCGTTCCGGCAGGCGCCACATGGTTCCGGCCCAGAAACCGGAAGGCCAGGGCCCCATGCGTAATCACGCCCAGTGCATACCCGTCGTGCGCATGGCGGGAAAAACTGTGGGAAAGGTACCGGGCCTTCAGCATTTCCAGCCCGGGGATGCGTCTGCTCGCCCTGAAGCTGGCACGCTCCCTGTCCGGCGCCTCCGCATCAGGATGCGCGTTCAAAACGGGCCGCGAGGGCATATGGAGCAAATCGTCACGCATGGCATTCACAACCGGAAGGCAAGAGTGTCCCTGTTCACCACAGCGCAAGAAGCGCGCCTGGTCAGCAATCTACACCGCCGCGCCCCGGGCGTCTTGCACATTCTTGCGCCCCTCAGGGCATGGTCCGGCCCCTGCGTTCCTCAACGATCTGCCGGATGCGCTCCTGCGCATACAGCACCGCCTGCTCGCTGCTCAGCGCCCCGGACAGGGCCTTGACCACCATTTCGGAAAGGACATTCCGCGCATAGACCTCGGAGGCCAGAGGGTGCGAAACGCCCTGGGTATGGCTGAAATTGGTGATGCGCTCCAACCCCTGACAGATTTCCCGTACCTTGGGTCGGCCATACCGCCGGAACACCCCGGTCAGGTCCCGCATGAAGGCGTCCTCGCCCGTCACGTCGCGGAACACCGGCATCATGCCGCCCGGCGCCATGTGCAGCCAGGAGATATACACATCCGGCGAGTACAGATACTCCAGAAAATCCGTACACACCGCGTCCAGCGCCTTGCCATGGGGTGCAAGCTCCGGCCGGACAAGGCCCAGGGCGCTGACCATGCCGTAGGCGGCATTGCCCCGGTGATGCACGATGGAGACCATGCGGGTATTGCGGACCAGTTGCGGATCGAAGTCGGTACCGGGCAGGTCCGGGAAATTGCGGTTGGAAAGGGAATCCGCAGCAACACTCGGCAACGCCAGATCATCCATGATGAACGTGGAGTAGAACATCATGGCCACCTTGCCCTGCAGGTAGTAATCCCTTGCACGCCATGTGTGGATGCCCGGCGGCGAATACCTTGCCAGCGTCCGGTATAACTCCAGCGCCTCCACCATCCGGGGACTGTAGAAGACAACATTGCCGTTGGCGTCGAACATCCGCGCATTGTTGGAAAGCGCCAGCTGGGTAAAGATCTGCGCGGCATAAAAATCCTTCATGGTGCCGAGCAGGATGCCGTAGGTTCCCTTGTCCGGCTGGGTAAAGACCCGCGCCGCCTTGATGATGGCCTCCCAGGTCGTGGGGGCGGCCAGCCCCTCGCGCTTGAACCAGTCATCGCGGTACCAGATGCCCTGAATCCAGCCATGGAAGGGGATGCCGTAGTGCTGCCCGCCCGCACTCGATTCCAGCATGTCCAGAGCGCCGGCAAAAAACCGCCGCCGCCCTATCCTGTCTATGGCGGCCTCGGTTTCCCGCACGTCCAGATATCCGCGTTCTCCCAACGCCACGACAAGCTCTGCAGCCGTTCCCACCAGCGCGGGCGCCGTCCCGTTCCGAAGGCTTTTTTCGAACAATCCCACAAAACGGTTCTCGTCCACGCTCTGAAGCTCCACCTCCACGCCATCACGAAGGGTGGCATACAGACTCGTCAGATACCGGATGGCCCGGATCCTGTCCTCATCAATCTCCGTAACCCAGACGCGCAGAACCACGGGCTCTGTGGTGCCTGAGGGTGCTTGCGGTTCCGCTACGCATAGAGATGCCGCCCCCAGGGCCCACAGCCCCAGAGCAACCAGGATGACCGAACGGACCAGGGGACGGACCAGGAGACGGGTCAGGGGAGTGACAGGCATGGCGCACACCTCCTCACTTGGTTGCATGGACGACCACCGGAGACCAGTCACCCGCCGGAGGCGATTCCACAAGGGCACGGCACCGTTCCACGTACAACGCGGCCAGCGCATCGTCCGGGCGCTTCGCCTGCAACGCCGTGAACAGCTCAAGAGCTGCCGCAAAGTTGCGCGTCCGGTACTCCATGATCGCCTTTTCCCATCGGTCAAGCCATGCCAGCTCGGTATCATTGACCGATTCGCCATACTGCTCGTGGCCCGGTCTGGGCGCGAGCAATTCAAAAAGATGCACCGCATCCAGGGCTCCCTTGGGGCAGGCAATGTCCACGGAGCGGAACAGGAAGACGTTGCGCGTGCGCTCCTGCATGGCTCCGCTGGCAAGAATGACGGTGCCGTAATACTTGTTGAGCCCCTCAAGCCGCGCCGCGGTGTTCACGTTGGCCCCCATGGCCGTATAATTCATGCGGTCGGAGGTTCCCACATTGCCCACAATGCAGTCGCCCACATGCAGGCCGAACCGCGTGGGCATGGGCAACCCGCCGGTCTCCAGCCAGCGATGGTTCATCACCGCCAGCACGTTCCGGCACTGCAATGCCGCCCCGCAGGCCCGGATGGCGTGATCCTCCTGCGCAACCGGGGCGTTCCAGAAGGCCATCATGGCATCCCCGATGAACTTGTCTATGGTGCCGGAAGACTGCAGCACGGGCAGGCCCAGTTCCTGAAAATAGTCGGAGACCTTGAACATGAGGGTTTCGGCATCCATCTGCTCCGACATGGTGGTGAACCCGGCCACATCCGTGAACAGCAGGCTCAGTTCGCGCCGCTCCCCGCCCAGCACGGGCTCCATGTCGGAAAGCACGAACTGGCGGACAAGGGCCCGCGGCAGGTATCTGCCAAAGGAACCAAGGGTGTGCTTCATGGTGGTAAAGGCGCTGGCGAGCTCGGCCACCTCCTTGATCCGGGAGCGGATCTCCACCTCCCTGTCCAGCCGGAAATGACGAATCTCCACGGTTTCGCCCACAAGAGCGGCCAGGGGACGGGATATGTGCCGTGCGATGATGACGATAACCGGCATCATGCACAGGATGACGCCGCAGGCAAAGGCAAGGCTCTCCAGGCGGGTGCGCTCCATACCGGCGGTGAAGTCGCTGAGCAGGGCCGCCACCGCCACATATTCCCCCCGCCCCATGGGGTTGGGAATCAGCGAATACCGCGCAAGCCACTGCCGCCCGTCAACCTCCATCTGTCGCAGGTCCGGCCCCCTGTCTTCGGAGAACAGGCGGAACACGCCGGAGGCCACGGGGTCATCGAAACCGGAGAGGAACACGGGGATAACCTCTCCCTCGTTCACTTCGCTGGCCCTGACCACGCGATCCGGGTCGGGATAGGCCGTCAGCTTGCCGTCCTCCGTGAAGATGAACACCAGCCCATGCGCACCGGCGCGCTGCTGGCGCAGGAATCCGGAGATGGACTGTACGGTCATGTCCACGCCGATGACCCCGGCGATCTGTCCGTCAAAACGCTGCGCCACGGTAAAGCCGAGGGTCCGGCTGCTGGCGAAGGTGTAATAGTCCGTCATCACCGGTGCGCTGCTGGTCCGCGCCATCTCATACCATGGCCGGACACGCGGATCATAGGTTGACTCGCGCACCGCATGCGACCCCACGATCTTGCGGTCGCCGTTCAGCCATACCCACATCTCCATGCGACGGCTGTGCCCGACGGACAGCTGCCGTCCCGTGGCACGATCCACCGGGGAATAGGTAGCCATGCGGTGCACCGTCCGGATGCCGAACATGGCCCTGCGCGGCGCATGCAACGCATCGCGCGCCTTGCCGTTCAGTCCGCGGAAGGAGACCACCTGATAGAAGTCGCCGTCGTCAAAGCCCAGATATATGGAGAACAGCTGCGGAAAGCGCACCAATGAATCCATCATCAGCTGCGCCGCAGGGTGCGAATGCAGAGCGGGCTTTACAGCGGCCCCTTCGAAACGGTCCATGAGGGTGACGATGGACAGGGCCGGTTCAAAAACCCGCCGCGACTCCAGAATGACCTTGTCGCTGACCTCGCTCAGCAGGTCGCCGGCCATCTCACGGGCCAACCGCTTATCCTTGTAGTAGTTGTATCCGGCAACGGCTCCCGCAATGACCACGGAAACACTGATGAACACGGTCAGAATGGTCACGTAGAGCGATGTGTGTTTTCCCTTCGGCATACGCACCCCTGCTGCATCAAGCCTTGCGAACCTTCCCCCGGGACGATGCTCAAACGTATCCCAAGCGTATCCTCCCGGTTATTATAATCTGGCTAACAGTATGCATATTTCTATTGCAACAACCCGCGCATGTTCATTTTGTTCTATCGCTTCATGCAACCACACGTTACACATCGGGGAAACACCGGACTGTACAGCGATTGTACGGAGGAGGCACATCATGCAGGAAATCAGCTGGGGAGATTTTGAAAAGGTGGAGTTGCGGGTGGGAGTCATCACCCGCGCCGAGGTTTTTGCAGAGGCGCGCAATCCCGCCTACAAACTGTGGATAGACTTTGGCCCCGAGATTGGCGAACGCAAGAGCAGCGCCCAGATTACCCACCTGTACACAACAGAGGAACTGGTGGGCAAACAGATCGTGGGGGTGATCAACTTTCCCCGCAAGCAGATCGGGCCCTTCATGTCCGAATGCCTGGTCACGGGCTTTCCCGACAAAGAAGGACGCATTCTCCTTGCCGTGCCCGACAAGCCCGCCCCCCTCGGGGCCAAGTTGTGCTGAACGGACAAGGGACGGCCTCCGCCCTGCTTCCCGACAATCATGAACATGCAAACCACATCCCCCTACGAACAACAACGTCCCCGAATTGCTCCGGGGGCGTTGTTGTTTCAGGACTTGGCTCAAATTCGGATCGGTAACTCTTCCCGCATAGGGGTTGCCACCCCATTGAGATCGGCAAGCAACATGCCGAGTGCATCCCTCATGCCCACCGCAGCGCCATTGGCGTTGCGGTCCGTATCTTCCAGACGCCCCTGCGCCTCTCCCGAAATCTTGCTGTAGGTTCCCTGCGCATACATAGTGTATTGCGTACGAACTGAAGCCTTGCCCTCACTATCCTCACCCATCCTCTCCCTGAAGGTCATCTCGCTTTTTGCGATACTCTGGCCGGTCTCGGAATATTTCTCAGATACGTGCCGACTCTCCTTGAGCATTTTCGGCATGGCAGGCTCAGAAAGACTGCCTCCCGGCTCCACAACAGAATTGCTATCCCGCTCCTCATACAGGGGGTTTGGGCGGGCCTTTGCGTATCCATGGT
>QKEJ01000170.1 GCA_003252375.1 Halodesulfovibrio sp.
GTCCGCTGCGCTGTGGCGGCATGACGTCCCTGGTTTGCGCGTCGGTAGGGCGGGTTGCTTACCACAAGGTCAACGGATTCTGCGGGCAGGGTGGCGCGCGTGTCCGCAAGGTCGAGGGTGGTGGCGGAAAAGCGGTCTGCAAGGCCGAGGCGGAGGGCATTCGTCATGGCAGCATCGGTAAGTGTCCGGTCAATGTCCACACCCATGGCATGGGAATACGGGCCGTCCAGCAGCAGGGTCAGGGCGATGATGCCGCAGCCTGTGCCAAGGTCGGCAAGGGTGCGCTCCCTCGGCGTTTCCGACAGGGCGAAGCGCGCCAGCAGCAGGGCGTCCGCGGCAAACCGGAACGTGTTCTCCGGCTGGAAAAGGCCCCGTGGAAAGAGCGCGCGTGCGTCCTGTTCGTCGTGGATCATTTCGGCTGCCCCACAAGGGTGGAATCGATGTCGTTGTGGGGGGCTGGCGGCCCGAACGTGACATGCATGGCGGCAGTGCGCCCGGGAGCTTCCCGCAGCAGTGCGCGCAGGGGAGCGTAGTCCCGGGGAGCGAGCGTGCCGGAGGCCTTTTCAAGAAGGCGCAGGATGTCCGGGTGGATGTCTATGGAAAGCACTTGGGCATGGGGCTGGCTGACAAGCGTGTGCAGCATGCCGAGTGTGGCTGCTGGGTCGATGGTCTGGGGCGTGAGCCCGTCCGAAACGCCCTCCCGGTCGTAGTGCAGGTGTGCGCCGAGGGTCAGCAGGGCGGGGTGCGCATATGCGGGGGCACCGTTGGGTGTGCGGGTCACGTAGTCGAGCTCCGCGGTCCATCCGGTGTTGCGGCTGTCGGCCCGGCGGGAGGAAAGGGTCTGTACCACAACGGGAACGCCCTGTTCCCGCATGGTCGTTGCCGTTGCCTGCAGGGCGGCAAGCACGTCCTTGTGGGCATAGCAGTCGCCCATGAGCCAGGGGAGCGGGTGTTGCACGAGCAGGTTGTCCCGGCTGGGGGCCATGAGCTGCCAGTCCGGTTCCGTGGGGAGCTGCGCACGCAGGGCAAAGACGCCCAGAACGCAGACGCCCAGCAGAATGACGAGCAGATTCAGGTGTCTGAACGCATGTGGCTCGGGGGAGTGATCTGTCTGTTCCATCCGCCTGTTGTACCGTGTCTGGACGCGGCGTCAAGCCGTGGGGCTGCGGGGGCAAGTGGTGGTGCGTCCGGTGTGCGCAGGCTTGGACGTGCGAGGGTAAACTGCGTCTATGGGGCTGTAACTGTTTGTGTCTTGGGGTGACATTTGGTACATCAGGAGAGATGCAGGCCCTGTCGCGTATTGCGGCGGGAGACCCATACGAGGATACTTCGAGGATTCCCGCATGAAGCAGTTTCGAGCTGATCTCCACATTCATTCCCGGTTTTCGCGTGCCACCAGCAAAAAGCTGACGCCCCGGTATCTGGCGGCGTGGGCCCGCGTGAAGGGGCTGGATGTTCTGGGTACGGGTGACTTTACGCACCCGGAATGGCTGGACGAACTGGAAGAACAGATGGAGCAGGACAGCGCAACGGGGCTGTACCGCCTGAAGGACGACCGCAGGCTGGATCACGAGATTCCAGAATTTGCGGGCACGCCCCTGTCCGGGCGCACGCTGTTCATGTTGCAGGGTGAAATCAGCTCCATCTACAAGCGCGGCGGCAAGGTGCGCAAGGTGCACAACCTCGTGTTCATGCCTACGCTGGACGCCGCGCGCCGCTTCAGCAGCAAGCTGGCCGAGGTGGGCAACATCGCCTCTGACGGCCGCCCCATTCTGGGCCTGGATTCCCGCAATCTTCTGGAAATGGTGCTGGAAACGCATCCGCTGGCTTTTCTGGTGCCGGCGCATATCTGGACGCCGTGGTTCTCGCTGTTCGGCTCGAAGTCCGGATTCGATTCCATCGAGGAGTGCTTCGGCGATCTGTCCTCCGAAATCTTTGCCATGGAAACAGGCCTGTCCTCGGACCCGGAAATGAACTGGCTGTGGAGCCACCTGGACCGCATCCGCCTCATCTCCAACTCCGATGCCCATTCGGGTGACAACCTCGGGCGCGAATGCAACCTCTTCAGTGGCGAGATGTCCTATGAAGGCATCTACCGCAGCCTGCGTGGCGAAGCCCTGGGCCACAAGTTCCTCGGAACCATGGAATTTTTCCCCGAGGAGGGGAAGTATCACCTCGACGGGCACCGAAAGTGCGGCGTGGTGATGGAGCCGGGCGAAACCCGTGCGCGGGACGGTAAGTGCCCGGTATGCGGCAAGCCGTTGACCGTGGGCGTGCTGAACCGCGTGCTGGAGCTTGCCGACAGGCAGGTGCCCAAGCAGCCCGCCTCGCAGCCCGGGTTTGCCTCGCTGGTGCCGCTTCCGGAACTCATAAGCGAGATTCTGGACACGGGCTCCAAGAGCAAGAAGGTCATGGCCATGTACAGCCGTGCGATCCGCACGCTGGGGCCGGAACTGACCATCCTGCGGGATGCTCCCGAAGAGGAGCTGCGCAAGGTGCATCCGCTGCTGGCGGAAGGCGTGCTGCGCATGCGCCGCGGCGAGGTCATGCGTCAGCCGGGCTACGACGGGGAGTACGGCGTTGTCCGCGTATTCTCGCGCAAGGAGCGGGATGCCTTTTTGAAGGGCGGGGTGTTGATGGACCTGTCCTCACGTGGCGCGGGGGGCATGCAGGGCATGACGCCCGAAGAGGCCGCCGCGCGCATTCCGGTGCTGGAGTCCGCACTGCACGGCGCTGTGCTGCCGGAATCGCCTGTCTCCGCGCCGGAAGACGCCATGCCGAATCCCCCCCAGCCTGCGAATATCGTCTATAATGAGGCGCAGGCGCGGGCCATTGCGGCCGGGCCTGCGCCCGTGCTCGTGCTGGCCGGTCCGGGAACAGGCAAGACGCGTACCCTTGTGGGACGAATTCTGCACCTGATCGAGAGCGGCGTGAGCGTACGCCATCTGCTGGCTCTGACCTTTACGCGGCGCGCCGCCCGGGAAATGGAGGAGCGGCTCGTGGTTGCCCTTGGCGGTGCCGAGGCGACGCCCCGCTCGGATACCCTGCACGCGCTGGCCTTCGAATTCTGGCAGAAATCGTACGATGATGCGCCGACCCTGCTCGCAGAGGAGGGCGCCCGGCGCGTCTTTGCCGAAGCCAATCCCGAAGAATCCGCCCAGCGCATACGGGATGGCTGGGACGCCGTGAACCTGTGCCGCGAACGCATGGAGCAGTGCTCCCTCGAATACCGTGACATGTTCACCAATTATTCCACGCTCAAGGATTCCTGGAATCTTGCCGACTACACCGACCTGCTGGAGTTCTGGCTGGAACAGGTGGAGGCCGGTGTCTATACCTGCCCGTGGACCCACGTGCTGGTGGACGAGGTGCAGGACCTTTCGCCGCTGCAGCTGGCGTTGATACGTCGGCTGGTTCCCGAAGGCGGACAGGGCTTCTTCGGCATCGGTGACCCGGACCAGTCCATCTACGGCTTCCGTGGGGCGCACGGGGCCGTGGCGGAATTTTTCGGACAGGCGTGGCCCGAACTGCAGTGCATCCGGCTGGATCAGTGCTACCGTTCGGCCCAGCCCGTGCTGGACGTGGCTGCGGCGCTCATGGCCGGGGATGCCGGGCCCCAGCCGTTGTCCGCCATGCGTGCCCTGCGTTCCGACCTGCGCATCTTCGAGGCGCCTTCACCGGAGGGAGAGGCCTCGTGGATAGGTGAGCAGATTCGCGGCCTCATCGGAGCCACGAGCCATTCGTTGCGTGATGCGGAGGGAGGCGAGCGGCTTTTCGGCGGCGAGCTTTCGCCCGGCGACGTGGCCGTGCTGGTGCGTTTCAAGGCCCTGGCCGGTCCCATTCAGCGTACCCTGTCGCGGCTGGGCATTCCCTGTTCCGTTCCCGAGAACGAGGCCTTCTGGGTAGAGCCGCGTATCCGGCTTATTCTGGACGCCGCTGGGCGGTTCCTCGGCATTGCGGGGACATCGGACGAAGAGCCGCTGTCCTGTCCGGACTCCATGCTGGCCAAGGGACCTCTTGGTGTGGCCGCCTATCTGGAGGATATGCCGCCCTTTGACCGGTTGTTCTGGAAGTCCACGGCGTTCCGTGAACTGGTCCGCCGTCATGATGAGCATGGAGGATGGGCCGGGCTGCTCAACTGGATACACTTGCAGACGGAACTGGAACAGGTCCGCCGCAAGAGCGAGAAGGTCCAGATAATGTCGCTGCACGCCGCCAAGGGGCTGGAGTTCAAGGCCGTGTTTCTGCCCGCTCTGGAGGATGGCATCCTGCCCTTTGCAGGGACGGGGGTGCTGACCGGAAAGGCCGACCGGAACGAAGGCAGCTACGATGTGGAAGAAGAACGCAGACTTTTCTACGTGGGGATAACGCGGGCGGAACAGGCGCTCTTCCTGAGCTGGTCAGGAAAGCGGAATCTCTACGGGCACGAGCTGCGGCTCAAGGCCTCCCGTTTTCTGGCGGCGTTGCCGCTGGACACACTCAAGCGTTCCACGCTCAAGGCGCACACCAAACGGAAGGAAAAGCAGTTGTCTCTCATGTGACGCATGGGCAGATCAGGCTCCTGACGTGGTGATGCGATACACCCACCGTTCATAGATTCCCGACAGACGCGAGGCAACTTTGCGGCTGACGCCGTAATCCAGAAGCCTGCAGTATATGTGCAGGGGGTTGAACCTGTGCTGGAGATAATTTTTCATGATTGCCATGGTGGACCTCGTCGCGTGCTGAATGATTGCATGTCTCGTTTGGTGCAATCCCCGTACCCGTGCACTGTTTCGCCAATGTTGAAGGCAGATACGGATGACGCTTCCTCCTGCACCATTCCGGTTGCAGGGGGATGTATGCCTCCTTATCGGCAAAACCGGACTGTAACTGTAGGGTTTGCACATGACTGAGCGCCGTTTGATTGACACCAAGTCTGATCCGTTTCCCGGGGTGTCAATGGCCGGACACCGCGTGGCTGCGCCTTCCTGGGTCATGCATGGAGCGCTTGCGGAGAATTGTCGTTTCCTTGCGGGCCGGGTGCAGGAGGTCGGGCTGCTGTTCTTCGAATCTGCGGCGTGTCTTGCCTATGACGGGAAGGATCTTCCTGCCGATCTGGCGGAACTGCCGCTGTCGTGGCATGTGCACCTGCCGCTGGACCTGCCGTGGGATACCCCGGGCGCGGTGGCCGATACCTGTCTTGCCCTGATGGAGAAAATTGCCTATCTGGGCGTCCGGCGGGTCGTGCTGCATCCGCCTCAGCCCGGTCTGACGATGCACGAGGGGGCGTCTGTCCAGGCTGTGGAAGATGCCTTGACGCATTTTGCCGGACGGTGGCGTGATGCCGGATTCTCCCCGCGGGATTGCATGCTTGAAAATGTGCGGCATGCGGACCTTGTGGATATCTGGCCCGTCGTGCAGGCGCTTGATTTCTCCGTATGTCTGGACACAGGGCACGTGATGGCCTACCGTCAGGAGAGGCTCCTTGGCCTGTCCGGCTTGGCGCAGCGGGTACGCATGGTGCACCTGAATGCGCCGGGACCGGGTGGCAGGCATCTGCCTCTGACGTCCCTTTCCGACACCGGAAAGGCGCAGCTTGCCGACATGGTTCGGCTGGTTGCCAAGGGCGCGCCGGACGCCGTCTTCATGATGGAGATTTTTGATTGGGCGGGTATAGAGGCATCCGTGCCTGTGGTGCGCGGGATGCTGCCGTTGTGCCCGTGTCCGGATGCGGTGGCAGAACAGGGAGAGGGACGATGATTCGGTTGGTTCTTGGCGGCGACAAGTCGGGGAAGTCCGCATACGGGCTTCAGGTATTTGAGCAGGGTGGCGGTCCCCGGTTGCTGCTGGCAACGGGGCAGGCGCAGGACCTTGCCTTCCGCCGTCAGATTCTGGACCATCGCCTTGCCCGCAAGCCGGAGATCCAGGTGCGTGAAACCGGAGCGGATCTGGTGTCCGCACTGTCTGCTGTGGCCGGAACTGTCCGGTCGGTACTGGTGGACAGCCTTGATTTCTGGCTGTTCGCCTGTCAGACACGCCCTGTCGGGGGGGCTGACGACGTGTCTCCAGCAGGGCAGCTTGTTGCCTGTCTGCAGAATCTGCCGCAGGATATCGACGTGACGCTGGTCTCCTGCGAAGCCGGATTGGGGGCAATTCCGGCCAGTGCCGAGGTTCGCCGTTTCGTGCGGGAACTGGGTGCGCTTAATCAGGCGGTGGCGGCGGTGAGTGATGAGGTCTGCCTCATGGTTGCCGGGCTGCCGTTGTATCTGAAGAGGTCTTGACGCATGTCCTATTTCAGAAAGCTGGAGCCGGGGCTCTCCAATATGCTGGAGCTGTTTTCCCGCGATGAGCGGTGGCTTATCTGCGTGAACGCGGACCCGGATGCCATGGCGTCTGCCATGGCGCTCAAGCGCATCATGATCCACCGCGTGGCGGATGTGGGCATTGCCCGCGTCAACGAGGTGACCCGGCCCGATAATCTGGCCATGATCCGCTATCTGCGTATTCCCATGATGAAGCTGACCCCTGCCGTCACCGCGCAGTACGACCGTTTCGCCCTGGTGGATTCCCAGCCCCACCACCATCCCCTGTTCAAGGAAATCAATTTTTCCATTGTGTTCGACCACCATCCGCTCTCCGAAGAACATCACGTGGTGGCGGACTTCAAGGATATCCGGCCCGAGTACGGAGCAAACTCCACACTCATGACCGAGTATCTCTACAATCTGGGCATCCGCCCCGGCAATCGGCTGGCAACCGCGCTGGTGTACGGCATCAAGACGGACACCTCCAGCTTTGAGCGCGAGTTCTGCGATGTGGACGTGCGGGCCTTCCGTTATCTATCCAAGCTTTCCAGTCAGACGCTCCTGTCACGCATTTCGCGCAGTGAATTCCACCTCAGCTGGCTCGATTATTTTTCACGGGCCGTTTCCGGCATGCACAAGGTGCGCTCGGGCTTCTACTGCTATATCGGAGAAGTCCCCAACCCGGATGCCCTGGTGGTGATCGCCGATTTCTTCATGCGGGTGCATGAAATCCGCTGGGTGGCCGTGGCCGGTGTGAGCGGAGACAACCTTGTGGTCATTTTCCGGGGGGACGGCGTAACCCGGGATCTGGGCTCCTTCGCCAACCAGCAGTTTGGCGCCATCGGTTCCGCGGGTGGTCACAAGGCCATGGCCCGGGCTGAAATTCCCCTTGAAAAACTGGCCGGCAAGGACCTGGAAATGTGGGTGCTCAAGCGCCTGCTTTCACCGCGCAAGAAGCCCAAGGTCATGCCCCCGGCTGCCGGTGGAGCGGAGAAGGCCGTCTCCGGCGGTGCGGCCGCTGAGAGCGTGCCCGACGCACCGGTTGTTGATTCCAAGGAGCAGGCCCCGGCCTGACCGGGCACTGTGAGTGCACACGCAAAAAACCCCGCCAGACCGGAAGGCGGGTTTTTTTGCGTGGTCTGCCATGTGTGGAGCATGGTGACGGTACTGAAAGGGAGCAGGCCGGAGGTGCTGCGTATTCCGTGTGTTCCACGAGGAACACGGAAGGTAGCCTCAACGATACGGATCTTCGGAGCGTCTCCGCCTGACAGGAAGAGCCTCCGGCCTGCCGTGAAAGGCCGTTCCCAGTAGCGGCCTTTCATTCATTGGAAATACTCGGGCATTGCCGCGTGATCAGCACGCGCATGCCATGGTTTGGCCCTCTTCCATGGCGTCCGGTTCGGTTACATCAAGGCACAGGACATAGCCTTCGCCGTCCATGCTGGTGTACCTGGAGGCCAGCGTCAGGCAGCGGTTGCCGGAGGCCAGCGAAATGTAGGGAGCGGTAACGCATTCCTCCAGCCCTGCCTGGATGGGCATGAAGTATTCCTTGAGGGAATGGTCGGTTCCCTTGCGGGCCGGCTGGTAGACAAAGCGCTTGTTCTCGTCCAGCCGGAAGGGGTTGCACACGGTTTCGGAAATCTGCATGCCCGTGGCGTCCAGCACATACAGGCATTCGAGATGCGGGTAGGTCAGCAGCTGCTCGTGCAGGACGTCGGAGAGCTTTTCCACGGCAACATGCCGGATGTGGTCGCGCACCCGGCGTATGATCTCCCGGTGCTGGGCCTGCTGGGCTTTCCGGTGCTCGAACATGCGCAGTGAGTGGCCGCGGTAGGCGGTGGCCACATTGCGTATGGTGTCGGACGTGTCGGGCAGGTCCTCCATGAGGGCCGGCCGGGCAAAGTGGAAGCCCTGCAGTACGTCGGCGCCCGCTCCCATGAGGTAGACGGCCTCCTCCTCGCACTCCACGCCCTCGGCCACGGTCATGGCGCCAATGCGCCGGGCAAGTGCGGTCAGGGCGTTCACCACTTCCTGCTTGTAGAATTCCTGGTGGATGTTGCTGATGAGGAACCGGTCTATCTTGATGACCTCCGGCTTGATGGAGGCAATCCGTTCCAGATTGGAGTGACCGGCACCCACGTCGTCAAGGGCGATGAGGAACCCGAGCTGGCGGTAGCGGTGGATGAACCGCATGAGCGAAGCGGTGTCCTGCACGTGGGATTCGATGATCTCGATGACCACGTTGCCGGGGTGCACGTTCAGCGTGTTGGAAAGGGCCTCTATGTGCCCGGATCCAACCACGTTGCTCGTGAGGAGCGATGCATCCACGTTGACGAACAGCAGCATATCCTTGTTCCGTGCGTGCAGAGGCGCGAAGTTGGCAAATGCCCGTTCGCGGCAGGCCCTGTCCAGCTCGAGGCTCATGTCATACCGTTCAGCCAGGGTGAAGAGCGTATCCGGCGGTATGACAATCTCGTTGTCACCGGCAAGACCTCTGCTGAGCGCTTCGTATCCGATCACCATCCCCCGGCGTATCGATACAAGCGGCTGAAAATGCGTGGCCAACTGCTTTTTTCTGATGATGGCCTCAATGTCGAGTGTGTAGCTCATTGGCAGTCCGATTGTGCTTCATGACGCCGCCGTACATGTCTGCCTGAGGCCTTGCACGAGCTGTGCGTCACCCCCCTGTACTTCGAAAGGGCTCTGCCTTACCGCGCGTGGCAGAGCCCTTTCGGAGGGGCCGGATCGGTTCTAGGGGTGGCGGAGCGAACCGATCCGGCGTCTGTGTGTGGAGCGCGCTGTCTTTCGCTGGAAGCGAAAACAGGAGTGCCGGAGGGTGGGGTGGCACCCTCCGGCTAGCGTGCTATCTACTTAACTTCACCCGTGCGGACACGGACGACCTTGGCGATGTCCTGCACGAAGATGATGCCGTCGCCTTCCTTGCCGGTCTTGGCACCGGCCTGAATGGCAGCAAGGGCGTCTTCGAGCTTTTCTTCCGGTACGCCCACTTCCAGGCGGACCTTCTTGAGCAGGTTCACTTCCATGACCACACCACGGTAGGTCTCGGTGAAGCCTTTCTGCTGTCCGCTGCCGAGGATGTTGGTAACGGAGAGGCCGTATACGCCCTTGGCGTACAGGGACTGCTTAACCGGGGTAAGCATTTCGGGTCTGATGTATGCGATGATGAGTTTCATTGATGTATTCCTCCCTGCCTATTCCACGGTGAAGATCTGGAAGCCGTTGTAAGCTTCGGAACCATGTTCGCAGATGTCCAGACCCTTGAGTTCTTCTTCGCGGCTTACACGCAGACCCATGACGGCCTTGATGCTTGCGAAGACGATGTAGCCCATGCCGAATGCCCATACGAAGACTGCGCCTACGCCGATGCACTGGGTGATGACCTGGCCGAAGCCGCCGCCGTAGAACAGACCGGAAATGGAGCCGTAATCGGGGGATGCAAGGAAGCCGACCATGATGGTGCCGAAGGCACCGCACACGCCGTGGACGGAGACAGCACCGACCGGATCGTCGATCTTGAGGACCTTGTCGATGAAGTCGACGGACAGGACGACCAGGATACCGGCGAGGAAGCCGATGATGATCGCGCCAACCGGGGACACTTCGTAGCAGCCGGCGGTGATGCCGACGAGGCCGGCAAGGGAGCCGTTCAGGGTCATGGAGGTGTCAGGCTTGCCGTAGCGCATCCAGACCATGATCATGGCGCCGAGGGTGCCTGCGCAACCGGCAAGGCTGGTGTTCACGGCGATGTAACCGATGGTGCCGTCAGCAACGGTGGTGGAGCCGGGGTTGAACCCGAACCAGCCGAACCACAGGATGAACACGCCGAGGGCTGCCAGGGGAATGTTGTGACCGGGAATGGCCTTGGGGGTGCCGTCTGCAGCGTACTTGCCGGTACGGGGACCGACGAGCATGGCGCCTGCAAGGGCGATCCAGCCGCCTACGGAGTGAACAACGGTGGAGCCGGCGAAGTCGGCAAAGCCCATGTCGCCGAGCCAGCCGCCGTTACCGGTCAGGCTGCCCCATGCCCAGTGGCCGGAAACGGGGTAGATGATGGCCGTAACCAGAACGCTGGCTACAATGTAGGAAGGGAACTTCGTGCGTTCTGCAATGCCGCCGGACACGATGGTGGCTGCGGTGGCCGCGAACACGGACTGGAAGAACCAGAAGGTCAGGTTCCACTGGCCGCCGGCGTCAATGCCGCTGCCGGAGCCCATGGCGAAGTCGCTCATGCCGATGAAGCCGCCTACGTCGGTGCCGAACATCAGGCCGTAACCGACCAGGAAGAAGAGCCGGCCGCGAAGTCGAGCACGTTCTTCATAAGAATGTTGCTTGCGTTCTTGGCGCGGGTGAAGCCGCATTCCACCAGGGCGAAACCGGCCTGCATGAACATGACCAGAATGGCCGCAATGAGCGTCCAAAGAATGTTTGCGTTATCCTGCGTCAGCATTGCAGGAGCGTCCTCGGCAAAGGCAGTCGAGGCAAGTGCCAGGGTCAGCGCCGCAGTCCCGCCCAGTGCGGGGAGCAGCTTCCTCATTGCGGAAAGGTTTTTTGAAAGCATGGATTCCTCCTTGTCGTGGGTAAACACCCCAGTTCCCGTATCGTTTGGCTGGATAAGAGCATCTTGTGTGCCAAATATGTCATCAAGCTGAAATTATTGATTTTGATGATTGGGTGGTGTTGGAGGAGGGGTGAGTGACGTGTCTAAATTAACAATTTTGTGTAACTATCAATGCTATACAATAACATTTTTGTAAAAAATGACGGATTGTGCAAAAAATGTAGTTTGCAAAAATGTTGAATATTTGTGTTGACAGGGAATCGGCACTTTTCTATCGTGCCCGAAACTGATCCACAGCGGATCAAAAGGAACTGTCTTTTCGTATGAACAACTTCACCAACAGTGCATTCTTCAGCTTTAATACCGAGTTCTACTTTTGGTATTACTTTAGCTATGGGAAAGCCCGTGGTGAGCTTGCTCGTGCCTAACTAGCTGAAAGACAGACTGGAAAAGGGTACAAGACAAGGGCCGCGGGCGAAAGCCGGCGGCCCTTTTTGTTTGCCGCCATGCCGGCGGCCAGAACAAATCAGGAGGCTTCGTATGTTGCTTGGAAAGAGTGTTCGCTTGGAGCGTATCTTCAACCGCAATACAGGCAGAACCATTATTGTACCCATGGACCATGGCGTGACCGTCGGTCCCATCTATGGACTCGTGGACCTGCCCGGCACCGTCAACAAGGTTGCGGATGGCGGCGCCAACGCGGTGCTCATGCACAAGGGCCTGCCCCGGTGCACGCACCGTGGCTACGGCAAGGATGTGGGGCTTATCGTCCACCTTTCGGCCAGCACGTCCATTGCCACGCTGCCCAACGCCAAGTCGTTGGTGGGCACCGTGGAGGACGCTCTGCGTCTTGGTGCGGACGCGGTCTCCGTGCACGTGAACCTGGGTGACGAGACGGAACGCTACATGCTGGAGGATCTGGGCAAGGTGACATCGCGCGCCGTGGAATGGGGCATGCCTGTTCTGGCCATGATGTATGCCCGCGGCCCCAAGGTGCAGAACGAGTTTGCACCGGAGATTGTCGGCCACTGTGCCCGCGTGGGCATGGAGCTGGGGGCTGATGTTGTTAAGGTGAATTATACCGGGGATATGGACTCTTTCGCTGACGTGTGCGAAGCTTGCTGCGTTCCGGTTGTCATAGCCGGTGGCCCCAAGATGGATTCGGACCGCGCCCTTGTGGAAATGGTGCACGACTCCGTCAAGGCAGGCGGCTCGGGGCTTTCCATGGGACGCAACGTGTTCCAGCACGCCCGTCCCGA
Source organism: Halodesulfovibrio sp. (assembly GCA_003252375.1). Taxonomy (GTDB): domain Bacteria; phylum Desulfobacterota; class Desulfovibrionia; order Desulfovibrionales; family Desulfovibrionaceae; genus Halodesulfovibrio. The sequence goes on from QKEJ01000170.1 coordinate 12,126, forward strand.
CCTGCTCGTCACTGCGCTGCATGGCGTGGTGCATAGCGAGTGGACCGTCGATCAGGCCATGGAAGTGCTGAACGCCATCTAGCGCGCCAGCCTCAGAACATACTTATTGCGAGGAAAATCCCATGCATATTGGCAAGAATATCAGAATGGAACGTATCTTCAACCGGCTGACGGGGCGAACCATCATTGTTCCCCTGGACCACGGCGTGAGCGTGGGGCCCATCGACGGCCTTGTGGACATGCGTGAAACCGTGAACAGCATTGCCGAGGGCGGAGCGGACGCCGTGCTCATGCACAAGGGGCTTGTCCGCTGCGGGCACCGCGAGGGCGGAAAGGATGTCGGGCTCATCGTGCATCTGTCCAGCTCCACGTCCATGTCTCCTTCTCCCAACGCCAAGTCGCTTACCGCGTCCGTTGAAGACGCCATCAAGCATGGTGCGGATGGCGTGTCCGTGCATGTGAACCTGGGTGACGAGACCGAGCGGGAGATGCTGGCCGACCTGGGCAGAATGGCCGCCAAGGCCTCGGACTGGGGCATTCCCCTTCTGGCCATGATGTATGCGCGCGGTCCCAAGATTCAGAACCAGTTCGACCCCTCCGTTGTGGCTCACTGCGCCCGCGTGGCCGTGGAACTGGGGGCGGATATCGTGAAGGTTCCCTACACCGGTGACATGGACACCTTCTCCCACGTGGTTGACGCCACCTGCGTGCCCGTGGTCATCGCCGGCGGTCCCAAGATGGATTCCACCCGCGAATTCATCCAGATGGTGCATGACTCGGTACGTGCCGGTGGCGCAGGGCTCTCCGTGGGCCGGAACATTTTCCAGCATAAGCGTACCCCGCAGTTGGTCAAGGCGCTTCGTGGCGTGGTGCACGAAGATTGGGACGTTGAACAGGCCATTGAAATAGTTGGCGAAGACTAGTTTTTACAAATTTGGAAATACTATGAAAAAGGTACTGTTCAAGAGCGTCCCGTTTAATAAGGAACACATCACGCTGGCTCTCGAATCCGGTGTGGATGCCATTCTCGTTGCCAAGGGTGACGTCAAGAAGGTTGAATCGCTCGCCCGTTGCACCGTCATTGCGGACGAGGCCATGCCGGTGATTGCATTCCACACCAAGCAGGACGAGGAAGAGGCCGTGAGCCGTCTCGTCAAGGGTGAGGATGTGGTCATTGCGCGCGGGTGGGAGATCATTCCCATCGAGAATCTGCTGGCGCAGTCGGACAACGTGACCGTGGAAGTGGCAACGCTGGATGAGGCCAAGCTGGCAGCGGGTATTCTTGAACGAGGGGTCAACGCCGTGGTGGTCCTGCCCGAAGGCGTGGAGGAGTTGAAGCAGATCGTGGCAGAACTCAAGCTTTCGCAGGGCACGCTGGACCTGATGCCCGCCACCGTGACCAGTGTGGAGAATGTGGGCCTCGGCCACCGCGTCTGCGTGGATACCATGTCCGTGCTGAAGACCGGGCAGGGCATGCTGGTGGGCAATTCCAGCGCCTTCACCTTCCTTGTAAACGCCGAGACGGAGCGGAATGAATACGTTGCGGCCCGTCCTTTCCGGGTCAATGCCGGAGCCGTGCACGCCTATGCGGTAATGCCCGGAGACAGGACCACCTATCTCGAAGAACTTTCTTCGGGGGACGAGGTGCTCATCGTCAACCATGACGGCTCCACCTCGCTGGCCACCATCGGCCGCTGCAAGGTCGAGGTCCGGCCCATGCTGCTCATCAAGGCCGTGGTCAACGGTGTGGAAGGCGCCGTGTTCCTGCAGAACGCGGAGACCATCCGCGTGGTGCGCAAGGACGGCTCCCCGGTGAGCGTTGTGGCCCTGAAGGAAGGGGACGAGATTCTTGTCCGCACCGACGCGGCCGGCCGCCATTTCGGCATGCGCATCAACGAAGAGATCAAGGAAGGGTAGTCATGTCCGATTCGGTAGACGACAACCCGCGCATCCACGAGGTGCGCAGCGAGATCGATGCGACCGATCAGGAAATCCTGAAGCTGCTGAACCATCGCGCGTCGCTCAGTCTGGAGGTCGGGCAACTCAAACGCGGTACGCAGGACGTGATCTTCAAACCCTTCCGCGAGAAGGAAGTGATGGAGAACCTGCGGCGCGGCAACGAGGGACCCATTCCCTTCGAGCACCTGCAGTCCATCTATCGCGAGGTCTTTTCCTCGTCCCGGGCCCTGCAGCGTCCGCAGCGCGTGGCGTACCTCGGCCCGGAAGGCACCTTCTCCTATTTTGCCGGGGTCGAGTTTCTCGGCAAGGCCGTGGAATACCTGCCGCAGAAGAATCTGCATGAGGTCTTCCGCGCCGTGCATTCGCGTGAATGCGAGCTGGGGGTCATCCCGCTGGAGAATTCCCTTGAGGGAACGGTGGGCCAGAGTCTCGACCTGTTCATGGATTATGAACTGTACATTCAGGCGGAGCTCTACTGTCGCATCAGCCACAGCCTGCTGACCCGTGAGCGGTCGCTGGCCGCCATCCGCACGGTCTATTCGCATCCCCAGCCTCTGGGGCAGTGCGGCAGCTGGCTGCGCGCCAACCTGCCCAACGCCACCATTGTGCCCACCGAGAGCACGGCTGCTGCCGCCCGCCGCGTGCGGGAGGAAGAAGGTGCCGCCGCCATCGGACATGGCAAGCTGGCGGACCTGCTGGATCTGAAGGTGCTGGCGCGCGGCATTGAGAACATGCCCGACAACTGGACCCGCTTCGTCATTGTCGGACCCAGCCCGTCGGACGGGGAAGGCCGGGACAAGACCTCGCTGCTGTTCTCCATTCCGGACAAGTCCGGTTCGCTGGTGGACGTGCTGCAGGTGATGGCCGTGGAAGGCCTGAACATGAAGAAGCTGGAGTCGCGGCCCATGCGCGGCGAGAAATGGCGCTACGTGTTTTTTGTGGATGTGGAGTCCGACCTGTCCGGAGAGAAGTATGACGCCCTGATCAAGGACGTGCGCTCCCACTGCCAGAGCCTGCGGATTCTGGGCAGTTACCCCACCGGGCCCTACATAGACGTGTCTTCGCGGGTTGATGACAAAAATGTCCAATCCGTACCGGAAAGCGGAACCATCAAATAGCGTGTCCGTGTTCCGGTGCTGCAGGGCGGATGCCGGAGAAGGCGGACAGAGGAATCGACATGAGCAAGGTGAGAGAGGTGGAAGCACCACCGTCCAAATCGGTTTCACACCGAATGGTGATCGGGGCGGCTCTTGGGGTAGGCGAATCGCGGCTGGCCAACGTGCTGGAAAGCGATGATCTGAAGCGAACCATGGATATCATGCAGGCCTGCGGGGCCCGCATCGAACGCCTGGGCGAGGGCCTGTACGCCATCAGCGGCGTTGCCGGAACTCCTGCAGGCGGATTCGAAGAGCCTGTCTCGTGCTATGTGGCCGAGTCGGGCACCACCTGCCGTCTCATTACCGCCGTGCTGGCCGCAGGGCTCGGACGCTTCCGGGTGCACGGCGCGCCGCGCATGCATGAACGGCCCATCGGCGATCTGGTCATGGCCCTGCGCATGCTCAATGTGGGCGTGGAGTGGGACGGCAAGACCGGGTATCCTCCCATCATAATAGATACCAACGGCATGCCCGGCGGAGAGGTGAACATCGGCATGGACGAGTCCAGCCAGTACCTTTCCGGCCTGCTGCTGGCCGGTCCGCTGGGCAAGACCCTAACCATCAACGTGACCGGCAACAAGGTGGTCAGCTGGCCCTATGTGGGGCTGACCCTGAAGGCCATGGAAGACTTCGGGCATCGGTTCCGCGTGGAAATGCTGGAAGACGAGGCCTGGGTGGAAAAGGATTGGCGCACCATCCGCAACGTGGTGCCCGGCAAGACCCGGTTTGTGGTCAAGCCCGGCATCTACCACGCCGGTGACTACAAGGTGGAGGGCGATTGGTCCAATGCCTCCTATTTCCTCGGCGCGGGCGCCATCGGCCCCGACCCGGTGCGCATCTCCGGCCTGCGGAGCGATTCCCTGCAGGGTGACCGGGCCATGCTGCGCATTCTGCAGGACATGGGCGCCAAGGTGGAGGTGGAAGCCGACGCCGTGACCGTACATCCTTCCAAACTGCGGGGCATTACGGTGGACATGGGTGATTGCCCGGACATCGTGCCCACCGTGGCCGTGGTGGCCGCCTTTGCCGAGGGGCCCACAACCGTGACCAACGTGGCCCATCTGCGCATCAAGGAATGTGACCGTCTGGCCGGACCTGCGGCACAGCTGGCCAAGGCCGGTGTGCGGGTGGAGGTGCATGATGACGGTCTGACCGTGCATCCCGCCGGGCGCGAGTCCATTCAGGCCGCCGCCGGTACGGTGTTCGAGACCTACGGAGACCACCGCATGGCCATGAGTCTGGCCCTGCTCGGGTTCGCCGGGGTGGCGGTGGAACTGGACGATCCGAAATGTGTCGGCAAGTCCTTCCCCGGCTTCTGGCGCAAGTGGGCACGGGTGACGGCATGAGTCCGGAAGGGGAGTTTCGCTCCGACCGGGTGGCCGTCATCGGCGCGCACGGTCGCATGGGGCGCATGTTCTGCACCCGTTTCCGGGCCGCAGGCCTGGATGTGGTGGAGCTTGACCAGCCATTGACGGAATTGTCACTTCGGGCTGGACTGTCAGAGGCTGGTGTGATACTGCTGTGCATCCCTGCCGCAGTATTCGATTCGGTACTGCAGCAGATTCGGGACATCATCCGTCCACCACAGGTGTTGGTGGACATAACGTCGGTCAAGGTACAACCCATGCATCAGATGCAGCGCACATACGCGGGCCCCATTGTGGGAACGCATCCGCTCTTCGGCCCCGAGCCGAAGAAGGATGAGGTGCGCGTGGCTGTCACCCCCGCCGACGGAACGGACGAAGCCTGCGTGGCCATGGTGGAGAACCTGTTCTCCCGCATCGGCTGCGAGCCGTTCCGTACCACGGCGGAGGAGCACGATGAGGCCGCCGCCCTGATTCAGGGCCTGAACTTCATCACCACTGTTTCCTACCTTGCCACCTTGGCGCACAAGGATGAGATCACCCCGTATCTCACGCCTTCCTTCCAGCGTCGTCTGGATGCCGCCAGGAAGATGCTGACCGAGGACGCCGAGTTGTTCGAAGGGCTTTTCGAAGCCAACCCCAGCTCGCAGAATGTCGTCCGTTCCTTCCGTAACATGTTGAACATTGCCGCCGGCGGTGACGTGAACGTGCTCGTAGAGCGCGCTCTTTGGTGGTGGCGTGAGGACAATGATACGGGAGGGGTGCGTCAGTAGCTGACCACCAGGCAGAGTATGAGTTCTCAACGCCGCGTTCCTCCCGGAACGCGGCGTTTTTTTTGATGCGCGCCCCTGCATGGAGCAGGCGCAGGATGATGCAAGAACGGTTTCCCGCCCTCCCCGCGTAGAGGTGGAGACGGGAACGGAAAACGGCACAAACGCTCTCGTGCGGAACCGGTCCGCAGGGACAACATACCAACGACGTCAGGGAGACAACCGAATGAACGTACTACTCAAGCAGACTGGCCAATGGCTGGCGGCGGACATCCAGACGCCCATCAGCCTCTTCCTCGGATTGGTGGGCTCGGGGCAGGGATTCCTGCTCGAAAGCGCCGAGGTGGATGGCCGGTGGGGCCGCTACAGTGTGATCGGGTTCAACTTCCTGCTTCGTCTCGGCTGCAAGGAAGGCAAACTGGAGGTCGCATCGCGCGACAAGCGTCTAGATTTTCTGAAACAATTTGAAGGGATGGATTACGTGAGCGGCGTGCGCGCGGTGAACGGAGCCATCACTGTGCAGGCGGCGGAAGGGTTTGAGAATCTGCCCCCCATCGCCCGCGGGCTGTTCGGCTATTTCGGCTACGGCACCGCCGGGATGTTCGAACCCAAGCTGCGCAACGTGCTGCCGCCGGAAAACGCGGAAGCCTGCCTGGTGTTGCCCGGAACCATCGTGCTTTTCGACCACCTGTACAACAAGCTGTGTCTGCTCAATCTGGCTGAGGGGCTCAATGTACGCATGGACCGCTCCGCCGTGGAGCGCAAGGCCGAGCCACCGGACGTGGGGCCCATCACCACCATTCCGGACCGGGGCACCTACATCCGCAACGTGGAACGCGTGAAGGAGCTCATCCGGCAGGGCGAGGCCATTCAGGTGGTCATCTCCACCCGGTTCCAGGCCTCCTTTGCAGGCGAACCGTTCGTGCTGTACCGGCGGCTGCGGCAGATCAACCCCTCGCCGTACATGTTCTTCATGCGTCTGCCCGGCGTGAGCCTTATCGGTTCCTCCCCCGAGGTGCTGGTGCGCAGCAGCAAGGGCGAAGTGGAGGTCTGCCCCATTGCCGGAACGCGTCCCCGCGGCGCTTCCGAGGCGGAAGACCTGACTCTGGCCGAGGACCTCAAGGCCGATCCCAAGGAACAGGCCGAGCATGTCATGCTGGTGGATCTTGGCCGGAACGACGTGGGCCGCGTGTCCGCACCGGGGACCGTGTCCGTGGACAAGTACATGCAGGTGGAAAAGTTCAGCCACGTCATGCACATGACCTCGTACGTGAAGGGAACCCTGCAGGAGGGGCGTGACGCGCTGGACGTGCTTGCCGCCACCTTCCCCGCGGGCACCGTGAGCGGCGCGCCCAAGGTGCGGGCCATGGAGATCATTGCAGACATGGAAGCCCTGCAGCGCGGACCCTATGCAGGCGCCGTGGGCTGGATGAGCCTTGATGAGGGCAATGCGGACATGGATACCGGCATCCTCATCCGGACCATGTGGGTGCGTGACGGCCTGGTGCAGTGGCAGTGCGGCGCCGGCATCGTGCACGATTCCGTACCGGAAAAGGAATGGGAAGAATGCCACAACAAGGCGCGCGTGCTGAAGATCACCATTAACGGAACGGGAGACGGCGATGTTTTTGCTTATAGATAATTACGACTCCTTCACCTTCAATCTGGTGCAGGCGTTTCAGAAGACCGGCAAGGATCCCGTGGTCTACAAGAACGACGATCCGCGCATTCTGGAATTGGCCGAAAGCGGCACGCTGGACATGGTGTGCATCTCTCCCGGTCCCAGCAACCCGGTGAACGCCGGTCTGTGCCTTGAGTTCCTTGCCCGCCTGCCCAAGACCGTGCCCGTGCTGGGCGTGTGCCTGGGACACCAGATTCTTGGCCATTTTGCCGGAGCCAGCGTGGTCATCGGGCCGCGCATCATGCACGGCAAGTCGTCCATGCTGGAGCACGACGGCACCGGGCTGTTCCAGGGCGTCGCCTCGCCCATGCAGATCGGCCGGTACCATTCGCTCATCGTGAACGTGCACGAGGCGCCGGAACTGCTGGAGGCCACCTCGGCCGTGCAGTCCGAGGACGGGCAGACCGAGGTCATGTCGCTGCGGTACGTCGACCGCCCCTGGGTGGGTGTGCAGTTCCATCCGGAATCCGTTCTGACGCCGGAAGGGGAGATCCTGCTGGCCAACTTTCCCGAAACCATCGCGTAGGAGGCTGCTGTGAAAACTGTTGAGATTCTGGAGACGCTGGCTGCAGGGCAGGACCTTTCCGCCGAGATGGCCGAAGTGGCCTTTACCCGCATGATGGATGGCGAGATGAGTCCGGTGCAGGCCGGTTCGGTCCTCATGGGCCTGCGTCAGAAAGGGGAGACCGCACAGGAGATGGCCACGGCTGTCGCCGTGTGCCTGGAGCGGGCCCGCAAGGTGACAGGCCTTTCCGGCAAGCGCATTGATCCGGTGGGCACGGGGGGGGACGGCAAGAACAGCTTCAACTGCTCCACGGCCACGGCCCTGACCCTGGCGGGCATGGGCTATCAGGTTACCAAGCACGGCAACAGGGCGGTATCCTCTTCGTGCGGCAGCGCCGATGCCGTGGACGGTCTGGGTCTGCCCATGCTGCAGGAGGTGCCGGACATCCTTGAGGAGCTTTCCCGGCGCAACTTCGTGTTCCTGTTCGCCCCGTACTTCCATCCGGCGTTCAAGCACATCATGCCCGTGCGGCAGGAGCTGGGCATGCGGACCCTCTTCAACATGCTGGGGCCGCTGCTGAACCCTGCCCGGCCCACGCATCAGCTGCTGGGCGTCGCCCGGCCGGAACACCTGCAGCTCATGGCGGATTCGCTTGCTCTTTCGGGCATAGAGCGCGCCGCCGTGGTGCACGGTGCAGGCGGGTATGACGAACTGACCCCCATGGGGCCGGCACAGGTGATCATGGTGGAGGGAACCGAAACCCGGGCCACCACCATAGATCCTGCGCAGTTCGGCATTGCCCCGTGCAAGCCGGAGGAACTGGCCGTCTCCGGCAAGGAGCAGGGACTGGCCGTGCTCGGCGAGTTGCTGGCGGGCAAGGGCTCCGCCCCCATGCGCGAGATGCTCGTCTTCAACGTGGGCGTGGCCGTGCATCTTCTGGAGGATGGCCGGGACATGCAGGCGTGCATGGACATGGCGCGTGAGGCTGTCATGGCCGGAGCCGGCGGGAAGGTGCTGCATGCTTGAGCGCTTCCGCAAGGCCAAGGCCGACGAGATTGCGGCGCTTGAATCCCTTGCCGCGCAGGGAGCCATGCCAGCGCCCCTGCGGGGTATGCGCCCCTCGTTCAGCAATGCGTTACGACAGCCCGGACTGTCGGCCATCTGCGAGTACAAGCGCGCCTCGCCCTCCAAGGGGGAGATCAACCTCGCGCTGACGCCCGAGGACGTGGCCGGCCAGTATCGTGACGGCGGCGCGGCCGCGCTGTCCATTCTGACGGAGGAGGTCTACTTCAAGGGAGAGCTGTCCTTTCTGGATCGCGTTACCTTCACGGGCCTGCCGTTGCTGCGCAAGGACTTCCTCTTCCATCCGCTGCAGGTGGAGCGGACGGCGGCGACACCGGCCTCGGCCCTGCTGCTTATCGTGCGCATGTTCGACAGCGTAACGCCCCTCCGGGCGCTGCTGGACAGGACGCACGCCCTCGGCATGGAGGCCGTGGTGGAGGTGTTTGACGAGCGTGATCTGGATATGGCCCGCGAGGCCGGGTCCCGGATCATACAGGTGAACAACCGGAACCTTGATACATTGCAAACGGACCTTGCCATTTGTGAGCGACTGGTGCACGACCGTAGCAACGCTGAAGTATGGATTGCCGCCAGCGGCATATCCACCCCCGAACACGTGCGCCATGTGGCGTCCCTGGGATACGACGCAATGCTTGTGGGAACCGCGCTCATGCAGGACGGCGCCCCCGGCAGGGCACTGCAGGCACTCTTGGCCCCGCCTGCATAGTCGGCAAGGAGAAAGAGAGACATGTTGGACAAGGAAATCTTCGTCAAGGTATGCGGCATCACCAACCAGAAGGATGCCGATCTGTGCGTGCAGTACGATGCCGATCTCATCGGCTTCATCTTCCATGAAAAAAGCCCCCGCAACATGACCGTGGAAAAGGTCCGGGCCATCGAGACGGATGGCCTGATGCGCACGGGGGTCTTCGTGGATCAGAGCGTGGATGAGATCAAGCACATCATGCAGCACGCCCGCCTCAACCTTGCGCAACTGCACGGTGACCAGGACCTCGAGTTCTGTAAGGCGCTGGGCAAGACGCGGGTGATGAAGGTTTTCTGGCCGGAGCGCTATGCCACGAGGGAGGCGCTGGAAGAGGACATGGAACGCTTTGCTCCCTATTCCCGGTTCTACCTCTTCGACGCGGGCAGCAAGGGAGGCGGCCATGGCGTGCAGCAGGACTGGTCTTTCCTTGCAGGAACACGCGGCATCAAGACGTGGTTCATCGCCGGCGGTCTGGGACCGGATACCCTGAAGCAGGCCATCATGGGCTGCAATCCCTGCGGCATTGACCTGAATTCCGGTGTGGAGAGCGCTCCCGGCGTCAAGAGCGAGGAAAAGCTCAAGGCCGTGTTCAACATGATTCATACCTCGCTGGTGGGCTGACCCGCCTGCGATAACGGTCTTCGGAGAGCGCCCTGCGGTGTCTCTGATCATCCATACTTTAGCGAACGAGCAGACAATGAAAAAAGGATACTTCGGCGACTTCGGTGGTCAGTTCGTGGCGGAATTGCTTATTCCCCCGCTGCGCGAGCTGGAGCACGCCCTTAAAACCATAGTTCCCTCTCCCGAGTTTCAGGCCGAATTCACGGCCCTTCTCAAGGATTACGTGGGCCGCAAGAGTCCGCTGACCCTGTGTCCCTCCCTGTCCAAGGAATTGGGCTTCAACCTGTGGCTGAAGCGGGAAGACCTGAACCACACCGGTTCGCACAAGATCAACAATACCCTCGGGCAGGCCCTGCTGACCAAGTACATGGGCAAGCCCGCCCTGCTGACGGAAACCGGTGCCGGCATGAACGGCGTGGCAACCGCCACGGCGGCCCGTGCGCTGGACCTTGACTGCATCGTCTTCATGGGTGCCACGGACGTGGCGCGCCAGTCGCACAACGTACGGCGCATGCAGCTGCTGGGCGCGGAGATCGTGCCCGTGCAGAACGGCACCAAGACGCTCAAGGATGCCATCAACGAGGCCCTGCGCTACTGGATTGCCGAGCAGCGCACCCACCACTACTGCTTCGGAACGGCCGCAGGACCGCACCCCTTCCCCACGCTGGTGCGGGAGTTTCAGGCCGTTGTGGGCCGGGAAGCCCGTGAGCAGATGCTGGAGAAGACCGGCGAACTGCCCTATGCGGTGGTGGCCTGCGTGGGGGGCGGCTCAAACGCCATCGGCGCCTTCCATGCCTTTGTTCCGGACGCAGGCGTCAGGCTCATCGGTGTCGAGGCTGCCGGGACCGGTGAGAAGGGCTGCTTCAATTCCGCCCCGCTCAACCTTGGCTCCCCCGGCGTGCTGCATGGCCAGATGACCATGCTGCTGCAGGACGATGACGGGCAGATTCTGCCCTCGCATTCCGTGGCCGCCGGTTTGGATTACCCCGGCGTCGGGCCCGAGCATGCTCACCTGCATGCCAGCGGACGCGCCACCTACGGGACGGTGAACGACGCACAGGCGCTGAACGCCTTCATGCGACTGACCCGTGCCGAGGGCATCATGCCCGCGCTGGAAAGCTCCCATGCCGTGGCGTGGGTGCTGGAGAACCGGGACCAGATTCCCAGGGGCGCCAACGTCATCGTCAATCTGTCGGGACGCGGCGACAAGGACATGGACATCATCGAGGAGAGCCTCGGTTCACTTCTCGGCCAGCAGGGCAGCAAAGGGTAGGTGGCATCATGACGACTTCAAGCCAGACATCTCGGTTGACGGACCGCATTTGTGCGGCCAACAAGGCGGGCCGCAAGGCTCTTATCCCCTTCCTTCCCGGCGGTTTTCCGGACAGGGAGAGCTTCTGGACCCATCTTGCCGCGCTTGATGCGGGCGGGGCGGACATCATAGAAGTGGGGGTTCCCTTCTCCGATCCCTGCGCCGACGGCCCCGTGGTGGAAAAAGCCTCCATTCAGGCGCTGGAGATGGGCACCACCCTCAAGTGGTTGCTGGAAGGCCTGCGTGAGCGGGCGGGACAGTATCAGGCAGAACTGGTGCTCATGGGCTACCTGAATCCCTTCCTGCAGTACGGCTTTGAAAAACTGGCGGACGACGCCGTGGCCGCGGGCGTTTCCGGGTTCATCATCCCGGACCTGCCTCTGGACGAGGATGCGCCCTACCGTGCAATCCTGCAGGGCAGGGGCATGTCGCTGGTGCCGCTGGTGGGCCTGAACACTGATCTGGAACGCATGCAGGCCTACGCTGCCGTGTCCACGGGATACGTGTACGTGGTCTCCGTGCTGGGCACTACCGGGGCCCGCGAATCCTTCCCGGCGGAACTTGCCGACGCGCTGGCGAGGGCTCGCAAGGCCTTTGATCTGCCCATCGCCCTCGGGTTCGGCATCAAGGAACCCGCACAGCTTGCGGTATTCGGAGACACCATCGATGCGGTCATCTTCGGCAGCGCCCTGATTACGCACGTGCGCGAAAAGGGCAGCGTGGACGCGTTCATGGCCCGCTGGGCATAAGCGCGACGGACAAGACACTTCTGACACCGGGGCCCTTGCGGGCTCCGGTGTTATTTTTTGGGCTGCTGTCCGGGAACGGAGGGTTTTCTGTGCTACAGTTGCGGAACGTCCGCCTGTCATGTGGCAGGAGTGTTGATGGGTACAACAGGCAGGGTATGCAATGTTCCGTACCACGATTCATGTCGGCACCCTTTGGCTTCTCACCCTGGCGGTATATCTGCTGGCGGGAGGATTGCTGGTGGCCGATGATGCCGTGCCGGGCAGGCGGGTGCTGATGCCTGTGGATGATTGGCCGCCTTTCAGGGTTGTGACGGACAGGAGCATGCACGGGCTGGATTTTGATCTCATGCACGAGCTGGAAAAACGCATGTCCATCGACGTGCGCTTTGAACGCATGCCATGGAACCGCAGCCTGATCCAGATGCAGCAGGGAAAGGCGGACGCCATGACCGGGCTTGCCCGAAAGCCGGAGCGCGAGGCGTTCATCTATTACATCGAGCCTCCATACTCCTTCTGTTCCACGGTGTTCTATACGCATGCGGGAAAGGGGGAGAAAATCCGCAGGTATGAAGACCTGTACGGAAAACGGGTCGGCTTCGTGCTGGGGTCGGCCTATTTCTCGCGTTTTGACGAGGATACGCAGATGAACAAGTTCGGCGTCGCCACAGAGGATCAGCTGCTCAGGATGATTGCCGTGGGCAGGCTGGATGCGTTTGTGGGCACCGACTGTCAGGTCGACTATGAGATCAGGGAAAAGGGGCTGGACGGTGCGCTGGACAAGGCCGCTTACAGGCCCGGCAACCGGGTCGACCTGTATCTCGGCATCTCGCGGTACTCCATATTGTTCGACCGGATTGCGGATGTTGAGCATGCCATGCGTGACATGGCCCGAGACGGCACGCTGGACCGCATCAATGCGGCCTACTTCCCTGCCCGCAAGGCAGGGGGCGGAAGGTCCGGCGGCGCCGCGAGGAAGTGAGTGCCGGGATGGAAAAAGTGCGGTTTGTCGATGGGTTGATACCAAACTGTGACTTCCCACCGGGTACGGAATAGGCTATCGTCCCGGCATATGACCATCATGATACGCCGCAGGTATGTCATTCAGGGGCAGGTGCAGGGGGTGGGGTTCAGACCCTTTGTCTATCGCATCGCGTTGGATAACACCGTGACCGGGACGGTCAGCAACACCTCCAATGGAGTGTTCATTGAGGTGCAGGGCCCTCCTGCGTCCGTGGATGTTTTCGGGCGGGATCTGGCAGAAAAGCTGCCCCCGCTGGCCGAGGTTGTCTCCCGTACGGAGGAGGATCTGCCTCCGGTGGACGGAGAGGAGGCCTTTGTCATCGTGGCGAGCGAGGGCGGTGACGGCAATACGGTGCTTGTCAGCGCCGATGTGGCCACCTGCGACGACTGCCTCGCCGACATGTTCGACCCCGCGGACCGGCGTCATCTCTACCCCTTCACCAACTGCACCAACTGCGGGCCCCGCTACACCATCACCCGTTCCATTCCCTACGACCGGGACAAGACCTCCATGGCCTGTTTTCCGCTGTGCGATGCCTGTCGGGAGGAATACGAGAATCCGCTGGATCGTCGTTTCCACGCCCAGCCCAACGCCTGCCCCGTATGCGGGCCCCGCGTCTGGGTGGCAGAGCCGCAGGCCAGGGAGAGCGGCGAACCGCAGGCCCGTTACCGGGATACCGAGGCCATCCGGCAGATTGCGGCAGCCCTGTGTGCTGGCCGTATTGCCGCCATCAAGGGGCTTGGCGGATTCCACCTTGCCTGCGACGCGACCAGTGAGGATGCCGTGACGGCATTGCGTACCCGGAAGAACCGGTGGGGCAAGCCGTTGGGCGTCATGGTGGCGGACCTGGCCGCGGCCCGGCTGCTGGCCGAGGTGACTGAAGCGGAGGCGGAACAGCTGGTCAGTCGCGAACGGCCCATTGTACTGTGCCGGGCGCGTGCGGACGGCCCTCTGGCTCCGGCCGTCAAACCGGATACGGATTACGTGGGCATCATGCTGCCGTACACCCCGCTGCACCATGTGCTCTTCCATATTCTGGGCGAGCATGCTCGGGAGCGGGCGCATGCGCTGGTCATGACCAGCGGCAACATGAGCAGCGAGCCCATAGCCTTGGGCAACCGCGAGGCCGTGAAGCGTCTTTCGGGCATTGCCGACATTTTTCTGCTGCATAACCGCGACATCCTCATCCGTACCGACGACTCGGTCGTCCGGGTGCATCCGGAAACGGGGGATCGCCAGTTCTTCCGCCGTGCCCGAGGCTTCACGCCGCGCCCCGTGTTTCTGGATGGTGAGGGCCCCTGCGTGCTCGGCGTGGGGCCGGAACTGAAGAACACCCTGTGCTACACGCGCGGGGCGCAGGCCTTCGTGTCGCAGCATATCGGCGACATGCAGAATCTGGAAACCTACGGGTTCTATCGCGAGATCGCCGCGCATCTGGCGGATATCCTGCAGGTCACGCCGCAGGCCGTGGTGCGCGATCTGCATCCGGACTATCTTTCCACCCGGTTTGCCGAAGGGTATGCGGACAAGCGGTCCATTCCCGTGCTGACCCTGCAGCACCACTTTGCCCATATCCACAGCGTGCTCGCCGAGAATCGGTACGAGGGCGCGGCCCTCGGCCTCGCCCTGGACGGTACGGGCTACGGCGAGGATGGCACCATCTGGGGCGGGGAACTGCTCTACGTGGATACCACGACCCTTGACCATGAGCGTATCGGGCAGCTGGCCCCCATGCCCCTGCCCGGCGGCGAGGCCGCCATCCGCGAGCCATGGCGCATTGCGCAGGGGCTGTTGTGGGAGCTGGGGGTCTTTGAGCCGGATACGCGCGTCTGGACGTGGTGGGAACCTTTCGCCAAGGCCGCGGCCTTCCTGCCGCAGATCATGGAACGGCGTATCAATACGCCCATGACGTCGTCGTGCGGCAGGCTCTTCGATGCGGTCGCAGCCATGCTGGGCGTGTGCCATACCGTGACCTACGAGGGGCAGGCCGCCATCATGCTGGAAAAGGTGCAGGACATGTCAGAGACCGGGGGGTACGAGTGTCCCGTGCTGCCGGACGCCCAGCCCGCCGTGCTGGATACGCACACCCTGTTCATGCAGGCCTACCTTGACTGGTGCATGGAGGTGCCGGTGCCGGTCATCGCCCGGCGGTTCCATGTGGGGCTCATCAATGGCGTGACCGAACTGACGGCTGCTGCGGCAGGCGTCATGGGCATGGATGTGGTGGGGCTTTCCGGCGGGGTGATGCAGAACCGGACCATGAGCATCGAGCTGCCCAGGGCCTTGCGGGAGCGGGGGCTGGCGCCGCTTGTGCATACGCAGCTGCCCCCCAATGACGGGTGCATTTCCCTCGGGCAGGCGGCCTGGGGACGTCGGATGCTGATGCGGGGCCTAGGCTAGCGCTGGCATTTCGTGCAGAACACGGTTGTCCGCCCCGCCACCTTGGCCGTGGCGAGCTTCCTGCCGCAAACCGTGCATTTTTCGCCGCCTTTGCCATACACCAGGAAATTGTTCTGAAAGGCCCCGGCGTCGCCGTGGGCGTCCCGGTAGTCCCTGATGGATGAGCCGCACTCGCGAATGGCCTGTTGCAGCACGGCCTGCAGTATTCCGTGCAGGGAGCGCAGCCGGGCCTCCGATACGGCATTGCAGGCGGTGTCCGGTCGGATGCCCGCCCGGAACAGGGATTCGTCCGCATAGATGTTCCCTATGCCCGCAATTACGGTCTGGTCCAGCAGGGCGGCCTTGATGCGGGTACGCCGGTGGCGCAGCAGGGCCACGAAATCCTCTTCCCCAATCTCCAGCGGCTCAGGCCCCAGGGTGTTCCAGAAGGCCCATTCCCCGAAATCCTGCTCGGCGAGCGCCCGGCAGTAGCCGAACTTGCGCATGTCGTCGAAGAACAGGCGGTTGCCGTCCGACAGGTCGAGGATGAGCCGTGTGTGCGCCTCCGGCGGCGTCTCCTTCCCATAGACGAAGAGGCGCCCGGACATCTTGAGGTGGAAGGCGAGATTGACCGGCAGGTCGCCCGCCGGGGGGGTGGCGTCCGGTGCGGTCAGGTCCATGAGCAGCAGCTTGCCCCGCCTGTGCACCCGGCGGATGAGCATGCCCGGCGCACCCGTTTCCAGCAGGGGACGTCGCCCCTCCACGCTGGTCGCGTTCAGCACGTGCACGGCCGTGATGCTGCGGCCCTCTGTCTGCGGGGCAAGACCCCGCGCTATGGTTTCCACTTCCGGCAGTTCCGGCATGCTGTGTCCTCGTATGGGGAAAAGATGGTCAGTTCGCGGGGGCGGCGGCCGGAGAGACCGCCTGCACGGGCATGGACAGTTCCAGTTCCGTTTTGCCGCGTTGTACGGTGAAAACCATATTCTTGCCGGACATGGAGGCGCGTATGGCCTCCGTATGCAGCACCCACATGGAGTCCACCGCAACGCCGTTGGCAAGGATGATCCGGTCGTCCTTCAGGAAGCCGGCGCGTTCGGCACGGGAGCCGGGAACGAGTGCCAGCACCGTGGCTCCCGAAGGCTCCTGCAGCAGGGTGAAGCCCAGCCTGCTCTGGTGGGTCTGGCGGCAGTAGTAGCGGAGGTCGGCCTCAAGCTGATCCACGGGGTCCGTTCCGCGCCACGGGGAGACCATCAGGATGGTGGAGCCGGGGCGCAGGGTGCGGATGCGATGGGCAAGACCCCAGCCGAATTCCACATGGCCCGAACCGATAAGCACCACAACGGGCATGTTGCCGGTATCGCGCGCCCGGACAGCCTGCTGCGCCATGGCCGTATCCCAGAGCGCCTGAATGAGGAAGAACCGGTCCATGCGCCCGGTCATAGGCGATTTGGGGGGCGCTGGTGCGGCTGTCGTTCCCATGGTCCCATTCTGCACATGCATGCCCATGGTTCCGTTGGCCATGGCCCTGTGCGCGTCGAACATGGGCTGCAGGGCGGCCTTCTGGTCCTCGGAAGCAGGGATGATAGCGTCGGGAAGCAGGGCGCGCTCCGTGTCGGTCAGGGCATCCAGTCCGTCGCGGCTTACCTTTTTGACGATGGGCTGGGGTACGTTCAGGGCCCGCAGCGGCAGGCGGTGGGCGTACACCGCTTCAAAGACCGGGCGGTACAGGTCAAAGTCATAGCCCCATGCCGTTTTCCAGTCCGTGGCGTTGGCAAAGGAAGCCAGCGGTACGGCCCCGGCATTCACCTTGTCCAGCAGGGGCTGATGGTCCACGGGGAACATTTCCAGTCCCACGGTGAAGCGGATGCCCGCATCGGCAAGGGCGGTGATGAGCCGCGACTGGACGAGATGGTCGCAGGGGACGGTGTGGCCTTCGCCGATGAGGATGAAGTCGGCGTTGCGGGCGCGTGCAAGGATGTCCGCTGTGGCAAGCGGGGTGAGGAGCGATGCGTTCGTGGGCTGGCTGGAAGTGGGGGGCAGGAACAGGGAGCCTTCCGTCAGGCCGGAGGCCGGAGCCTCATGGGCGGAAGGGGAAACAGGCGGCTGCGCCTGAAAAGCGCAGCCGCCCGGAATGAACAGGAAAGCGAGAATACAGAGTGTCGAAAGACGGCGTATTCCTGTGGCTAATCCCATATCCTCTTGTCCTCGATGGGACGAATCTGCGGGGGCAGAGAACCGGGAGTAAGCACCTTCAGCGCGGGGCGCAGTTTGATCTTCTCGCGGAACTGGTGCAGCAGCTCGTCCTCGCGCTTGAAGTTGCTGGCTTCGATGAACAGGGTCATTTCGTCGATGCCGCCGGGGTTGGTGACCTCGATCTGCCAACGCTTGACCTCGTCGAAACGGGCCATGACCTGTTCGACCTGATGCGGGTACACGAACATGCCCTTGATGCGCGCCGTGGTGTCCACGCGGCCCACAATGGAGCCGATGCGGGGCGAGGTGCGGCCGCAGGCGCAGGGAGAACGGTCGATGTAGCCGAGGTCGCCGGTGGCGAGGCGGATGAGCGGGTAGGTCTTGTTGAAGGCCGTGACCACGATTTCGCCCACTTCACCATCCTTGAGCGGGATGCCGGTGTCCGGATGGCAGATTTCCACGAAGGCGCGGTTGGCGATGTGCAGACCGGTCTTGTGGAAGCACTCGTAGCCGATGCAGCCCACGTCTGCCGTACCATAGCCCTGTCGCATGATCAGGTCGAACTTTTTCTCCAGCTGCGAGCGCATCTTTTCGGAGATCTTTTCGCCGGTCACGAAGGCCACTTCCAGGAACATGTCCTTGCGCAGGTTCAGGCCCTTTTCCTCGGCCTTCTGGGCAAGGTGCATCAGGTAGCTGGGCGTGCCGACGTAGCCGGTGACGCGCAGCTTCTGCATGATTTCCAGCTGGGTGGCGGCGTTGCCGGGACCGGCCGGGATGGTGGCGCAGCCGAGGTTGCGCAGGGGCTCTTCAAACATCAGACCTGCCGGGGCAAGGTGATAGTTGAAGGTGATCTGCGCCACGTCCCCGGAGCGGAAGCCGGCGGAATAGAAGCCTTCGGTGTATCCCCAGTAGTCATCGGCGCGATCTTCGGGGTCGAAGATGGGGCCGGGGGAAAGGAAGATGCGCTTCAGTTCGCCGAGGTCCTTGGTCAGCAGCCCGCCGAGGCGGGGGCCCATGGACTGCAGGAAGATGAGTTCCTTCTTCTTGAGGATGGGAATATGCTTGAGGTCGGAGAGCGTCTTGAACTTTTCCACCTGAAACTGGGCGCGGTCGAAGCGCTTCTTCACGTCCTCGGAATAGCGGTAGGCATAGGAAAGCAGATCCTTGAGCTGGATCAGGTAATATTGGCGGCGCTCGCTTTCGTCGAGCACCTCGCGACGGCTGTAAATACCTTCTGTGCGATCTTTACGGGTCATCGTTGTTCTCCATAGAGGAAATTGTTGGGTACGATACGAAGGGTACGCCTATCAGAACCCGAAAGAGTATTGCAAGGATTATTTTTTTTATTGTATTATTTCAGCATTTTATTTCACACTTCCGAAGTGTCTGCCTCGTTGTCGGCGGGAGTGTTTTCCCCGTTTACGCTGGGGATGCGGTAGAGGTTGGTCTCTATCCAGTCCTTGAGGGCGTAGACACGCTCCGCCACTTCCGTACCGAGCGGGGTAAGGGTGTACTCCACGCGCGGGGGCACCTCCGGGTAGGCGTGCCGTTCGACAAAGCCGTCCCCCTCCAGCCATTTCAGGGTCTGGGCAAGCATCTTTTCGCTGACGCCGCCAATGCGGCGCCGCAGGTCGCTGAACCGGTGGGTGCCGTCCAGAAGGGAGATGAGCACCAGCACGCCCCAGCGGCTGGAGACATGGTTCAGTACCGTGCGGGAGGGGCATTTGCCCGCATAGAGATTTCCCCGCAGATGGTCCGGGCAAAGCCCGTCCTTCCAGTTGGTCATGCCATTGGGGGTGGTGTCCGACATGTGCGCGTCCTTGGGTTGTGATGCAGGTGCGAGGGGCAAACTTCATACTTACTTTAAGGTAGGTACTTACAAAAAGTTTGCAATGGATATATCCTGCCTCAAAATCATCCCCGAGAAAAGGAGAAACATCATGATTACCATAACCGGAGCCTCTGGCCAGCTTGGCCGTCTTGTCATCGATGCCCTGTTGAAGACCGTGGAACCCGCCCGCATCGTGGCGGCGGTGCGCACCCCGGAAAAGGTGCAGGATCTTGCCGCACGCGGCGTGGTGGTGCGGCGGGCGGATTATGATGCGCCCGACACCCTGGCGGCCGCTCTTGCGGGCACGGAGCGGCTGCTGCTTATTTCCTCCAGCGAGGTCGGCCAGCGGGCCCGCCAGCACAAGGCCGTTATTGATGCGGCCGTGAAGGCGGGCGTCGGATTCGTGGCCTACACAAGCATCCTGCACGCGGATACCTCCCCTCTGGGACTGGCGGAAGAGCACCGCCAGACCGAGGCCATGCTCAAGGCATCGGGCCTTCCCTTCGCGCTGCTGCGCAACGGATGGTACACGGAGAATTTCGCACTGCGCATCCCGGCAGCCCTGGAATACGGCGTGCTTGCGGGAGCCGCCGGAGACGGTCGCATTGCCTCGGCAGCCCGTGCGGACTACGCCGCAGCCGCTGCTGCAGTGCTGACACGTGAAGGGCAGGCTGGACTGGTGTATGAACTTGCCGGTGACAGCGCATTCACCCTCACCGATCTGGCGGCGGTCATTGCCCGTCAGTCGGGAAAGTCCGTGGCCTACAGCAACATGCCCGAAGTCGAGTATCGCGGCCTTCTGGAAGGGGCCGGCCTGCCCGGATGGCTGGCAGCCATGCTGGCGGATTCGGACGCAGGCATGGCCAGGGGGGGGCTCTTTGACGAAGGCGGCCAGCTTGGCGCGCTTATCGGCCGCCCCAGCACGCCCATGGCGGAGACGGTGCGGGCCGCGCTCTAGGCAGACGATGTCCAGTGACGCTTTGACAGGCCGGGCCCGACGGGTTCGGCCTGTCGTGTTGTCCGGGACGGGCGCGGGTTGGCTACAGTCTGAGCAGGTCTGCCAGTACCGAGAGTCCGGTGCGCAGCTGCTCCCTGTCCTGCGCGCCGCACAGCGAGACGCGCACGGCCTGTTCCGGCTGGGCGTAGCCCACGGCAAAATGCTCCATGTGCGCCACGGATACGCCGCGCTCCGCAGCAGTCTCGGCGAACTCCACCGAGCGCCAGCGTCGGGGAAGTCTGAGCCACAGGTAGTAGCCAGTGGGCCTGGCGGAAAAGGACCATTCCTGCAGGATCTCTGTGGCAATGCGGTTGCGCGCTGCGGCTTCGGCGCGCTTGGCGGTAAGCACTTGGGCGGCGGTGCCGTCGTCCAGCCAGAGGGTGGCGAGCTCGGCCATGAGGGAGGCCCCCATCCAGATGGACGCCTCTATGGCCGCCTCTATGCGGCGCACGGATTCCGGCGGTGCGCAGACAAATCCCGTGCGCAGGCCGCCCGTGAGCGCCTTGGAGGTGGAGGCGATGAAGTGCCCCAGCTCCGGAGCCAGGGCGGAGAGGGGCGGCAGCACGGTATCGAGGGTCAGGGCGTACATGTCGTCTTCGATGATGCGCACGCCATGGCGGCGGCACACGGCCGCGATCTCGTGGCGGCGATATTCCGGCATGTGGGCCAGCGTGGGATTCTGGCAGCCCGGCATGATGTACAACCCGCGCACGGTTTCCTGCTGGCAGGCGGCGGCAAGCGCGTCGGGCAGCATGCCCTGTTCGTCAAGGGGGACGGGTACCAACTGCAGACGCAACCGCTTGGCCAGCGGCTTGATGAGCGGATAGGTCAGGCTCTCCACGGCGATGCGGTCTCCGGGGGAAAAGAGCGCTGCCAGGGTCACGGCCATGCCGTGCTGTGCGCCGGAGCAGACCAGCACGTTCTCCGGGGAGGCCTCGTACCGGTGCAGGGCGGCCCAGCGTACGCCGGTTTCCCTGTGGCGGAGCAGGCCGCGCGGCTGGTGGTAGTGCAGCAGGGGCTGCA
>QKEJ01000113.1 GCA_003252375.1 Halodesulfovibrio sp.
ACATGTCCGGCAGTTCCTCGGCTTCAGGCGCTCCGGCAGGGAAATCCACCCCTGTCGCCGCCACAAGTTCCCGTTCTGCCTCCACTATCTGGTCAGCCGCCGAGGGTATCGTTGCCCCGGCCACTGGTGCCGAGTCCACATCGTCGTCCCCGTCATGGCCCGAAAGCGTATTCCGGACAAATGCATCGGGAAGATCCACTTCCGGCAACAGGGCAACGGACGCAGCAGCATCCTCATCGGGCAGGGTTCCGCTGACCACCTGGGAAAACAGGGCGTCATGCTCCCCATCATACGACGTACCAGCCTGATCATCCAATTCCAGCGCCTCAGAATAGGCGGCAGCATCCTCACTGTCCGTACATGTTCCGCCAGCCGCATCCAATGCATGCGCCTCGTCCCGGACTTCATCGTCAGCCCCGAGCGCCGCATCATCGACAGACAAGACCTGGGCGGCCACAAATGCAGCCGCATCTTCCGGAATCAGCTTGCCCCGGACGTCATCCGCCTCCGCCGCTCCTTCCGCCCCTGAGTCATCCAGCCCGGAACGGGCAAGGCCCTCGGGAAGATCCGTCCGCTGCAGGGTCACCAGCTGGGAAATCCGCTTCTCGATAGCCCGTAACGTAATCGTCAGATCATTGCGCTCGTCACGCATGGCTCTGGCAAGCTCTTCAAGGCTGCGAAGCATAAAATAGAACATGACCATGAGCCCTGCGAAACAGAGCAGCATGAAAACCATAAACGGCGTATATTGCTGATCAAAAACGACCATACATTCACTCTTTCGTTTAACCGACCAATGAAGTACCATACCGCACTGCTGGACCACTTCCAGTACTTCAAGGCATTTAGCACAAAAGCTGCCCGATTAACAATATACACAATCCACGGGACCCCGCATGGCCTCTTCAAACATACGCCCCCGTCTGCTCGTTGCGGACAGGGATGGCAATATTTACGATCACCCTGACCTGTACATGCTCTGCCGACGAGGCAACGAGCTGGCCCTGCCCAAGCCGGACGAACTCATGCCGCTTCCCGAGGGAAGCGATCTGTTCATGCTGCCGGGCCGTCTTGCCGTGGGGCTTGACCCCGAAACGGGAGAAGCCGAAGCGCTGGAGGAGTTTGCCGTTGCCGCCTTTGCCGCCCCGGCCCACACCCTGACCGCGCATGCCGCTTACCTGACGCAGGACGACGCCCCTACACTGCCCCTCTTTGCCTATGGTGCCGTCGGCTTCGCCAATGGCCGTTTCTACGTCTGCGCCAAACGGGTGGATCAGGACACGCGTCAGGTGTTCAAGGGCATCCCCTGCAAGAAGATCGAAAAGAACGCCCATGCCCTGATGAAGCGCTATCCGGACAACCGCCTCATGCAGCACATCATGGGCAACTGCGTCCTCAAGTATTCCTGCCCTGCGGCCCGCAACCTGGCCCTGGGCCGCTATGAGGCCCCGTTGCCCACATCGCGAAGCTGCAACGCACGCTGCATTGGCTGCATCTCGCATCAGGACGAGGACTCCGCCATCTGCGCCACGCCGCAAAGCCGTCTCACCTTCACGCCCACGGCGCAGGAAGTGGCCGGCATCATGCTGCACCATGCCGCGAACGAAATCGAAAAGCCCATCTATTCCTTCGGCCAGGGCTGCGAGGGTGAACCCCTGACCGAGGCCCCCCTGCTGGAGGAGGCCATCCGCCTGTTCCGGTCCCAGGGCGGCAAGGGAACGGTCAACATGAACACCAACGCCTCATTGCCCGATGCCGTTGCCCGCCTGTGCGACGCGGGGCTCTCCTCCATCCGCGTCAGCCTCAACTCGGCCCGCGAGGAAGTATACAACCGCTATTACCGTCCCAAGGGATACACGTTCGACGATGTCCGCCGCTCCATCACGGAGGCTAAGGCCAGGGGCAAGTGGGTCTCGCTGAACCTGCTCTTCTTCCCCGGCATCACTGATTCCGAGCCGGAGGTCGAGACACTCACCCGCCTTGTGGAGGAAACCAAGGTGGATTTCATCCAGTTGCGCAATCTGAACATCGACCCCGAAATGTACCTGCGGCTGCTCGAAGGCATAGAATTCGGCCCGAGCACCGGCTTCACCTTCTACCGCAAGCGCATCAAGAAGGTCTGTCCGTGGGTGGAGTTCGGCTACTTCAACCCCTTTGTCAGCGAAGAGAATTGAAAGCACGGACCATGAAAAAGGGAGCCTCACGGCTCCCTTTCTTTTTGCTCATCAATGACGATGCAACTCAGAAGACATCCAGCTGCGTCTTCATGGCGTTGATCAGCAGCACGGCGTCCACACCGGAAACCGTATCAGCGGGCCTGAACAGCCCCTTTGCCACATCGGCGGCCAGCAGGCCACGCGTGGTGGCGAACATGACTGCGTTGAAGTAGGAATGATCACTGCGCACGTCCGGGAAGGGACTGGTCTGGCCGACAAACTGTGTCGCCAGCGCCGGATCATTCTTGGCCCGGATGAAGATGTCTTCCAGAATAAGAGCCACTTCCGCGCGGGTTATCGGCTTGTCGGGCTGGAAGGTCTGGTCGCTGAAGGGCTGCAGGCCCCGCAGACGATATTTCAGAATTTCCATCACATCCACGCGCAGCGGATGCGTTTCCACGTCAAGCGCAGTCACAGAGCCTGCGACAGCGGCCTTTTGCGCATCCTGCGGCGAGACAAAGGTGCTTGTTTCGGGCTTCTCTGTCCCCTCAAAGAACTTCTTCAGCCCCAATTCCTCAACCAGCAGGGCGGCCATGTCGGCCCGGGATATCTCATCCACAAGCGCGATACGCTTGCCCACGGAAGTCTTGAGCGATGCCGCCATGATGCGTTCCAGCAGCAGCAGTCGCTCGCTGGCCCGCTCGCCAAATCCCTGGTCACGGGTCTGGGCCTCACGATAAAAATCACGGGCCTGCTCAAACTCCAACGCCAGCAGGTAGGCCTCGCCCTCCCAGAACCAGGGCATGGCGGCATCCGTTGCGGCGATGCGGGCATCGTTAAATGCCCTGCGGCTCTCGCGCATCAGTGCGGAATCGGAGATCTTGCCCTGACCATGCAGGGCTATGTACGCCCGCTGCTCAGCCACAAGGGTCCACATCCGTTCGGGGGAATCACTTCCCCGCGCCGCCTTGCGCTGGCCGGAGCGGATGAGATCCAGCGATTCACCGATATCTCCCTGCATGGCCAGCACCAACCCCTTGCCCGCAAGAGCCGGACCGTAGCCGTCATCCAGTTCCAGGGCAGTGTTGAAGGAGCGGGTGGCCCCCTCCAGTTCTCCGGCATCCAGCAGGCGCATACCTGTCTCGTAATGGTGCAACGGCGTATCAAGCATTCCCTGCGCCGCACGCGGGGTCTTGGCACACCCGGCCATTCCGGCCGCAAATGCCACGACCACAATGAGGGCCAGTACGGGGGCGAGCCGAAGCTCGAACGTGGGACGAAGCATGAGAAACTCCTTTATTCCCGTTCTAGTCGAGAACGATCATGACCCGGCACTTCTCCAGCACGTCCCTGGCAGCCTGCTGCTCACGCAGCATGGCTGCATCCGCATTGGAGATCACCAGATTGGTCCGGGCCTTGCCGTTGACCGCAACAGCCTTCACGACCATTGGAGTGCTGGCCACACGAGGGTTGGCCGTGGCCTTTTCGATATCCTTGGCATAGCCTGCCATGCCCTGCTGGATGGCATATTCACGGCTGACCGAAGCGGAACCGTAAATCTCCTCCCCGTTCTCATCCATCAGTTTGGGGCTCATGGCGGGACGGGCACCAAGCCCTCTGGCGTCCACAAGCAACCCGGTAAACGGAGCGGGCGCTTCAGGCGCGGGCTGCGCGTCAGGCACAGGCGTGGGAGCAGGAACAGGCTGAGGAACACTGGCCTCCGGCAGAGGCATCACCCGCTGCGGAGCAAAGGGCATGGCGGGGCTGAGCAGGGTACTGGAAAGACCGCCGCGCATGTTCATGCCCACGGTCACTTCAACGGAACCGTCTGACATATAGGCCGTATCCAGAATCTGCGAGTTCTGCAGGTAGCCGCGTACTCGCTCCACTACCGTATCATCGGCAATCATGGCATTCTGCACGGTCGTCTGGCCGTCTATCTGCACGCCCTTGATCACGGACAGCAGGTTGCGCCTTGCATCCACCGTGGCGGCACGGACAGCCATGGCCCGCGCCTGCGCCAGACTCACGGAATTTGGCGGAGGGACACCGATGCCTTTTGCCGTCACGTACCCTGTCTGCCAGTTGACGGCACCGGCATCCACATCCTGTACGTAATCCGCCGTGCTGCCGATTTCCTGAGCACTGGCCTGCACGCTCAGGAGCAGCAGGCAGACCCCCATGGCAGTCAACATCTTCATGAAGCGCATGTGCTTCCTCCTCGATGGCTTTTCCGGCCCCGGATGTATGTAACATGCCGGAGTCGCAATATTTCATTCTGAATCAATAGCCTGACGATCCAGTTTCTGCAAATAATATCTGGCGGCCTTGTTATCATGTTCATACTGCAATGTCATTTTCCACAGGGCGGCAGCCTTTTCCCTGTTTCCCTGTTCATAGGCCGCAAACGCGGCATCATTGTGTACCTTTGCAAGACTCGTGCGAGCCTGCGCATCGTCCGGATTGAGGCTGAGCACACGCTGCCACAACGCCTTGGCCTCCTCCCCGAATCCCTGATTATACAGCACCCACCCCAGATCGTGCAGGGCCTTGGTATGCCGGGGATTAATGGCCAGCGTCCGCTCAAACTCGAGCCGGGCGTTCAACGGCATATCCATGGAAAGAAAGGCCTGCGCCAGGCGGTAGTGTGTTTCCGGATCATCGGAGCCCAGCTCCTGTGCCTTGCGGAACCAACGGACAGCCGAAACGCCGTCATGCTCTACCGCGGCCATGACTCCCAAAAAATAACAGGCTCCGGCATTCCCCGGATCCACACGCAGCACCTCGGCAAAGCGTGCCTGCGCCTCTGCTGTTTCCCCCCGCTGCAGATGCAATACCCCGAGCCAGATGCGGGCAAAGGTATTGTCCGGCGATTGCGCCGCCACCCTGCCGAACAGGGCCGCGGCCACCTCGAACCGCTCCTGCTTTGCGTTGATGAGCGCCAGCTGGTTGAGACAGAACTCGTTGTTCGGCTGACCGACCACGACCTCCTCGAAAATGACGCGCGCGGCATCAAGCTGCCCCCGGTAATGCAGATCGGCACCCTGCAGAATACGTGATTCCAGCTGTTCCTGTGCCGACGTCACGGTTCTGACAGGCTGCACCGTCCCCCACGCCGGGATGGCAAGCACCAGCAGTGCCAGAAGAAACGGGAATGCACTCCGAAGCTGCCTCACAGCCCCCCTCCTCCGGCAAGCCTGCCTATGGCATCGGCTACCGTGACCGCAATGCGGGCCTGCTGTTCCGGTGTCCCAAGAAGGCGCTCCTCCGCACCGTTGGAGAGAAAACCGGTTTCCAGAAGGATGGCGGGCATGCGGGCCTTGCGCAGAACATAGAAGTCTGCAGCATGAATACCCCGGTCAGGAAACGGCAACACCCCGGCAAGGGTGCGCTGCAGAGTCGCCGCGGTCATCGCCGCAGCCTGCCAATGCCGACGCCGCTCGTACCGGAAGAGCAGGTCCTCAATATCCACGCCGCCTCCGCCACTGACGGCCGGATCATACTTCAGCACGGAGTTCTCGAACTGGGCCACCCGCAACGCCTCCTTGCTGGAGGCGCCTTCCGAACAGGAATACGTTTCCATCCCCTGCGCCTCGCGGTTGGTGCTGGCATTGCAGTGGAACGAAACAAAAAGGTCGGCACTGTATTGGTTGGCAACGGCGGTCCGGGCACTGAGGGGCACGTAGTAATCAGCAGTCCTCGTCAGAAAGACACGCAGTCCCGGGGTACGGGACAGAAGCTCAGCGCAGCGCACGGCCACGGCCAGATTGACGTCCTTCTCCCGCAGTCCCCCTGCCCCCACCGCACCGCTGTCAAAGCCGCCGTGCCCGGCATCAAGCACAACTCTTCGAATGCGATAGCCCGACCTGCCGGAAGGATGCGCACCAAGGCGTTCCGCCATGGCTTCTTCCTCCTGCCGGGCAAGGCGTTCCAGATCCGTGGGAACATGGGGAGTCGTACCCGGTGATGCATACGGGGAATCCGTGGAGGAAGGTTGCGTCGCATTGGGAGTGACGGCATGCAACGCCCCTTCGCCCGGGAGCAGGTCATCTTCCGCAGGCACCGGGCGCTGCGTGAGCAGGTCTACCATCATGCGGGAATAGGTATCATCCGTGTTGAGCATTGCAGCCCTGCGAAAATGAAAGACGGCCTGCCGATTTTTGCCCACAGCAAGAAACGCGCGCCCAAGCAATCCGTGCACGAAATCGTTTTCCGGCTCCACCCCAGCGGCCTGCCGGAGCACGGCAAGGGCCTCATCCACTGCCCCCCTGCGCCAGAAGGTTTTGCCCCCTGAGGGCAAGGTCGAGTGTTTCGTCCCCTGCAGCGGCCGAATCCCCTGCGGTCTTCAGCGGGGCACCAGCCGCGCGTACCGCGGTGAGGAGCCCCCCCAGATGCACGGCCGCACCCAGGAGAAACGTCCTCCGCGTCAGATGGGATTCCCCGGAATCGCGCGTATGGATGAGCGTCTTCATGATGACTGCACCGTATCCTGCCTGTTGAG
>QKEJ01000177.1 GCA_003252375.1 Halodesulfovibrio sp.
GCAGCCTCGATGGCGGCGTTGAGCGCCAGAAGGTTGGTCTGGTCGGCGATGTCATTGATGACGTTCATGACATGCCCGATGGCATCGGACTGCTCTCCGAGCTTGTGCATGTTGTCCTTCAGATCATTGGTCAGATCCTGCAGATTGTTCATGGCGCTGACGGTCTTGCCGACCATTTCCGCCCCCTGCAGGGCCTTCTGGCGGGACTTGTCCGTTTGTTCGGCGGCTTCGCTGGCATTGCGGGCCACTTCCAGCACGGTGGCGTTCATTTCCTCCATGGCCGTGGCCGTTTCATCAATGCGGGCCATCTGGTTATCCGTTCCGGAGCGGATGAGTTCGCTGCGCTCGGCAAGGTCGCCGGTGGCCGAGGTGATGCGGCTGACCACACCCTCAAGGCGTCCCGCTGCCTGGAGCATGCCTTCCTTGGTGGCCTGTTCCGCCTTGTCCATGGCGTCTTCCGCCTTTCGCAACGCGTCCTTGGCGATGTCCGTCTGCCTGTTGGCCTCGGCTCCCTTGGCCTCCATGTCCAGCAGGTTGTTCTTGAGTGTTGCCACCATGGTGTTCAGGGATCCCTGCAGGCGGGATATTTCGTCCTTGCCCTGCTGGGTGATCCGGATGTCGAGGTTGCCGCCGGCAACGGCATCCGCCGCCTCCGTGGCTTCACGGAGCGGACGGGTGATGGACATGTTCATGAGGATGCTGAGCGGCAGGATGCCCAGCAGCATGATGGCTGCCAGAATGGACACGGTGGTCAGGGTACTGGCCGTGACCATGCTCTTGATGTGGGAGGCGATACGGGTTTTTTCGGCTTCAACATTGTCCACGTAGACCCCGGTGCCGACCCAACAGTCGGTGCCGGGAATCATCATGGCGTAGCTGATCTTGGGCTGTGTGCCCATGTTGGGCTTGGGCTGGACGTATTCCACGAAGCCGCCCCCATCGTGGGCGGCTTCGGACAAACTCTTGACGGTGAAGACGCCGTTGGGGTCCTTGGTGGCGGAAAAATCCTTGCCGACATCCTTGCGCTTCATGGGGTGCGCCACCAGTTGCGTCCCCCTGTACACGAAGAAGTAGCCGGACCCGTCCTTTTCGTAGGTGATGGAATAGGTGGCTTCGCGGATGCGTTCGTCTTTCTCATCCGGTGCGGCGGCTTCGATGAGCTTGCCTACACTGTTGGCAAAGGTCAGGGTGGCCAATTGAATTCGGGCCTTGTGGTCCTTCAGCATGACAGTTTGGGTTTCTGCCACACCTGTTTCACCCACCTGGTTTGTGAGGCGGATAAAGACAAGGACCGTTGCGACAATGAAAAGAGCCATCAACACAATGAGGCTGATAATGCGGGTTCCGATACTTACTGTGCGAAACATAGGTGCTCCTGAGGTAATATACGCGTGTTGTGCTGCAGGATTGCCGCCGAGCATGGCTGTGGGCTGCCGCTTGTGTCGGAATGCATCCTGCCCCGTTTTGGATAAAGAACACAGAGTAGTAATCTCAGTAACATAGTTTGTAAGATAGTGACAATGTCTATGTGATTAAATGTGAATGAACTGAGCGCCCAGCCTGGAACAACAGAAAAGCCCCCGCGCAAAAGGCACGGGGGCTTGAATGCTGTTGAGGGGGTGAGGGGAGCTACTTGCCGCCTTCAGCCTTCAGAGAGGCAATCAGGCCACTCAGTTCGTCTGCCTGCTCGGCAAGCTCCTGAATGTCCCTGCCCGAATCGGCCACGCGCTGCGCGTTCTCGTTGGCGATGAGATTGATCTCATCCACGCTGCTGGTGATCTGCTCGGAAGCTGCGGACTGCTGCTCCGCTGCCGTGGCAATGGACTGCACCTGCATGGCGGCGTCCTGAGCCATGGACACGATTTCGTACAGGACCTCGCCGGACTTGTTGGAGAGATCGGTGGTCACGTCGATGGCTGACACCGCCTCGTCCATGCCGTCCACGTTGGCCTTGGCGAGTCCCTGAATGGACTTGATGTTCTCACCCACTTCCTTGGTGGCGCCCATGGTCTTTTCGGCCAGTTTGCGCACTTCGTCGGCCACCACGGCAAAGCCGCGGCCAGCTTCGCCGGCACGAGCTGCTTCAATGGCGGCGTTCAGGGCCAGCAGGTTGGTCTGGTCGGCAATGTCGTTGATGACATTCATGACCTGGCCGATGGCCACGGACTGCTCACCCAGCTTGTGCATGTTGTTCTTGAGGTTGACGGTCAGCTCCTGCAGGTCGCTCATGGACTTCACGGTGTTGGTGACCACCTCGGAGCCTTCCAGCGCCTTGGTGCGGGACCGGTCGGTCTGGTCGGCGGCCTCTCCGGCATTGCGGGCCACCTCGAGCACGGTGGCGTTCATTTCTTCCATGGCCGTGGCGGTTTCGCTGATGCGGCTCATCTGGTTTTCGGTACCGGTGCGGATTTCCTCGCTGCGCTTGGCAAGGTCCGTGGTCGCCATGTTGATGCGCTGGACCACGCCCTCAAGCTGCGTGGCGGCCTGCAGCATGCCATCCTTGGTTGCCTGCTCGGCCTTGGCCATGGCCTCCTCGGCCCTGGCCAGGGCTTCCTTGGCGATGTCGGTCTGCCTGTTGGCCTCGGCGCCCTTGGCTTCCATGTCTTCAAGATTGGCCTTGAGCGTGGCCACCATGGAGTTGAGCGAGTTCTGCAACTGGGAGATTTCGTCCTTGCCCTTGGTTTCCAGATGAACATCGAGGTCGCCGTGGGCAACGGCGTCTGCCGCGCCGGTGGCCTCACGCAGCGGGCGCACGATGGAGGTGATGAGCATGATGCTGAAGGGAAGCACCACCAGCAGCAGGATGGCGGCAACGACGCCCAGGGTGTAGGTGGAGTCCTTGCTTACCAGCTCGTCCAGCTTGGAGCGGATACGGGCCTTTTCTGTTTCCACGTTGTCCACATAGACGCCCGTGCCGATCCAGAAATCGGTGCCGGGAAGGAGGGTGGCATAGCTCAGTTTCGGCGTGGGGCCTGCACCGGGCTTGTCCCAGATGTATGAGACAAAGCCGCCGCCGTCCTGGCTGGCCTTGTACAGATCCTGTACCAGGTGTACCCCGTTGGGGTCCTTGAGGTCCTTGAGGTCCTTGCCTTCCAGTTTCGTGTTGGTGGGCAGAATCTGGACGGTGGTCTTTCTGTAGACGAAGTAGTAGCCGGACTTGTCTTTTTCAAAACGGAAGTCGTTGATGGCCTTGCGGACGATGGCGATCTTCTCTTCCTCGGTGGGGGCGTCGGCAATGAGAACGCCGAGGCTGGTCGCCAGAGCATTCGTGGCGAGGGCCAGACGCTGCTTTTGGTCCTGCAGCATCACTTCCTGGGTCTCGTGGATCCCCATGGAGGCGACGCGCGTCGTCAGCTGCGTGTAGGCAATGATGACACCGACAATGAAGAGCACAAGCATCACCAGCAGGGCGATGATACGGGTGCCGATGGTTATGTTTCGGAACATACGCAACTCCTACTCGGGCCGGAACCGGCTGCTGCAATGGTAAGTGGGTATGAAAGTGCATTAATTTTGGACCATGCTTCCAAAAATGCAAGTATAACTCGCGCCCGGTTCTCAGCCGTCGGGAACGAAGCCGCTATTAGGGATTATCGACAAAAAAGAATATTACTATAGAGTTGCCGCGATACTCTGGATATCCAGCACGCCATTCACGAGCGTGGCGGCCCGTTCTATTTTTACCAGCTCGCGCAGCTTCTGGCTGGCGAGAATGGTCTCCATGTGCTTGGCAACGGTGTAGGTGTCGTCCCGAACCTGAATGACGGGCACGCCTTTCTGTTCGGAACGTGCGCGCACCAGTTCGTTGGGGGCGATGTTGCCGGTGAGAATGAGGCAGGGGCAGTCGCCTTCCAGGGCGACGAGCTGCAGGTCGGTCCGGTCACCGCCCACGATGGTGGCCGAATTCTTCTGCCGCTTGAAATAGGTCATGAAGTTTTCCACCTGCATGGTGCCGATGAGAAAATCCTCGATGATGCGCTGGGACTGGGCGTTGCCGGAAATGATTTTTCCGTTCAGCCGCCATGCCAGTTCGCAGGCCTTGATGGCATTGAGCAGGGGGTCGCGCGGGATGATCCCCAGCACCGTGATGCCGGTCTGGTTGAGATAGGGGACGAGGATGTCCTCGGCGTCGCGCATGAAGGATTCGGGAACGTCGTTGAAGAGGACGCCCAGCAGGTCGTCGCCCAGCTGTTCGTGGATGCTGAGCACGGCATCGTAGTGCAGGGCGGAGTCAAAGCGGTCCACCAGCAGGGTCTTGAGGCCGAGTTCGCGGACCAGGGTCAGGCCGTCCACGCCGCGGTGCTTGCCGGTGTGCAGGAAGGAGCCGCAGCCGGACACGAGCATCACGTCCTTGCCCCTGGAGAGCTCTTCGTAGGCGGCGCGTACGCGCTCCATACAGTTGCTGGTGTTGCTGAAGCGGGTGGCGCGCAGGTTCTGCGGGATGATGACAGGCGTCAGGACGTCGGGCGCATCCTCCAGTCCGAGCAGTTCGCGGATGAGCATGGCGTCCTCGTCGCCGATGATTTCATCCACGGAAACGGGCAGTCCGCCCACGGGCTTCATGAAGCCCACGTTGAGGCCCCGTTTCTGCAGGGCCAGACCAAGAGCAATGGCCGTGATGTTCTTGCCCGCGAATGCGCTGGTGGACCCGATGTAGATGCCTGTCATGCCCGCCTCCTGTGGTTGCTGCGGAGTGTCTCCGGAGCCCGGGGCTGTTTGAGTGTGCTGTCAGTAAAACGCATGAACGGGGCAGGGTTGCATAACCCCGCCCCGTTTTCAATGCAAAGCGAACGGCCGGGGGTTAGCCCTTGAGGACTTCCACGGTGGCCTGTGCGATTTCCAGTTCTTCGTTGGTGGGAACCACCAGAACCTTGACGCTGCCGCCGGCGCTGATGTCGCGGGGTTCGCCGCTGCGCACCTTGTTCTTTTCGGTGTCGATGGTGATGCCCATGTGCTCCATGTCCTTGCAGACTTCGGCGCGCATGAAGTCGTCGTTCTCACCGATGCCGGCGGTGAAGACAATGGCGTCCACCTTGCCGAGGATGGCGATGTAGGAGCCGATGTACTTCTTGATGCGGTAGGCCATCATTTCGAAGGCCAGCTGCGCCTTTGCATCGCCCTTTTCACGGGCGGCATGGATGTCGCGCATGTCGTTCAGGCCGCAGATGCCCAGCAGGCCGGACTGCTTGTTCATGATGGTGTCCATTTCGGCAGGGGTGCAACCCTTGCGTTCCATCACGAACGGCACGATGGCGGGATCGATGTCACCGCAGCGGGTGCCCATCATCAGGCCTTCCAGCGGGGTGAGGCCCATGGTGGTGTCCACGCACTGGCCGTTCTTGACGGCAGACATGGAGCAGCCGTTGCCCAGGTGGCAGACGACAACCGTGGTGTCTTCCTTGGCCTTGCCCAGGAACTTGGCGGCACTCTTGGACACGTAGCGGTGCGAGGTGCCGTGGAAGCCGTAGCGGCGGATCTGCAGCTCTTCGTACATTTCGTACGGCAGGGGGTACAGATAGGCCTTGGGGGGCATGGTCTGATGGAACTCGGTGTCGAACACGCCCACGGAAGGAGCGTGGGGGAAGAGTTCCTCGGCCACTTCAATGCCGGCCAGGTTGGCGGGGTTGTGCAGGGGACCCAGCGGAATGTATTCGCGGATCACTTCCTTGGCCCATTCGTCGATCTTCAGGGACTTGGTGATCTTTTCGCCGCCCAGGAGCACGCGATGGCCCACGGCGTAGATCTCGGACTTGTCCTTGATGACGCCGTCAGCGGGGTCGGTGATCAACTCGACCACGCGCTTCATGCCGGCCACGTGGTCGGCGAAGTCCTGGTCGATGACGATCTTCTTTTCGGCGTCGGTGTCGGGGTGAGCCTTGTGGGTAAGCTTGCCCCCGGCAAAGCCGATGCGCTCAACCAGCCCGGCGCACAGAGACGTTTCGGTCTCCATGTTGATGAGCTGGTATTTGATGGAGGAAGAGCCGGAGTTTATAACAAGTACGTTCATGGTGGTTTGATTCCTTGCGGACCCTAGAGGCCCTTTTCTGCCTGCGCCTGAATGGCGGTGATGGCAACGGTGTTGACGATGTCCGGTACAGTGCAGCCGCGGGAGAGGTCGTTAACGGGCTTGTTAAGACCCTGCAGCACGGGACCGATGGCGACAGCGTTCGCGGCACGCTGAACCGCCTTGTAGGTGTTGTTCCCGGTGTTCAGGTCCGGGAAGATGAAGACGGTGGCCTTGCCGGCAACGTCGGAGTCGGGCAGCTTGGTGGCGGCCACGTCGGCGTCGATGGCGGCATCGTACTGGAGCGGGCCTTCCAGAAGCAGTTCCGGAGCACGTTCCTTGGCGATGCGGGTGGCTTCGATGACCTTCTCCACATCGGCGCCCTTGCCGGAAGAACCGGTGGAGTAGGACAGCATGGCGATGCGGGGATCCACATTGAAGATGCGGGCGGTCTCGGCGGAGCTGATGGCGATCTCGGCCAGCTGCTCGGAGGAGGGGTTCGGGTTCACGGCGCAGTCGCCGAAGACCAGAACGCGGTCCTTCAGGCACATCAGGAAGACGGAAGAGACGATGGAAGCGGTGGGTTTCGTCTTGATGAATTCGAATGCCGGGCGGATGGTGTGCGCAGTGGTGTTGACGGCACCGGAAACCATGCCGTCTGCGTCATCCTGCTTGACCATCATGGTGCCGAAGTAGGTCGGGTCGGACATGGCGTCCCGGGCCTGCTCCATGCTGATGCCCTTCTTCTTGCGGAATTCGAAGTAGGCTTCCACATACTTCTGGAAGTTGGGAGACAGCTCGGGCTGAATGATCTGGATATCGCCGAGTTCAAGGCCGAGTTCGGAGATCTTCTTGCCGATCTCGTCGGCGTTGCCGAGGAGGATGATCTCCGCGACGCCGCGGCGGTCGAGGATTTCTGCGGCGCGCAGGATGCGTTCTTCAGCACCTTCGGGCAGGACAATGCGCATCTTGTTGCGCTTGGCCGTTTCGATGAGGTTGAATTCGAACATCTTGGGCGTGACCTTGGAGGACTTGCGGTCGATGACGCGCTTGGCGATTTCCGCGGTGTCCACGCATTTTTCGAACACGCCGAGGGCGGTGTTGATCTTGCGGTCGTTTTCGGGATCGATCTTGCCGTACAGGTCGTTGAGGATCTGCGTGGTGAGGTAGGTGTGTTCCTTGACGGACAGGATCGGAACCGGAACGCCGGTCCAGCCTTCGATCAGGCGGTGCACATTGGGGGCGGGCTGGAGGCCGCCGGTGAGCACGATGCCGGAAATGTCGGGGTAGGCGTTGGAAAGTCGGGTTGCCAGGGTGGCAATGATGATGTCGCTACGGTCGCCGGGCGTGATGATCAGGCTGCCGGGATTCACGTAGTCGAGGAAGTTGCCGATCTGCATGGCGGCGATGAGGTAGTCGTCCACCAGGGCATCGAGACGGCCATGACCGTAGAGCACGGTACCGCCCAGCCACTTCTTCACGTCGTTCATGGTGGGCTTGCCCAGGGTGGGCTCGTCCGGAATGACGTAGACGCAGAGGGGGTTGGTGCAACGGGTCTTGCAGGCCAGCGCGCCGATGATTTCCGTGCTGTTGACGGTTTCGACATCCGCGCGGTTGATGATGGCGGAAACGATGTCCAGCCCCTTCTCTTCCAGGGAGTCGATGGTCAGCTGGGTCGAGCTGATGATTTCCTCGGTCCCCTTGCCCTTGCCGTTGGCCACAACCATCATGGGACAACCAAGGTTGGCGGCAATGTCGGCGTTCAGGTCGAACTCGAATGCGGCGTCCTTGCCCAGGAAGTCGGTGCCTTCGCACAGCACGAAGTCGTACTGGTCGGCAAGCTTCTTGTACTTGTTGAGGATGTTGTCGAGAAGGGTTGCGTGCTGTCCGTGGTTGATCAGCTCGCGGGCTTCGTGGAGGGAGTAGGCGTAG
Source organism: Halodesulfovibrio sp. (assembly GCA_003252375.1). Lineage (GTDB taxonomy): Bacteria > Desulfobacterota > Desulfovibrionia > Desulfovibrionales > Desulfovibrionaceae > Halodesulfovibrio. The sequence continues at coordinate 7,937 of QKEJ01000177.1, forward strand.
GTATCCTCGTAGGGGATATCCAGCCCGAAGTGGGTCAGAATCAGGTTGATGTCATGATCCCGAACGTCACGATTGGGGTTGTTGATGATCGGCCTGAAGAAGGCGACCTTACGGACATCCCTGAGCAGTAGCTGCATCATACCCAGTACGACGGCAGACTTGCCGCTCTTGGATTCCGTGGCTGTAATGTAAAGGTTGTTGGACACGATTAGGGCTCCTTGCATATCCAGACACAACACAAGCCGGACGCGATACCGGCATATACGAGTCGGGACCAATTCCCGAAACGAAAAAGCGCCCGCCCTTGAGGGACGGGCGCACTTTTACATACTAGAGCGTTTCCGCGTATATCTCAATGCTATGTTTTACGGCGACGCTGTCATTGTTCTGGGACAGCATGTCGGTAATCTGCATCATACATGCGGGGCAGCCGGTGGAGAGCACCTTGGCCTGCGAATCCACGATGTTCTTGCGCTTGCGCTCACCGATCTTCTTGGACAGATCGTAGTGGTACAGGTTGAAGGTACCACCGCAGCCGCAGCAGCGGTCCGCTTCGCTCATCTCCACAAGTTCGTACTTGGGGTTCATGCGGATGAGGTCGCGGGGCTGTTCGGACACCTTGAGGCTCTTCTTCAGGTGGCAGGAGTCATGGAAGGTGACCTTGGTGCCGCCCTTGGGAGCTTCGGTGGGCTTCACGCCCAGCACGTCCACCACGAACTGGTTGATGTCCATGGCCTTGGCGGCGATCTTTTCGATCTTCGCCTTTTCCTCGGCGGAGTACTCGCCGGAGAACTGGGGCCAGAGTTCGTGAATGGTGGAGATGCAGGAGCCGCAGGGTGCCACGATGTAATCGTAGTTGCCGTCGCCGAAGATGTTCACGTTGAACTTGACCATCTTGTCGTAGGCAACGCGGTCACCGGCGGACAGGGCCGGGATGCCGCAGCAGGCCTGGGCGGAGGGCATCCACACGCCGACGCCGTGGTGGCGGAACACCTTGAGGCAGGCTTCGCCGGCGCCGGTGTACATCTTGTCAGCCACGCAGCCGGGGAAGAACAGGACGCGCAGGCCGGACTTGCCGGCGGGCGTGTCGATGGTTCCGTACTTGCTGTGAAGGGACTTCTTGGCAAGGGGCGAGAAGTGGCGGTCGCCGATGATGGGCGAGAGCATCTTCGAGCAGGAGGAACCGAGCAGTTCGTTCGCCTGGCTGGTGAACAGACCCTGGAACTTGGAGCCCACGTCGAGCAGAAGGTTGAACAGCTTGGGGTTGCCCACCATGCCGCGCAGAATGGCCTTCTTGACAGGGGACAGGCCCATGTAGGTGTTCACGATGGTGCGGCCATGCAGGAAGATGTCCATGATCTTCACGCCGGAGGGGCAGTTCGCTGCGCAGGAACCGCACAGCAGACAGCGGTTCAGGCGTTCCTGAACGCCTTCGGCGTCATTGATCATTTCATGGGCAAGGTTTTCCAGAAGGGCGATCTTGCCGCGGGTAACGTCGGCTTCCCTCATGGTTTCCGCAAATACCGGACAGACAGCCTGGCACATCCCGCACTTCATGCAGGCTACCATCATGTCGTCCAGTTCCTGGAGCATTTTTGCGAGTTTGTTCAGATCGGCCATGACTTACCTCCCAGCGATGATCTTGCCGGGGTTCAGAATATTCTTCGGGTCAATGGCCTTCTTCATATTCAGGGAGTATTCGATGGTCGCGCGGGAGGTTTCCTTTTCCATCCACTTGGACTTGGCCATGCCGATGCCGTGTTCGCCGGAAAGGGTGCCCTTCAGGGACAGAGCTGCATCGAAGATTTCGTCAACAGCTTCTTCCACACGGTGGAATTCCTTGGTGTCGCGCTTGTCGCACATGATGGTGGGGTGCAGGTTGCCGTCGCCGGCGTGACCGAAGGTACCGATCTGCACGTTGTGCTTCTTGGCAATGTTGTTGATGGCGGCAACCATGGCCGGGATCTGGGAACGCGGCACGGTGGCGTCTTCCAGCACGGTGGTGGGACGGGCGCGTGCGAGGGAGGGCAGCGCGTTGCGGCGTGCTTCCCACAGCTTCAGCTTTTCAGCGGCGTCCTTGGCAACCTGGATGCGGGAGGCGCCGATCTTTTCCAGAACCTTCACAACGGTGGCGGCTTCGTCTTCCACCTGTGCGGGGTGGCCGTCCACTTCGATGAGCAGGATGGCGGCGGCGTCAACGGGCAGGCCGGCCTTGGTGTAGTCTTCGATGTAGCGCATGCAGGCCTGGTCGATGAATTCCAGGGTACAGGGCACAACGTGTGCGGCGATGATGCCGGCAACGGCGGCGGAGGCCTTGTTCACATCGTCAAACACGGCCATCATGGCTTTGGAGGCAGCCGGGGGCGGGGTGAGCTTGAGGATGATTTCGTTGAATACGCCCAGGGTGCCTTCGGAAGCGACCATCAGACCGGCGAGGTTGTAGCCGGTGACACACTTGACGGTGCGGGAGCCGGTCTTCACCAGTTCGCCACGCACGTCGAAGAAGTCGAGACCCATCACGTAATCCTTGGTCACGCCGTACTTCAGGCCGCGCAGGCCACCGGCGTTTTCAGCCACGTTGCCACCGATGGTGGAAACAGCCTGAGAGCCCGGATCCGGGGGGTAGAAAAGGCCGCGCTTGGCGACTTCGGCTGCGAACTGTGCGGTCACAACGCCGGGCTGTACCACTGCGTACAGATCTTCCTCGTTGATTTCGATGATCTTGTTCATGGCGTTGGTGAGAACCACGATGCCATCGCGCTTGTCCGGGATGGTGCCGCCGGAAAGGTTGGTGCCTGCACCGCGAACCGTAATGGGGCTGTTGTTCTCGTTACAGAGGGCAACAACCTTGCCCAGCTGCTCGGAGTTGGTCGGGCGAACAACCAATGCGGGGGCCACAGGTTCGAGGACGGCGGAGTCGTAAGAGTAGGACTGACGGTCGGCTTCGGAGCTGAAGACGTTCTCTTCACCAACGATGGCCTTGAATTCTTTGATCAGAGATTCACTGAGCATGAAGAACTTCCTCCAAGAGGGGGGTTAAGGTCTGTCCGCTTGCTGTCTCAATATCCGGCAACGGGAGGCAGGGCGGTGTGTGAAAAACGGAGCAACTGACGTTTCGTGAGCCGCTCCGTTTACCAAGTGTCTGGATAACAAAACCCTTTCAAGCGCCGGGAGCGGGTATCGCGCATCCCGCTCCCGGCAAGTGACGGGGGATTAGAACAGAGTCGGGAAGAACACGAAGCACATCAGCGAAGCGATGATGCCAACCACAGCGGCGTACAGCAGGAAGGGCCATACGGTACGCTTGAGGATGGTGCCTTCCATACCGGACAGGCCAACAACTGCGCAGGCTGCCACGATGTTGTGGATACAAACCATGTTACCGGCACCACCGCCAACAACCTGAGCTGCCACGATGATCTGACGGGGCAGTTCGAGCTGCTGAGCCACGCCCCACTGGAATTCAGCGAAGAGCAGGTCAGAAACGGTGTTGGAGCCGGTGATGAAGGCGCCGAGGCCGCCAACAACGGAGGCGAACATGGGCCATGCGTTACCAACCAGGCCGGAAACTGCCTTGGCAAGTTCCAGAGGCATGGAAGCCAGGCCATTGGGGTTGGTTCCGGACAGACGGAAGATGGACACCAGGGCAACTGCGAAGAGCAGCGCGATGGTGGGGTTCTTCATCTTGGCAATGGATTCCTTCCAAGCCTTGGAGGCGTTGGAGCCGCTCATGCCGTGCAGAGGAATGGTCAGCAGGGCAACGAGCACGAAGGGAATCGTGCCGGGGAGGTACAGGATGGCAATGGCGTTCTTGATTTCAGGATGGCCAAGGAAGCCAGCATCGAAGGGAATCTTCACGCCGGCGAGCATGCCCTTGAGGCCGATTTCGGGAATACGGGTCACGACCAGGATAAGGCCGATGAGCACGTAGGGGAGCCATGCCTTGAACTGGGACATGTGCGCCTTGAATTCCTTGGTGTCGGCAACGGAGATTTCACCGGTCCACTCGGGATCCCAGTTCTTGTGGTCGCCGAAGGTCCAGGTTTCAGCAGGCAGGCAGAAGCCGTTCTTGGCGCCGAGAACCACGATGCCGAGACCGACGAGACCACCGATCAGGGACGGGAATTCGGGACCAACGAGCCATGCGAACACGAGGTAGGGCACAACGAAGGAAACAGCTGCGAATACGCAGAACTTCCAGGCCTTGAAACCGTCAGACCAGCTGCGGTTGGGGCCGAAGAAGCGGGTGATGAAGCCCAGCATGAAGATGGGCAGGATGAAGGCCATGACACCATGGAAGATGGTGGCCCACTGACCGATAACCATGTTGAACTGTTCGGGGGAAGCGAAATTCAGGCCGGGGATGCCGGCAGCAACAGCTTCCTTCACCAGGGGCTGAACGTACTTCAGGCCCAGGATGATGGGGGTACCAACAGCACCGAAGGATACGGGGAAGGAGTTGAACACGAGGCAGATAACGGCAGCAGCCAGGGGCGGGAAGCCCAGGGAAAGCAGCAGAGGGGCTGCCAGAGCTGCGGGGGTACCGAAACCTGCGGCACCTTCGATGAAGGCAGCAAACAGGTAGCCGATGATGATCGCCTGAACGCGATGGTCAGCGGAAATCTGCTGCATGCCGTACTGAATGGTTTCCATGCCGCCGCTGTACTGCAGGGTGTACAGGATCAGGATGGCACCGAAAACGATGATGAGAACGCTGACAGCGGTGATGGCGCCGTGGAAGGACATAGCAGCAATGGTGCTTGCATCAATGCCCCAGCCAACCATGGCGCCGAGGACTGCGCATGCCCAGGCAATAGGCATGGCCTTGGTAGCAGGCCAACGCAGGCCAACCATCAGGATCAGAGCTGCCAGAATAGGCAGCAAGGCAAACATAGCCAACATAGAACGCTCCTCTTTGAGGGTTGTGAGTTTATGGCGTCAAACCACCTAAACGCCATGTCAGGAAAGGGGTCCGGGGGGGGCTTCCGCTCCCCCCCCGAACTCCGGGTGTATTACCTAAGGTCGGGTGCTATTTCGCACCGCGACCATCGTCGCAGGGCTGACCGGCTTCCGGCTTTGCGTGCTCGGGAGTTTCGGTCGTGGTGCAGAACTCGCCAGCGCCACCCTTGGCGTTGGGAGTGGCAGCAGCAGTGTTCACGCTGATGCCGGGCATTTCGCTCATGGCCTTGAGGTACAGGTAGCGTTCTTCGTAGTCCTTTTCGATGAGGGTACGCAGACGCTTGGACTCTTCGGGAGCCATTTTTTCGAGCAGGGCGTAACGGTTTTCGCCGGACAGGAAGTCCTGCAGGTTGCCGTTGGGTGCCTTGGATTCCAGCTTGAAGGGGTTTTCGCCCTGTGCAGCCAGTTCCGGGTTGAAGCGGTAGAGAGGCCAGTAGCCGGTTTCAACAGCCAGCTTGCCTTCTTCCATGGACTTGCCCATGCCCTTGCGGATGCCCTGGTTGATGCAGGGTGCGTAGCAGATGACGAGGGAGGGGCCCTTGTAAGCTTCGGCTTCCTTGAAGGCCTTGATAACCTGGTTCATGTTGGCGCCCATGGAGACGGATGCCACGTACACGTACCCGTAGGTCATGGCCATCTGGCCCAGGTCCTTCTTGCCGGTCTTCTTGCCGGAAGCGGCGAACTTGGCGATGGAACCGAGGGGGGTAGCCTTGGAGGACTGACCACCGGTGTTGGAGTACACTTCGGTGTCCATGACGAGGATGTTGATGTCTTCGCCGGAAGCGAGAACGTGGTCAACACCGCCGTAGCCGATGTCGTAGGCCCAGCCGTCACCACCGAAGATCCACATGGACTTCTTGGTGAACAGGTCGCTCATGCCGTAGATGTCCTCGAGCAGGGCGCTTTCTTCAACGCCGGCTTCGATGAGGGACAGCACTTCGTCGCCGGCCTTCTTGGAGCCGTCGGCGTCGTCCTTGGCAGCAAGCCATGCTTCCAGGGCGGTCTTCATTTCAGCATTTTCAACAGTGTCGACAGCGGTCTTCACCATGTCGGCGAGACGGTTGCGACGCTGGGTGATGGCCATGCCCATGCCGTAGCCGAATTCGGCGGCGTCTTCGAACAGGGAGTTGCCCCATGCCGGGCCGTGGCCGTCTTCGTTTACGGTGTAGGGAGTGGTGGGAGCGGATGCACCCCAGATGGAGGAGCAGCCGGTCGCGTTGGCGATGATCATGCGTTCGCCGAACATCTGGGTGAGCAGCTTCACATAGGGAGTTTCGCCGCAGCCTGCGCAGGCGCCGGAGAACTCAAGCAGGGGCTGCTGGAACTGGGAACCCTTGAGGGAGTCGCGTTCCATGATGTCGGTCTTGTAGGAGATGTTCTCTTCGATGAAGGCCAGGTTGGGCACCTGATCGCCCATCTGGGTCTCGATGGGCTGCATGACCAGAGCCTTTTCCTTTGCGGGGCAGACTTCGGCGCAGGAACCACAACCAAGGCAGTCCTGGGTGTAGACCTGCATGCGGTACTTGAGGCCCTTGAGTTCCTTGCCCTTGGCTTCCACGAATTCGAGGGAAGCCGGTGCGCCTTCCAGTTCCTCATCAGATGCGAGGAAGGGACGGATGGTGCCGTGGGGGCAGACGTAGGAGCAGCGGTTGCACTGGATGCAGTTCGCGGGAACCCACTGGGGCACGTTGATGGCAACGCCGCGCTTTTCAAAGGCTGCAGTGCCAACGGGGAACAGGCCGTCCGGCTCGAAGGAGGAGGAGGGCAGCTTGTCGCCCTGCTGAGCAAGGATGGGACGCACGACGTTCTTGATGAAGTCGGGAGCGTTGTCTTCCTTGGTGCAGCAGCAGGCAGCTTCGGCCCAGGATGCGGGGTACTTCACTTCAACCAGAGCATCGGCAGCCTTGTCGACAGCCTGGATGTTCATGTTGACGATCTTTTCGCCCTTCTTGCCGTAAGCCTTGTGGATGGACTTCTTCAGCAGTTCGATGGCCTTTTCGAAGGGCATGACGTTGGCGAGCTTGAAGAACGCGGTCTGCATGACCATGTTGATGCGGCCGCCAAGGCCCACTTCGCCGGCGATCTTCACGGCGTCAATGTTGTAGAACTTCAGGCCCTTCTTGGCGATGGCGCGCTTCATGGAAGCAGGAAGTTCCTTTTCCATGTCTTCGAGGGACCAGTGGGAGTTCAGCACGAAGGTGCCGCCGTCCTTGATGCCTTCCAGAACGTCGTACTGGTTGACGTATGCAGACTTGTGGCAGGCCACGTAGTCGGCATTGTTCACCAGGTAGGTGGACTGGATGGGCTCGTTGCCGAAACGCAGGTGGGATACGGTGAAGCCGCCGGACTTCTTGGAGTCGTAGGCGAAGTAACCCTGTGCGTACATGTCGGTGTTGTCACCGATGATCTTGATGGCTTCCTTGTTGGCGCCAACGGTGCCGTCGGCACCCAGACCGAAGAACTTACACTGCACGGTGCCTGCGGGCACGGTGTCGAGCACGCCGCCGACTTCAAGGGAGGAGCCGGAAACGTCGTCGATGATACCGACGGTGAAGTGGTTCTTGGGGCCGGCAACCTTCATGTTGTTGTACACGGCCAGTACGTCGGCAGGCGTGAATTCCTTGGAACCCAGGCCGTAGCGGCCACCGATGATGGTGGGCATTTCGCCGCGTTCCATGAAGGCGGTGCACACATCGGTGTACAGGGGATCACCCAGGGAACCGGGTTCCTTGGTGCGATCGAGCACGGTGATGGTGGTGGCGGTGGAGGGCAGGACCTGCAGCATGTGGTCTGCAGAGAAGGGACGGTACAGGCGAACCTTGATGAGGCCGACCTTTTCGCCCTTGGCGAGCAGGTAGTTGACCACTTCTTCAATGGTTTCGTTACCGGAACCCATACAAATAATGACGCGCTCGGCTTCCTCGTGACCAACGTACTCGAAGAGCTTGTACTTACGGCCGGTGAGGTCGCTGACCTTCTTCATCGCAGCTTCTACGTGGCCGGGCACAGCCTCGTAGTAGGGATTGCAAGCTTCGCGGGCCTGGAAGTAGATATCCGGGTTCTGGGCGGTACCGCGGATGTGCGGATGTTCGGGGTTCATGGCGTTCTGGCGGAACGCTTCTACCTTTTCCCAGTTAACAAGCTTAGCGATGTCTTCGTAGTCGATGACTTCGATCTTCTGCAGTTCGTGCGAAGTACGGAAGCCGTCGAAGAAGTGACAGAAGGGGACACTGGATTCAATGGCGGCAAGGTGGGCAACAAGCGCCATATCCATTGCTTCCTGAACGGAGTTGGATGCCAGGAAGGCAAAACCGGTCTGACGACAAGCCATCACGTCCTGGTGGTCACCGAAGATGGACAGTGCATGGGAAGCCAGAGCGCGTGCGGAAACGTGGAAAACGCCGGGGAGAAGTTCGCCGGCGATCTTGTACATGTTGGGGATCATGAGCAGCAGACCCTGCGACGCAGTGAAGGTCGCGGTCAGCGCACCGGCAGCCAGGGAGCCGTGAACGGCACCGGCAGCACCGGCTTCAGACTGCAGCTGACGAACAGAAACAGTCTGGCCCATGAGGTTCTTTTTGCCCTGCGCAGCCCAATCATCGGCAACTTCGCCCATGTTGGAGGAGGGGGTGATGGGATAGATGGCGGCGGTGTCGCTCAGCGCGTATGCGATATACGCAGCAGCGGTGTTGCCGTCCATGGTCTTCATCGTCTTGGCCATTAGAGTAACTCCTTTGTCTAACCTTGAAGCATGGTGTCATGCTGCCCCGGTTGCCATCCCCAGGCAGAGATCATGTATAGATCGTCAGCAGAGGGTGCGAGTTTTTCCCCGTCTCGCGCCCAGCGGTTGGTTGGCTGGTAAACCGGATCAGCTTAAACAATATCTGTGCCATTTTTGCGCGATATAAAAAGTTTAGTTATTCCCCCGGATTGCCTCCTTAGATAGTGGTGTGGGCTCGTTGGTGGAAGCCAGGCTTGTCCGAAAAAAAAGACAACTGTAACGCGATTGTCTCTCATGCACCCGGAAAAGCCTTGTCCGGCCATGCACCACGCGGGTCCGTAATTTCATACCCTGTTTCCAGGTGTCCGGAAAAACAGACTTGTCCACTGAGAACGGGCTTGCATACAATAAAATGAGTGCACAAACAACAGGAAAAGAAGCTGCGTGAGGTGTTGGAAACGCAGTTTACAGAATACCAGCACAAAATTACAGACTAATATTATTCTTTTTCAGCAGCGCGTAGAAGTGGGACCGCGACAGGCCGGAGCGGCGGATGATCTCCTGTACGTTGCCCTGGGTCTGATTTATCAGCATCTCTATGTACTTGCGTTCCATCATGTTCTTGAAGTCCTTCATTTCGGGCAGCTCGTCGCCAAGCACCGATTCCGCCAGCGCGGTCATGTCCGTTTTTTCGGACACAGGACCCTGCGGCTGTGGGGCCTGACGTTTTTCGGCGGGCAGCGGACCCCGTGGGGCTGCCGGTCCCATTCCGGCTCCGGAGCATGCACCGTTGCGGGTCAGGTTGGCCTTGGCGAGCTTGATGCGCAGATCCTGCGGCAGATGCATGGCGTAGAGCATGGACTCCATGCCCGAGGCCACAAACGCCCGCTCCAGCACGTTGAAGAGCTCCCGCACGTTGCCGGGCCAGTCGTGGTTGGCCAGCATGGCGAAGAAGTCGGAGGAGAAGCCCTTGTTGGGCACCCCGTACTGTTCGCACAGGCGGTTGATGTAGAACATGGCCAGCGGTTTCACGTCCTCGCAGCGCTGGCGCAGGGGGGGGAGTTCGATGTGCATGGTCTTGAGGCGGAAGAGCAGGTCCTTGCGGAATTCGCCCCGCTCGACCATCTCGTCGAGGTTCTTGTTGGTGGCGGAAATAAGCCGGAAATCGCTCTTGATTTCCTGCGTGCCGCCCACGGGCCGGAAAACGCGTTCCTGCAGGAAGCGCAGAAACGCCTTCTGGATGGAGAGCGGCATTTCCCCCACTTCGTCGAGGAAGAGCGTGCCCTTGTCCGCCACCTTGACCAGCCCGTCCTGATCCTGCTGGGCGCCGGTGAACGCCCCCTTGCGGTGGCCGAAGAGGGTGGATTCCACCAGGGTTTCGGTGAGGGAGGCGCAGTCCACCACCACAAAGCGGTTGTCGCGCCGCAGGCTGTTGGCGTGCACGGTTCTGGCGGTCAGCTCCTTGCCCGTGCCGGTTTCGCCGGTGATGAGCACGTTGGCATCCGTTATGGCGGCCTGGGCCACAAGGTTAAAGCAGTCGCGCATGGCCGCGCTGGAGCCGATGACGTTCTCAAGGTCCAGCACCATGGGGGCCGCGCTCTTGTTCTGCTTTTCTTCCCGGTACTGCAGGGCCCGCTTCAGTGTGAGCGTGGTCTGCTTGATGGGGGTGGGCTTGACCAGAAAGTCCCATACGCCGCCCTGAATGGCCAGCTCGGCGCCGTCGGGGTCGCCCTCGCCGGTCAGGATGATGACTTCCGGAGCGTCCTTGGTGCTGCGGATGTGGGGCAGGGCGTTGAGGCCGTTGCCATCGGGCAGGCGGATATCCAGAAAGACGACGTCGAACGGCTGCTCCTGCAGGGCCTTCAGACCCGCGGCAATGGTGTTGGCGGTGGAGCACTGGTAGTTGAGCCGCGCAATGAGGCTCTGGATGGTTTCGCAGATGTGCTGGTCGTCGTCGATGACAAGAATATTGGGCATGGATACCTGATGGGCTGCAGGGGTTGGAGGGGGGTAAGTATTACTCCTGACCGATCATTCCCAGAAACGACAAAATTGTCCAGTGTCCAATGTTCATTGTCGTTCCGGTTGTCGAGGCGGACCTTCGGCAATCCCTAGGGCGCCTGTTGTCCGAGGATTCGGTGTATGGCCTCTGCCAGAGTGCCCTTGTTGTAGGGCTTGCTTATCATGGTCCGGATGTTCGGCAGGGAGCCTGCCCCCTGCGAAGCGACGTCGCGCCCCGAAACGAGGATTACCGGCAGGGCGGGAACAAGCATGCCCACCTCCTGCGCGAGTTCCAGGCCGTTGATGTCCGGCATGTCGAAATCGGTGATGAGCAGGTCCCAGGCTTCCGGGGTGTTCTGCAGCATTTCGAGGGCCTGCTCGGGGTGCCCGGAGGAGGTGACCGAATAGCCCAGGCTTTCCAGAACGCGGGGAATGGTCTGCAGCTGGTCCTCGTCGTCCTCCACAAAGAGGATGCGTCCCACCCCGCCCGTGGGCAGGGCGGGCTCGATCGCCTCATGCAGGGCTTCCTGCTCCTGACAGGGGAGGAAGATTTCGAAGGCCGTGCGCTGGAACGGCTTGCTGTTGACCAGGATGCCGCCTCGGTGCGCCTTGATGATGCCGTGCACCACGGCAAGGCCGAGTCCGGTGCCTTCCGTCTTGCCCTTGGTGGTGAAAAACGGGTCGAAGATCTTGTCCAGAATCTCGGGCGGGATGCCGGGGCCGTTGTCCGCCACGGTGATCATGAAGTAGTTGCCGGGCGGCACCGTGATCATCTTGGCGTCCTCTTCCTCAAGGCGGACCTTGTCGAGGCTCAGCTCAAGGAAGCCGCCGTGCTGGCGCAGCGCCTGGAAGGCGTTGGTGCACAGGTTCATGACCACCTGATGGATCTGCGTGGGGTCCGCATGGGTGATGGCGGGAAACTCCGGTGTTCGTTCGCGGATATCTATGTTGCGGGGCATGGAGGCCTTGATGAGGCCGGAAGCCTCGATGAGCACCTCGTTGATGTTGGTGGTCATGAAGCCTTCCAGCGAGGGGCGGCTGAAGGTCAGGATCTGCTTGACCAGCTGGCTGCCGCGCTGCGCGGCCTTGAGCGCGCGGGTCATGTCGTTCCAGGTGATGGAATCCTCGCTGATGTCGGTAATGGCCAATTCCACGGAATTGATGATGGAGGTGAGGATGTTGTTGAAGTCGTGCGAAATGCCGCCGGCAAGGGTGCCGATGGCCTCCATCTTCTGGGACTGCAGGAGCTGCCGTTCGAGATTGATGCGCTGGGTGATGTCTTCGGCCGCGGTGAGCAGGCCCACCACCTCGCCGTCGTCACCGTGCAGGGGCACGCGGTTGGTTTCCAGCCACACCATGGTGCCGTTGGGGCCGTACATGGACAGACGCGTCTGGTACTGGGCGTTGTTCTCCTCCACCACCTTGGCCTCTGCCGCAAAGATCTGTTCGGCGTCCTCCAGGCTGGGGAAGATGTCCTTGTTGGTCTTGCCGAGAATGGCCTCGGGGCCGGGCACCCCGAAGAAGCGGAGGAACGACTTGTTGGCGCCGAGATAGCGCAGGTACTTGTCCTTCCACGAGACCAGCTGGGGAATGTTGTCCAGCACCAGCTGGAGCATGCGTTCGGATTCGCGCCGGGCCTTTTCCGCCCGCTTGCGCTTGGTCACGTTCTCGGCAAAGCCTTCCAGCAGATCCACGTTGCCGAGGCGGTCCCGGATGATGCGCAGGGAAATGTTGGCGATGACCGTGGTGCCGTCCTGCCGGGTGAAGGCGGTTTCGAAGGTGCGGATTTCCTCTCCGGTACTGCCTTCTCCGGTGAGCTTCAGATCGTTGATGAGGCTGACCGGCCGGGTGCGCATTTCCGCAAGCATGGCTTCGGGTGAATTGAACCCCGCCATGACGGCGAGCGCCGGGTTGATGTCCAGCAGGTCGCCGTCCGGCTTGACGCGGAAGATGCCCAGCGGCGAATTTTCGAAGATGGAACGGTATTTTTCTTCCGCTGCGCGCAGGCTTTCCTCGGCCTTCTTGCGGTCGGTGTAGTCGAAGATAATACCCACCAGCCCGGCGATTTCGGCGCGGGCGTTGATGTTGGTGGCCTTGTGCAGGATGATGTTGTGCAGTTGCCCGCTGTTGCTGCCGTCGGTGGGCGTGATGGTCTGTTCGTAGATTTCCACGCCGGGCACGCGCAGCAGGGCGTTGTCCACGGCGTCGTGCAGCTGGGAGAGCCCCCTGCCCTGCAGCTGCCATTCGTTCCGGTTGAGGATCTCCGCACGGGCCACGCCGAAGAAGCGCTCGAAGGCGACGTTGCATTCCTGGTACCGCCCATACTTGTCCTTGGAGTAGATGGGGATGGGAATGGTGTCCATGAGCAGGCGCAGGAACGAGAGCTGGTCCTTGATCTTGAGTTCCACCGAGCGCTTTTCGAGGATGTTCATGACCAGCAGCACGAGGATGACCGTGAGGATGACCAGGCTGACGATGATGGTCCAGAAGACCTGCTTGTTCAGCTCGTAGAACCGGCTGGGCGCGTTGATGATGATGGAGCCTTCGGGCAGGGACCGTTCGCTCACGTGCATGCGCTTGAGTTCGTTGTAGTCGAACTCCCACGGCTCGTCGCTGTGCTTGATGATGGGCAGCTCCTGCGGGTTCCTGCCGGAGAGCACCTCAAGAGCAAGGTTGGCTGCTGCGGCACCGTGCGCTTCGCCGGAGAGCAGCTTGCCCCCCACGATGCCGCTGCCCAGCAGGAACGACCAGTTGGAGTAGAGCGGGGCGTTGGTGTTGGCGCGCACCCGTTGCAGCAGCTCCTGCGCGGAGTAGAACTGGCCGTCGATATCCCGGTACATGGGGATGAAATAGAAGAAGGTGTCGGGCTTGGCGTCGCGGATCCAGCCCAGCATCTGCTCCAGGCTGTATTCGTCCCAGAATTCGATCTGCAGCTGATCCTTGAACAGGGGTAGAGCCTGCTTGATCTGCGTGCGGATGGCCTTGCCGGTGACGGACTGGTCGCCGATGACGACCATGCGCCGCATGCCGGGGTGCAGGCGCAGGGCGAGATCGAGGTTGGCGGCCACGTCGAAGCTTTCGATCACCCCGGTGATGTTGCGGCCTTCAAGGGACTTCTGGTCAAAGTCGTTGACCCCGCAGAAGACCACGGGCACGCCGGGAAAGAGCTGCTCGCCGTACCTGAGGATGAAGTCGTAGGCGATGTTGTCCGAGACCATGATGAGATCGAAGTGCTTGTCCCGGAACTTGTCACGGTACAGGCTGATGAGGGTCTGCACGGTGTCTTCATAGTGGAATTTCTTGGAGTCCATGTACTCCACCTGCAGCACGATGGCGTAGTCGCTCTGCTCCAGGGTTTCCTTTATGCCCGTGAAGATGTTGTCCGACCACGAGTAGCCGTTGTGGTAGGAGTTCAGGAACAGGATGTTCTTGCGGATCTTCTGGGCGGACGCCGTGGCGGGCGAGAGGATGACCGTTGCCAGCAGCAGGGCCATGAGCAGCGCCGCAAAGCGCGTCATGAATGGCCCCGGGAAGGAGAGCATGGCGCGCATGGTCGGGCAGGCGAAGGGACGATGGGCGAAACAGTGCATGGAGTTCTCGTGATGAGGCCGGGGCCTTCGTGCGCCGGTGTATCCGGTCCGGCGGACCGTGTGGACGGGAATGACCGTGTTACCGCTTTCCGGAATCCGTTCCGGTCCGGAGGGGGGCGCCATGTGCCGGTTCGCTCCGTGCGGCGTCCAGCAGGGCGGCGGCATCCGAGCAGGCCTCCATCCATTCCTTGCTGTCACTGACAGTCTGGCAGAAATCCAGCCCCGCGTACTTGGCGGAGGCGCAGATCTCGATGCGGATCTCGTGGGCGTGTGCCCGAATCCATTCCAGCCCGTGGCGTTTGTGTCGTTCTGCAATGCCGTACAATACCGCATTGTACAGGTGCAGATCGGCAGGGGCTATGCGGTCCACGCCGAGCAGGGTTATGACCTCCCAAGGCAGGTCCAGTGTTTCCAGCGTATTCATCATGTCGTCCTGTACTATTCGTGTGTCGTGCGCGATCATTTTCCCCCAACCGCACCGCATGATATTGAGGCACAGCATTTCGCACGTCAAGCACCGAGGACAGAAAGAGCCTGCCGTGAGGGGCCGCGGGCTTGCGTCTGCCGTCAAATGCTGCAATACATGGGCTATGAACATACCTTCCAGTACCCCGGAAACACGGGAAGAATATCAATACATGCTGTCTGTTCTCGGCACCGACGCCGAGGTGTGGAAGAGCCTGCAGGGGCAGTTTGCGGTGCTCCACCAACGGACGCAGGCTGTGTTCGGCATTGGCGCACTTGCCGTCTCCGTGACCGGATTCTCGGGCCACCGCATTGTGGCCGCCGGCCCGTGGAGCGGCTATCCGCTCATCGTGGGGCTGGTCTTCGTGCTGGTCAGTCTGGCGGTTGCCCTGTACGGCGTGGTCCGCCTGCAGTGGATATCCGAGATGCGCGGCAGCACCATTGAAGAGGGGCTTGCGTATGTGATTGCCGTGCGCAACCGCAAGACCAGATTCTTCCTGCTTTCTCTCAAGCTGGTCCTCTTCGGGCTGCTCTGGTATGTGCTGGCCGTGGCGGTCTATCTGCACAAGGCGTCTGCAGGTCTGATTCCCATTCTGTAGGAGCATGCGATGGTTGATCGGGGCGGAGCATGACAGCGGAAAAAGGTACGGAACACAGCTGCACTGCGCAGAAAGGTGAGACCCTTCCGGAGCACGGGCTGCTGGAGCGGGCCGAGGACCTGTGCGAACACAGGTTCCGTTTTGCGGACAGGAAGCACCCGGCTGTCAGGGCCATGCATGTGATGGGTGTGCGCTGGTGTGCGCAGGACCTGGCGGCCTGCACCCGCATCGCGGCGCCGCATGCCCCGGAGGACGGGGATGGCGGCACCGGAACGGTCGACCCGCTGGACCTGCTCCGGGATGACCTTGCCCTGCCTTCCCTGCCGCAGGTCATCACCGAATTGCAGCAGGTGATCGCCAACCCGGAGAGTTCCGCCGGTGACGTGGCGGATGTGGTCAGCAAGGACGCGGGCCTTTCCTCCTTCCTGCTCAGGCTGGTCAACAGCGCCTTCTACAGTTTCCCCTCGCAGATAGACACCATTTCCCGCGCCGTCACGGTGGTGGGGATGCAGCAGCTGGGCACCATGGCCATGGGAGTCTCCGTGGTGGAGATGTTCCGGGAGGCCGGGGGCAACGGGCTGCAGCTTGCGGAATTCTGGAAGCATTCCTTGGCCGTGGGCCGTATTGCGCGCGGGCTTGCCGAACAGGCCGGTCTGGCAGATGCGGAGCGGTTTTTCGTCTGCGGCCTGCTGCATGATGTGGGACGGCTGGTCCTGCACATGCTCAAGCCGGTCAAGGCGCAGGCCATGCTCAGGCTCGCCAGCCAGCGCCAGATTCCCCTGTATGCCGCAGAGGCCGAGCTTGCCGGATTTGACCACGCCCGGCTGGGTGGCATGCTGCTGCGCAAGTGGAACTTCCCCTTTTCCCTGACCATGGGGGTGCTGTACCACCACCTTCCCGAAAAGTCGGAGACCTATCTTGAGCCGCATATCGTGCACCTGGCCGATGCCATGGCCAAGGCGCTCGGGTTGTGCTCCTCTTCCGAAAGCCTTGTTCCGCCCCTCAGTGACGAGGCGTGGCGGCGGTGCAGTCTGACCCCTGCCGACCTGTACGCCGTGGAGGCGGACCTGCGGGCCGAACTGGACGAACTGTTCGGCATGCTGCTGCACTAGAGCCCCCCCGGGAGCCCCGTGGTTTCTTGACCCTTCCTTCCTGTGCTTCCCATATGCATGTTCTGGCAAGCCCTTTGCAGTACCTAGGCTGTACTGACAAAATCATGGCGCCGTGGCGCGTGTAATAAGGAGGAAGCCCATGCTGTTCTTACTCGGTGGAAGCGACAAGAAGGTTCGCAAGACGGATGGTCCCCGCACGGAAAACATGGACGTGGTCAAAGACCTGTTTCAGACGGGGCGGTTCCCCGTGGTCACCACGGAAACCATGGAAGGAAGAAGCCTTGGTAAGGTGCTCGGGCTTGTCGTCTGCCGCGGATATGATTCCGACGAAGCATTTTTCGGCATGGCCGCCCGCGCCGTGAACAAGGGCGCGCAAGCCATCATCGGCTACAAGGAAAACGTGGCCTTCCATCCGGACGGCAGCAAGTATTTCTGCTGTTACGGCACCGCCGTGCAGTTCGAGAAGCCCAAGCGGTCCGTGACCGTCTGAGTTCCGACTGCGCAGGATTGAATACGGGAGAGAGGGCATGCGCCTGTCGAAGTTCTGACAGGGCAGTGCCGTATCACATTTCGGGGCACCGTTGCGTGCACGTATGGGGTCGATCAAACAGGCCGCCTTCGGGCGGCCTGCTTTTGTTGGAAGATGGTGGCAGGTAGCAGCAGGGCTATTGCCGGAGGCTGTCACTCAATTCCACGAAATGCCACCGAATGCCGCGCATGAAAAAAGGCCGCCCCTTGGGGCGGCCTTTCATTGTACGGGGGGGGACCGGGCTAAGCCCAGTTCCGGGTGGCGAACTGCTCGCCGGTGCGCGCCACAATGAGGGCTTCGCGGCCGGGCAGGCTGTTCACGAACTGCAGACCCTTGCGCGTCTGCATGATGCTCACGGCGGTGGCCAGGGCGTCCGCTTCCATGACGGTGGGAGCCGTAACGGACACGGAGGCCACGTTGTTGGGGCTCTTGCCGGAAACGGGGCTGACCAGGTGCGAGTACATGTGCTGCTTGTCGTAGAAGACTTCGTACCCGCCGGAGGTGGCCACGGCACCGGTGTTCATGGTGAACACGGTGGGGTAGTTGCCCTGCTTGGCAGGATCTTCCACGGCGATGGTCCAGGGCGCGCCCTTGGCCTTCTCGCCCATGGTGCGGATATCGCCACCGGCGTTGATCATGTGGCTGGTGGCTCCGTGTGCTGCGAGCACGGCGGATGCCTTGTCCACAATGTAGCCCTTGGCAATGCCGTCCAGCGTGATGCCCATGCCCGCGCGGTCCAGGCGGATGCCGGAGCCGGAGAGCGTCAGGTTCTGCTGGCCCACCAGGGAAAGCGCATGTTCGAACTCTTCCTTGGACAGGTCGAGCGCACCGTTCAGGTTCTTCTTGGCGCGGAACAGATCCACGACAGGCTGGACGGTCACGTCAAAGGCATTGTCGGAAAGGCTGCCGAACCGCTTGGCGCGGTTCATGACCTCTGCGAGTTCTGCCGGGATGCCGGAAACCCTGCCGTCCCTGTTCAGCACGGACACGGGGGAGGAAGCGTCAAAACGGGAGAACACGGCTTCAAGGCGTTTGATTTCCTCGAAGGCGCGGCCCACGGCTTCTTCACCCAGCTGCTTGGAGGGGTGCAGGGCGGTGATGGCGACAATGGTGCCCATCATCAGGCGGGTCTGGTGCACCGAGTATTCCTTGCCGACGCGGGCAGCTTCGGAAACCGCGGGCAGCACGCCGGTGACGGCGGCTCCGAGGCCGAGCATGCCGCATGCCTTGAGGAACTGGCGACGATTGGTATTCATGCTTCGCTCCTTTAGGCGTTGGCCTGGGGGGTTTCTGCAGCCTTGGCAGCTGCGGCTGCAGCAGCGGCATCCGCCTTCACGGCTGCGCCCTTGTGGCACATCATGCGCAGAATGTTGCGGGGACAGGCGTCCACGCAGGCTTCTTCGCAGTCCGGTCCGTAGGCGAGACAGGCGGCGTGGTCGATATGGATGTTGCCTTCCGCCTGGGAGATGACCCCGGCGGGGCATTTCTTGACGCACTTGCCGCAGTTGATGCAGCCCGCTTCGCACACGTTCATGACGTCCTTCATCTTGTCCTTGGTGGAGCAGAAGACCTGAACGCGGGCGCGACGGGGAATCATTTCCAGAATGGCGTTGGGGCAGACGTTGATGCATGCGCCGCAGGCGACGCACTTGTCAGGATCAATCTGCACCAGATCGTTTTCAATATACATGGCGCCAAAGCCGCAGGCCTTCACGCAGTCACCGAAGCCAAGGCAGGAGAACTTGCAGGCGTCAGCGCCGTTTTCCACCTGTGCGGCAGCCGCACAGGAGGGAAGTCCCTGGTATTCGAATTTCTTCTGAACCTTGCCCTGATCCTTCACGCAGCGGCGGAAGGATATCTGGGGCTCGGCATTGCCAGCGGCCTTGCCGGCCAGATCGGCAACCTTGGCTGCGACCTCAGGGCCGCCCGCACAGCACAGGCCGGCGGAGACGGCGGAGTCCTGGATTACGGCAGCTGCATAGGCATCACAGCCTGCAAAGCCGCAACCACCGCAGTTCGCACCGGGCAGCACTTCGGCTATGGCCTCCACTCTGGGGTCTTCTTCCACGTAGAACACGCGGGAAGCCACAGCGAGCACAACCGAGGCGATGAAGCCGAGGGCGAGCAGTGTAAGTACTGATGTCAGCATAATGCTTTTCCTTGTGGTTTTGCCCCGTAACGGGGTCAATTACCTCTGGTCCCTTTGTACCGGACCGTGCCTAGATCATGCCTGCAAACGCCATGAACGACATGGACATGATGCCTGCCAGGACCAGTGCGGCGGGAACGCCTTTCATGGACAGGGGCAGACGGGAGATTTCCAGTCGTTCGCG
The DNA here is from genome assembly GCA_003252375.1 of Halodesulfovibrio sp. Classification (GTDB taxonomy): domain Bacteria; phylum Desulfobacterota; class Desulfovibrionia; order Desulfovibrionales; family Desulfovibrionaceae; genus Halodesulfovibrio. The sequence goes on from QKEJ01000177.1 coordinate 27,246, forward strand.
AATGGACGCGAGCAGAATCAGCGCCAGCATGAAGCCGAGGCCGGTTGCAAAGGCGTAGTAGGTGGAGGTGCCAAGATCAAAGCTTTCACGCTGAACAACGATGGCCACGCCGAGCACGGCGCAGTTGGTCGTAATGAGCGGCAGGAAGATGCCGAGCGAGCTGTACAGCGGAGGAACGGCCTTTTTCAGGAACATTTCCACCAATTGAACCAGTGCTGCGATGACCAGGATGAACATGATGGTCTGCAGGTAGTCCAGTCCCAGAGGTACAAGCACTTTGTACTGAATGAGCCAGGTGATGGGAGTGGCGAGAATCATAACGAAGATAACCGCCGCGCCCATGCCGATGGACACGCCCTTTTCCTTGGAGCAGCCAAGGTAGGGGCACTGACCGAGATACTGGGCAAGAACAACGTTGTTAACAAAGACAGCCGAAATGAGGAGCAGGAAGTATTCCATCATGACGTATTACCTCCTAGTCCCTTCCCATGGCGCAACCGCGACAGGATTCGCAGCCGGGCATGGGGTTGTCGGCGGGATTCTCGCCTCGGCGCAGGGCCTTGCGGATGCTCAGCAGGTTCATGCCTGCGAGGATGAGACCAAGCGAGACAAACGCACCGGGTGCTTCCACCATGAAGTGCACGGGGTGGAAATCGGGCCCGAACAGGCCGTGACCGAACAGGGTGCCGTAGCCGAGCACTTCGCGCAGGGCACCGAGGAAGGTCAGCGACATGGTGAAGCCGATGCCCATGCCAAGACCGTCCGCAATGGAGAGGTGCACGGGGTTCTTGCCCGCAAACGCTTCCGCACGGCCGAGGATGATGCAGTTAACAACGATAAGGGGCACGAAGATGCCCAATTGCTGGTAGAGGGGGTAGGTGTATGCCTGCATGAGCAGTTCCACGGCAACAACAAGCGAAGCCGCGATAGCGATGTAGCAGGCGATACGTACCTTTTTGGGGATAATGTTACGAATCAGCGAGATAACGGCGTTGGACAGGGCAAGAACGAAGATAACTGCCAAACCCATCCCGAGGCCGTTGTTGGCCGATTTCGTAACGGCAAGCGTGGGGCACAGTCCGAGCATGAGTCGGAACGGCGGAATTTCCGCCCACAGGCCCTTGGAAAACTCTTTCCACATGCTGGCCATTGTTTACTCCTTTATCGGTTCACGACCGGCTAGTTCCACGTCTTCGTGGCTTCGGACTTGATGGCCTCGTACACCTTGGCAGCATTCTGTACGGCAATGACGACACCGTTGGAGGAAATCGTCGCGCCGGAGATAGCGTCAATCTGGCCGCCCCTGGACTTGAGGTCCACGTGCATGGGCAGCTTCTTGAACTGCTTGGTGAAGCTGGGTTCCGCAGTGCGGGTACCAAGACCGGGAGTTTCCTTCATGGTCGTTACGCCGATACCGGTAAGGGTGTCGCTGTCGACGTTGAATCCGACGATGACGCCGATATCACCACCGAAACCGCCGCCGAATTCTTCCAGCGCGATGGCAACGAGTTTGCCGCCCTTGAGGGCAGGAAATACGTTGATCTGTTTTCCGGTGATGGGGTTCGTGAACTTCTTGCGGTCTGCAATGGGGTCATTGTCCGTATCGGTCAGTACCTGCTTGATGGCCGGGCCCTGCACATAGGTGAGAACCTGGTTCTCGATGGCGGGGGCGGTCATCTGCTTGAGGTAGGACAGACAAAAGCCGGAAAGGCCGCAGATTGCGGAAAGCACAACGATCATTTTGAGTATTTCACGCATGGCTTACCTCGCTCCGAACGGTTTGGGCTTGATCATGTCCACCAGGGGGCTGACCATGTTGGCGAGCAGGACAGCGAACATGACGCCGTCAGGGTACTTGCCGTAGGTCCGGATGAGCACCACCAGCAGGCCGCCGACAAGTCCGTATACCAGACGGGATACGCAGCCGTTCGGCGAGGACGTGGAGTCCGTCATCAGGAAGAAGGCTGCCAGCATGGTGGAGCCGGTCAGCAGGTGGAACACGGGGTTGGCGTACATGGTGGGATCCATGGCGTAGTACAGGCCGCCGAGGCCGAGCACCCCGATAACGAAGCCTGCAGGGATCTGCCAGCGGATGGTCCCGCGTACGACCAGGTAGATGCCGCCGATGAGCAGAGCGCCCACCTGCGCAGCGCCCAGGGCGCCGAGCTGGTTGCCGGAGAGCAGGGCGGGAAGGCCGAACTGGCTTGCCTGCGCCACGCCGAAGTACTTCAGCTGGGTGAGCGGGTTCACCATTTCAGTGTTCAGCATCATGGCGTTCGGATCAACGAACAGGGGCCAGGAGACCCGGCAGAAGGCCCAGCCCACGGCGGGGCCCACAACCGGAGAACCGCCCAGTTCGCCGAAGAGCATCTTGCCCATGAGCATGGTCACGGCGGTGCCGGTGATGACGAGCCACCACGGAGCTCCGGCCGGGAGCAGGAAGGAGAAGAGCAGGCCGGAGACGACAGCGTGCATGTCATCGACCATGACTTCGCGATGCATGGCCTTGGTGGCCAGTGTTTCGACGACGACGGCGGTGGCGACGGCAAGCGCCATGACGCGCGCCGCTTCCATGCCGTACCAGTACAGCGCACCAATAACGGCGGGAGCCAGTGCGATGAGGATATTCCGCATCATTCCCTTGATGCTCGTGCCGCAATGGTAATGCGGCGCGGCACCGACAGCAAGGAACGGAGCGGTTGGCAATGCTTCAATAGACATTATGCTGCCCCCTCTTCACCCTGCAGAGCGCAGGCGCTTACCTGGGCTTCCTTGAGGGCAATCTGATGTTTGCCGAGACGGATCAGCTGCATCATGGGACGGCGTGCCGGGCAGTAGAAGGCGCACAGGCCGCATTCCATGCAGGCATCAATGCTTTCCTTGACGCACGAGTCGTAGTCGTTGAATTCCACATACCGGCTGATCAGGTTGGGCATGATGCGGGACGGGCAGTGCAGCACGCATTCGCCGCAGCTGATGCACTGGTGGTTGGTAACCGGTGCGAAGGTGCCCTTCTTGATGAGGAAGAGTCCTTCCGTATCCTTGTCCACGCCGCGCAGAAGGTCGGCAGTGGCAAGGCCGCGCATGGGCCCGCCGATGATGATGGAATCACCGTCGGCAATGGCGTGCCCGGCATGCTGCAGTACCGCGCTGGCCGGGGTGCCGATGGTAACCAGATAGCTCACGCCCTGGACGCTGACCACGGTCTTGGTCAGAGGCAGGCCGGTTTCGGCAACCAGGCCCAGGTTGAACAGGGTATGCAGGGGCAGCACACGGTAGCCGGAGCTCTTTTCGCTGCCGGACACCTTGGCGATGACCATCTCGGTAAGGCTGTTGGGATACACCGGCTTGATCGGGGCGTTGGTGCAGCCGGACAGCGAAGCGGCAGAGCCTTCGGCACAGGCCAGTACCATCTTGCCGGCCGGAGAGAGCTTCTTCAGCAGGGCAAGGCCGGCTTCAAGCGTGGACTTGTACTGTCCGAGCAGGGCCTCGGCAAAGGTGATGCCGGGTTCGGGGTTCAACCCGTTGATGATCAGGGTATCGCACTTCTTGATCAGGGGACGTACATCCACGCCCAGGGCCTTGAGTGCGGTGGTAAGCGCATCGCCGGAAAGGGCGGACACGTCAACGGCGTCTACGGACGCGGGAGCAGCTTCTGCAGAGGGTTCCTGCGCGGCAATGACGATGCAGTCCGCGGTAACCTCGGTTACCACACCGGCAATACCGGCATGCATGTTGCCCGTCTTTGCATTCTTGTGGTCGGCGATGAGGGTGCCGGGGGCCACTTCGGCCTTCTTTTTGACCGTCTTGGTATCGTGGCCGGCCAGCGGGACACGAATCTCGGCAGGAACGGGGCCGTCCTGGAAGCTCCCCTTGTCTCCGTAGGTCAGTGAGAATATTGTATTACTCATATTACTCCCCTACTGGAAATGACACTGGTTACATTCGGTCTTCTTGAAAGGACCGGCACCCTGGGTTTCATGGCAGCCCATGCAATTGGCATGAAGGGCGGTCATCCGGCTGGGGATGACTTCGGCAACGGCCTTGTCGCTGTGGCAGGAAGTACACTTGGTGAATTCCTTGTTCAGCGTTCCGGCGGCAAGCGCGTCCTTCTGGCTGATTTCGCCATGGCACTTTTTGCAGCCTGCAAGCTGTTCTGCAAACATGTCTTCGTGGCAGTTCTGACACTTGGCATGCACGGCATCACGCAGCGCAGGCATGTTGCCGTCGGCGGTGTCGCCATGGCAGTCTGCGCAGTTGGTGGGTTCCGGCTCAATGCTCGTGTCCTCGTGGTGGCAATCCGTGCAGGAGGCAATATCCTCATGCATCTGGTGACCCCAGTCGTGGTCCTTTGCGAACTCGACGTGGTGGCAGGTCACGCACTGGAGGTCCTTGGTGAAAGACGTTTTGTGTTCCTTCACCCAGGCATCGGTGACGTTGGCCCCATGGCACTGACCGCAGGAGAGAGGTTCCATATCTCCGGCAACGGTCTCATGGTGACAGGTCTCACAGGCAACGCCGTAATCTCTCGTATGCACCACATGATTCAAGACCACCTTTCCGCCTGCGTTGTCGAGCAGGATACGGACGGGAGTGGTCTCCGACTTCGTCGGGGTCATGTAGCCGAAGAGAGCGACAGCGGCCAGGATACAAGTCAGCACGGCAATGGGAAAGTATCTCTTTGACAAGGTACACCTTCCTCGAAACTTGGTGTTAAACCTAACTGTACGAAATGCGAAAGATATCTGTTGGCGTCGATTGCTTTAGAACATTTTGGGAATTTTGAAAAGGTTGGGGCTCTTTTTGTGTGATCACTCATTTACATGGGAGTAGTATCTTTTTTTCAAGAGGTTAGATGTGTGAGTGAGTGCTCAAACCTCTCTTTTTCTGATGCTTTTTTTTATTTTTTTGTGAAAAAATGCTGTGGCGGTGCTTTCGGATGCCGTAGCGCTCCTGCATAACGAAAACGCCCCGGAAGCCAGTGCTTCCGGGGCGTTTTCGTGTTTGAGGAAGGGGGGTTATGCCTTGTTCATTTCCAGGATGAGATTCTCCAGTTCCTTGGCAAGATCGGCAAGACTGCTCACGGCTTCGGCCGCCTGCTGCATGCCGTCGGTGGTTTCGCCGGAGATGCGGCTGATGTCGTCCACGGCGCGGTTGATTTCTTCACTGGTGGCGGACTGCTGCTCGGCTGCCGTGGCAATGGCCCGGACCTGATCCGAGTTTTCCTCCGAGAGATGCACAATCTGCTGCAGCGCCTGGCCGGAGTCGTGGGCCAGTGCCGTTGCCTGCTCAACGCTGGAGGCGGCTTCGTCCATGCTCCGGATGTTGTTGCGGGCGCTCTGCTGAATTGCGTCAATGGCCTGGCCGACCTCCTTGGTGGCCTGCATGGTCTTTTCCGCCAGCTTGCGCACTTCGTCGGCGACCACGGCAAACCCTCTGCCCGCCTCGCCTGCGCGGGCGGCTTCAATAGCCGCATTCAGGGCCAGCAGGTTGGTCTGGTCGGCAATGTCGCTGATCACGTCCATGATGCGGCTGATGTCGTCGGCCTGTTTGCCGAGCTGGGTCATCTCCTGCTTCAGGGACTGGGCCTGCTCGTGCACCCTGCTGATCGCCCCGACGGATTCCTCGACAATGCGGGCGCCCTTGAGCGCCTGCTCCCGTGCTGCGTCCGCGCTGGACGCCGAGTTGCCGGAACTGCGGGCCACCTCGAGGACGGTGGCGTTCATTTCCTCCATGGCCGTGGCGGTCTCGCCGGTGCGCGAGGCCTGTTGTTCCATTCCCGCAGTCACCTCGTCCACCTGCGCGGAAAGCGCATCGGCCGCCAGAGAGACCTTCTGGGCGATGGAGGCGGCTTCATGGGCCACATGGGTCATGGTTTTCACCAGGGCCGAGGACTTTTCCTCCTGCTGGCGGGCTTCGCCAAGGGCCTTTTCCGCTCTGACGGTTTCCTTGGCCGCTTCGGCGCTCTTGTCCTCGGCTTCCGTCATCTTTGTCCGCAGGTTGCTTACCATGGATTCGATGGAGCCCTTCACTTCACCCAGTTCACCGGTGAATCGGCCTTCGGGCCTGGCTGCAAGGTTGCCGCCCGCAACCGCGGTGGAAAACTGCTGTATCCGCAGAAGCGGCGTGATGATGTTCCGGTTCATGAGCGTCCAGACCACGGCGAAGATGACAAGCAGTATTCCGGCCGTGACACCGCCTATGGTTAGCTGTGCCCTGGCAATGGCGGCGTTGGCGTCCTTCAGTGAGCTGATGATCTGGAAGGTGCCGTGAATTTCACCGGCTTTCCATCCCTCCTTGGTGCCGCCCACCACGTCCTTTTCCCCCTTGGGGTCGCCATGGCAGTACAGGCATTCCTCGGTCAGCGTGATGGGGCGGAAGAAGCGTACCTCTTTGTCCGATACGATGACCTTTTCCTTGATGCCCGTGGTCTTGAACTCGTTGATGACCGCAGCTTCAAGCTCTGTCGGCGTATTCTTGGGGTTGCGCGGCGAAACCTTGGGAACGCGCAGCGTGTACCCCGCCTCCTTGGCCTTGAGCTGGGCTGTCTTCATGGCGGTGATGATGGGCACGGCATCCATGATATTGTCCGCAGTCAGTTCGGAGAATGGCTTGATGACCCCGCCGGCCAGCTTGCGCGAACTTTCTTCCCGGGCTGCTTCCGCCATCAGGATAAGGGCCCGGCTTTTCTCCGTGGTTGCCCTGATGGCTCCTTCACGGATGCTGCTCACGTTTTGCCACGCCATAATCAGCGCCACGACAAGTGGGCCGGTCAGGGCCAGAATTAGAATTTTCCACTTGATGCTCACGTCTGTCTCCTGATGCGCATGGGTGCGTGCTGGGGCACGCTGTTTGTTATTTGCGATTATGGCAAGGAGATGGATGCGGGGCGTTGCGTCCATGCGCTCTTACCACTGGATAAAAGTGAATACTGTAGTTAGTAATAACGTTATGATAGCTTTATGTCACATGATTTTTCAAAAAGTCGTGCATGCTGCGGGTGTGATGCTTCTCGTGTGCGGGCTGCTGGTGGCGTTTTCGTCCTCATGGCACCGGGGGGCAGAGGCTGCCGACACTGCCGACACTGCGGGGGCAGCCGTTGGCGGGGCTTTCCGTATCCTGCGTGTTCCGCTGTATGCGTCCCGTGACGAGGTGCAGGAACGGCATCCGGAATTGGAGTGGACGCCGCATCGTCTGCATAATGGCACCCGTGTGGGCACCCGGGGCTTTACGCAGGCCGGCTATGCCGACGGGGGATTCTACCAGGTGCTGCTTGCCCGGCCAGACCATGAAGGCGGGGCAGAAAACGGGGAGCAGGTCTGGTCTGTCACCCGCAACGTTCGCCGCCATGCGGCGGGACGCATGCCGGAGGAGCTGCTGGCTCCGTATGTGGCAGAATATGGTCCGTATGAATTGCTGTGCCGGGAGTCCTTTCCACGGCATGCGGTCTTTCATGTCTACTGGATGCATGCACCGGCAGACTGCTCTGTTCCGGGGCTGCGGCCCGATCAGGCGTATCTCTACCTGACCCTGGTCACGGGAAAATGGACGGAGGAGTTTCTCGTGCTGGCGGACCCGGCCGCCGGACCTGCTGCCATGCCGCTGGGACGTCCCGTCATGCAGGCCGACGAGGCGAAGGGACTGATGAATTCGCAATAGTTCCTGTGTCGGAGGTTGCTGCCGGACCGCTGGACTGTTGGGCTGTCGGGCTGTCGGGCACGAAAAAGGGCACCGTATTCATGACGGTGCCCTTTTCGCGCTGCGCGCTGAAATCTGTCTAGTTCTGGTTGCGGCGTTCCCACAGCTTCATGTCTTTCATCTTCTTGCGGCGTTCGCGTTGCAGAGACTTGCAGACAAGGGGCGTTCCTTTCTTGTAGCCGCACCGTTCGCGGTATTCCTCAACGGTAAGACCGTGAGTCGCGATATGCTTCTTGGTAAGGATCTTGAAGGATTTTCCACACTCCACGCAGGTGATGGACTTTTCCTTGATGGCCTTCTTGGGATCCATGTCCAAGGTGTCATTGTCGTCATTCACCGAACAGCCTTCGCTGATCGCCTTGATGCCGTCAGCCAGCTTCTTGACCATGGTGGTGATTTCTTCCTCCGTCATGGTGCGCACGCTGGCCTGTGCCTTAACGATCTCCAAGGCTTCCTTCAGGTAGTTCTCCATCTTCATACTCCTCCGGGTGAGCTGATGTGTGGCGGTGCATCATGCTCCCTGACTTGTCATGACTCCGAAGTTTTATTCCAGAAACCTTTGAAAAATGCAATGAATTTTAAGCAGACTGCAATATTTAAAATATATTGTAATGTGGTCTGGTGTATTTGATTTGTCAGTAGAATGCATACTGTTATGTTTCTTGATATGGCGTGGCGAATGTCTGTCCATGACGTCGAATATCGTTACATTCTTGTGCAACAGTGCTTTGTGAATGTGTCATAATGTGGGGTATAGATTTATCAAATCGCATATTGTGCATGTTATCGGCATGCCGCTATGCTTCATGGGGTGCAGAGGTGAAGATGTCCCCTGGACAGAAAGAGACATCGGAAGTCGGGAGAGGGGAGGCACCACGGCCCTTTTTGTCTCCCGGGCGGCTACAAAGCCTGAACTGCCAGGGAAAGGGCCGAGGCGGAAAAGCCTGCAAGGCCACCGGTCAGGAGCCCGCAGGTGCGAAAGATGCGTGTCTCTGCGTGCAGCAGGCTATGAAACGGCACGCTGTCCGGCGTATTAAGCCCCTGCAGCAGGAGTTGGCGGATGGTTGCTTCCAGTTCTTTGCTCCGTATCCCGGTGCGGACAGCATTCTGCAGGATGGATGGCAGCAGGGTGTCGAGTTCCCGTTTGAGCATTTCGCGCAGGGTCTTGCCCAATGCTCCCTTGATGAGGGCTCCGGCCATGGGGTGGATGGAGGCGAGCCGCTCTTCCATGAACCGGTCCACCCAGCCGTGCAGGGCTTCCGCGGCGGCGGTGCGGACCATGTCCGTGTAGCGGCTGCTCTGCTTGTCCCCGGCATCCGCAAGACTCTGCCGCAGGAGGAGGGTGATCTGTGTGGCCATGCGCTCTGTGAGGCCGTACAGATAGCTTCCGGGCCCACGGCCACGAAGGAGACGTGTCATGATCAGGCTGTGGAGCAGGAGACCGGCCAGGGCGCCGATGGCGCTGCCCAGCCCCAGTTGCAGAAGCGGGAGAAGGGAGGAAGGAAGCGAAAGGAGAGCCGAATCCATGTGATACTCCGTCAGAAGGCGTTTATCATGCGGCCGGGTTGTCTGTAATACGACGTCTGCGACATGGCAATGTGTGGAGCGATTGCCGGGGAACGGCTGGGGAACGGCCGGGAAGCGAGTGGGACGATGGACCTTTTGCCGCAAAGATCGTACAAGGGCTGGAGTGAAACTCAGCTTGCGACCGGAGCTCTGGAATGAAGTACATCATGTTTGAGGATTTTTCGGGACAGCCCGTGCCGTTCATCTTTCCGCAACGCGTGGATCATGCCGACATGCGCGAACAGCTGCCCTACACACGGGTGCTGTCCGCCGGATACGTGATCATGGAAAACAACGAATTCACCTGCTACGGCAGCAGTCCGGAGCTGCAGGCCTCGGCGCAGCCCGAGGATGCCGATATCATGCGGCGCAAGTTCTCCCGCCGGGATCTCTAGCCGGATGACCAAAGTACTCATCGTTGCCGGCACCCACAGCGGCTGCGGCAAGACCCTGACCAGCCTTGCCCTCATGGCTGCGCTTGTGCGGCGGGGGCTGGTGGTGCAGGCATTCAAGGTCGGGCCGGACTTCATCGATCCCGGGCATCATGCTGCGGTTACCGGACGTCCCAGCCATACGCTGGATGGCTGGATGACGGGCCGCAAGGCCGTGCAGGATATCTTTCTCCGGCATACGGTCCATGCCGCCGTACGACCGGATGTGGCCGTTGTGGAAGGGGTGATGGGGCTGTATGACGGTGCCTCCGGTTCAGGTGATGCCGGATCCACGGCCGAAATCGCCAAATGGCTGGATGCGCCTGTCCTGCTGGTGGCGGATGCCCGCTCCATGGCCCGCTCGGCCGCTGCGCTGGTCAGCGGCTATACCGCCTTTGATGATGCCCTGACCTTTGCGGGCGTGGTGTTCAACCGTGTGGGCAGCGAGAACCACAGGGCGCTGCTTGCAGAATCCATGGCCACCTACTGCCCGTCGGTCCGTCTGGCGGGATGCCTGCCGCGTGACGAGGCTCTGTCCGTACCATCCCGGCATCTGGGGTTGATGACTGCGGACGACCATCCTCTTGCCGCGCCGCGTCTTGAGGGCATGGCCAACTGGGTTGAGGGCGGCGTGGATGTGCCCGGACTGCTTTCGCTGCTCCCGTCCCTGCATCCCGGGCTTCCGGAAGAGCCTCGGGAGCGGCCCGTGCGTGCCCGGATAGGGGTGGCCCGCGATGCCGCCTTCTGCTTCTATTACGAGGATAACCTGCGCCTGCTGCAGGAGGCGGGGGCCGAACTCTGCTTCTTTTCCCCCCTTGCGGATGCCGAACTGCCCGCCGGTCTGGACGGACTCTATCTGGGAGGCGGATATCCGGAGCTGCATGCCCGGCAGCTTGCCGGCAATATCGAGATGCGCCATGCCGTACGTGAATTCAGCGAGAGCGGCAGGCCGGTCTACGCCGAGTGCGGGGGCTTCATGTACCTCATGCGGGAGCTGCGCACGGCCGAGGGCGAGACAGTGCCCATGTGCGGCTGCTTTGCCATGCGTTGCCGGATGGATGAACGGTTCAGGGCGCTGGGGTACCGGGAGGTGAACACCATGGCTCCCTCAATCCTGGGGCCGGCCTGGACCGTGGCACGCGGGCACGAATTTCATTATTCCTATGTGGCGGAGCAGGATCCCTCCGCCCTGGCCGTCTACAAGGTCAAGGATCGCAGGGATTGGCTCGGGCAGTCGGAAGGCTTTGTCCACCGCAACACCCTCGGATCCTATGTCCATCTTCATTTCGCTTCTAACCCCGCCGTGGCAGAGGCCTTTGTGGAGGCCTGCGTGCGCGGCTCCCGAGGATAGATTTCGTGACGTCGCTCCAACCCTACTTCACGCCGACGGGCATAGAAGCCCGTTCCTTCGAGATCATCGACGCCGAGGTGCCGAGCCCGCGCCCCTTTGAGGGGGCACAGTGGGAGATCGCCCGTCGGCTTATTCACACTTCGGCGGACTTCGACCTGCTCAACCACATCACATTTCATCCGGATGCCGTGGCGGCCGGGCTGGCGGCGCTCCGGCGCGGCTGCACCGTGTTCACGGATACCGAGATGGCCCGTTCCGGCATTCCCCTGCGGCGCATGGAGCCGCTGGGCTGTTCCGTGCAATGTCTGCTGAACCGGCCCGACGTGGTGGCCCGCGCCAAGGCGGACAACACCACCCGCGCCCATGCGGCCATGGATGCTGTTCAGGCCGAGCTCGGCGGCAGCATCATGGCCATAGGCAACGCCCCCACGGCCCTTATCCGGCTCATGGAGCACATGGACACCGGGGGCGGCATGCCTGCGCTTGTCATCGGCATGCCGGTCGGGTTTGTGAATGCGGCGGAGTCCAAGGAGCTGCTGCTTGCGCAGACGCGCATCCCCTATGTCACCATCCGGGGGCGCAAGGGCGGCTCGCCGTTGGCTGCAGCCACGGTCAACGCCCTGGCGGAGATTGCCCTGCGGCAATAACGGATTCCGGGACATACACGCATGAAAGGCGCGGTATGGCAACGATGCCATGCCGCGCCTCTGTTGTGCGGGGAGGAGGGCGCTAGGCGTCCACCACGACCAGATGCATGGCTCTGGGGCCGTGTGCGCCGTGTACCATGCAGGCTTCAATATCGGCCGTCTTGGATGGGCCGGAGATGAAGGTGAACGAGGTTGCCGCGGGAGCGCCCCCGGCATGGTCCAGGGCGATGCGGGCATAGAGCTCCGGCAGAGTGGCGAGCAACTGCGTCTGCCGTATTACGGCCACGTGCACCGACGGCACCAGCGATGTGGCGCGCGGTTGCTGCGGCGTGGTGGCCACGGCAATGGTTGCCGAATCAGCCACGCACCATTCGGCGCTGGTTATGCCCATGTAGGAGGCGATAACGGCGTTGCGGGCCTCTTCCGGCGTTTCTCCGTCGTGCGTCACATGCACCCGGATGTCGTGCGGCGCAAGCACATTGGAAAGGTCGAGCGCCTGCAGCAGCGGGTGGTCGTGCATGGCGACCTGCTTGGCGCCGCCCCATTCGGTGTCGGTTTCCACGGCAATTGCTGCGACAACGGCGGCGGCTTCCTGCACGGAAGACGCCGTATGCACCTGCAGGTTGATGGGGGCAGCGGCGTTGCGCAGGACATCCAGCAGGGCCGCCTGTTCCGTTGCGGAGCGGTCTGCTGCGGCGAGCAGGGCCTGCTGCTCGGGCAGATGGGTTTCGCTGCGCGAATCAAAGAGGCCGGGCACGCTTTCCGGAAGCCGCCGGACCGGGTGTCCGAGCGCGGAGCGGATGGTGGCAAGAAAGGTGTTCTGTTCCATGATCGTCTCCTACTTCCGGTGGGGGCCGTTGTCCTGTGCGGAACCGGGGACACTGCCCTGTTTCCAGCGCTGGGCAAAGGTAGTGCGCGCAACAGGGACAAGGTCGCGGCCCGCTGTCCAGCGGGCAACGGGGCCGAACGGCATGCGCCGGATCATCCCGTTGCGGGTGAAGGGGCGTTGGGCAAGCCGGACTGCGCCGAGCAGCAGGTCATAGACGCCGCGTCGGCTGATGGCCCATGCCCAGAACCGGAAGGCCGCGCGTTCCGAGGCGCTGACCGGGGCGACGTCCCATTCGGCGTCTCCGTACGCCAGTGCGTGGCGCAGTTCGGAAAGCATGCGGGGCAGGTCGTTGCCCACGGGGCAGATGTCCTTGCAGGCGCCGCAGAGCGTCTCGCCGCGGCACAGGTCCGCCCGTTCGTTGACGCCGTAGAGCAGCGGCGTGACCACGGCGCCGATGGGGCCGGGGTAGGGCGATTCGTACGAGTGACCGCCGATGCGGGCGTATACGGGGCAGATGTTCAGGCAGCCGCCGCAGCGGATGCAGGACAGCACCTCGCGGTAGCGCGGGTCGGCAAGGATGCGGGAGCGGCCGTTGTCGATGATGACGAGGTGGAATTCCTCCGGGCCGTCCGTTTCGCCGGGCTGACGGGGGCCGCCCACAAAGCTGACATAGGTGGAAATGTTCTGCACGGCCGCGCCGCGGGTGAGCAGGCGCAGCAGCATGTCGTGCTCGCGCAGGGTGGCGGTGACGCGCTCCATGCCCATGAGCGAGACGTGTACGCGGGGCATGGTGGTGGACATGCGGATGTTGCCCTCGTTGGAGACCAGGGCGATGTGCCCGGTTTCCGCGCAGGCGAGGTTGCATCCGGTGATGCCCATGTCCGCGTTCAGCAGTTTTTCCCGCAGGGCCTTGCGGGCCGCGCGGGTGAGCGTGGGTGGATCCTCGGTGTACTCGATGCCCAGCGTGCGGGTGAAGAGCTCGGCGATCTGCTTGCGGTCCATGTGGATGCAGGGCGCAATGATGTGCGAGGGGATATCGTCGGCAAGCTGCAGGATGTATTCGCCGAGGTCGGTTTCCGTCACTTCTATGCCGTTGGCGTGCAGCAGGGCGTCCACCCCGATTTCGGACGAGGTCATGGACTTGCCCTTGACCACGCTGCGCACGTTGTTGCGCTGGGCGACCTGCAGGCAGTAGTTGCGGGCCTCTTCGGCATCGGCTGCAAAGAAGACGTGTCCTCCCCGTTCCCGTATGGCCGAGGCGAGGCGCTCGAGCACGATGTCCAGATTGTCGAGGGTGCGCAGGCGGGCGGCCTTGGCGTCGTGGCGCAGGCTCTGGTCGGGCATGGCCTGCCATGTGGCCATGGTGCCCTTGCCGATCCGGTCCTGAATCATGCGCAGCGCGGAGCGCAGGCGCGTGTCGTGCAGGGCCGTGGATGCGGCAGCGACATAGCCTTTGGGAGACGTGTTTCCTGCACTCATGCCTGGTTTCCTCCCTTGCTGCCGTCAGTTCGTGCCGGGTCCAGAATCTGGGCGATATGCAGTACCTGCACGGGGCTGTTGCGGCGTGACAGGCTGCCCCTGATGTTCAGCAGACAGCTGGCGTCGCAGCCGGTGACCGTACCGGCGCCGGAGGCGATGATGTTGTCGGCCTTCTCGTCGGCAAGGGCTGCGGAAATATCCGCGTACTTGACGCTGAACGTCCCGCCGAAACCGCAGCAGCGATCGCTTTCCGGCATTTCCGCAAGCACGAGGCCGGGCGTGGTTTCAAGCAGCTGCCGGGGCTGACGGCGGATGCCCAGCCCCCGGGCAAGGTGGCAGGAGTCGTGGTAGGTGACCGTGCCGCTGAACTGCGAACCGAGCTGCGTGCCTGCGTCGGTGATTCCCAGCACATCCACCAGGTATTCCGTGAATTCGTAGGTCTTGCGGCCGACCCGGCGGGCCCGTTCGCGCATGAGCTCGTCGTCCGGGAAGAGTTCTGGGTAGTGGTGCCGCACCATGTGCACGCAGGAGCCGGATGGGCAGACAATGGCTTCGGCGGCTTCAAAGAGCTCCACGAAGCGTCTGGCGGCAGCTGCTGCCTCGCGGCGGTACCCGGTGTTGAAGGCCGGCTGCCCGCAGCAGGTCTGGTCCGGGGGATAGTGCATGGTGACGCCGAGCCTGTGTAGGACTGAGGCCATGCTTTCGGCGGCTTCCGGGAACAGGGAGTCGGTAAGGCACTGAACAAAGAGGTAGGCGGAGTGTGGTGTGGACATGAAACTACATTTTTGCAAAAAAGGGGCTGTTGCTGGAACGGTGCGGCTACGCTAGCCGCTTATTGCACTTGCAAGCCCTTGCATAGTGAGCTACGAAAGTCAACGAGTAGCCGAACTTGACAATTTTGTAGTGTTACCGCTCCTGCCGAAGAGCACACAACCGCATGAGGAATCCATGAAACGCGTTATTCTGCCCCTTCTTTGCCTGTTCCTTCTCTGCCTGACGACAGTTGCCTATGCCGGGGACTCTGTCCGTATCTCCATTGCCCAGTTCGTGGAGCATCCTGCCCTGGATGCCGTCCTCAAGGGGTTTCAGGATGACCTGCTTGAAAACGGCAAGTCCGTGGAGTTCAAGGTGTACAACGCGCACGGCAATATTGGGACCGTGGGGCAGATTGCCACCCAGATTGCGGGCGATCTGCCCGACATGATCGTGGCCATAGCCACGCCCCCCGCGCAGGCCTGCGCCCGGCTGTATGACAAGGTGCCGCAGCTGAAGGATACACCCATGCTCTTCACGGCGATCACTGATCCGCTGCTGGCCGGACTGGTCAAGGATTATGCGCATCCCGGGGGGATGATTACGGGGGTCTCCAACCAGATGCCCATGGGAAAGCATCTGGAAATGGTCCGCAAGTTCCAGCCGCAGCTGAAGACGCTGGGGGTCATGTACAATGCGGGTGAGATGAACTCCGTTTCCAGCGTCAAGCGCCTCAAGGCTGCCGCTGCTGAGATGGGCATCGTCATTGCCGAGGCGCCGGTGACCAGTTCCGCCGACGTGTATCAGGCCGCACTGAGCCTCGTGGGATCGGTGGATGCCATCTACGTGCCCACCGACAACACCGTGATTTCCGCGCTGGAAGGGGTGGTCAAGGTTTGTGAGAAGAGCCGTCTGCCCCTGTATGCCGGGGATACGGATTCCGTCCGTCGCGGCGCTGTCGCCGCCATGGGCTTCGACTATTACGAACACGGCCGTCAGACCGGCGCCATGGCCCGGCGCATCCTTGCCGGCGTCAAGCCTGCCGATACCCCTGTGGAGTTTCAGAAAAATCTTTCTTTCCATATGAATCCGGCAGCGGCTGCGCGTATGGGGCTGACGGTTTCGGATGAACTGCTCAATGCTGCCGATGTGAAATACTGATCGATCAGGCGCGACGTGTTGGTGTAGGGGAGGCACGCCGCTTCCGTCCGCCCATGCGGCTGCTGCAGGCCGATGGGGGATGATGACGAATTCCGCAAGGGGGAACCATGTTGTATTCCATTCAGCGTGTGAAACGCATCACGCGATGGGGGCTTCGGGCTGCCGTGATAGGTTGCCCGCAGGCGGCCTTGGCTGCAGGCGGTGCCGATGCGCCCGGTGCGGTGCCTGTGTTGGGCGTCCTGTGCGCCCTGTTTGCCTTGCTGGCCCTGTGGGGCTGGCTCCGGGCTCTTGGTGCCAGGCGTCGTGACGCGTCACTGGTGCGGTTTCTGGCCATGGCTGCTGATGCCGGGACAGGAGAAAAGGCCCTGTCGTCGGCTTTGCAGGCTCTGCCCGCCGGATGCGCCGCCCCGTGCGCCGCATTGGTGAAGCATCTGCGCGCTCTTGCCGCAGCCGGGCAGGAGGGGCGGGCCGATCTTGAGAAGGAGCGCGCCGCAACAGCCCAGGCACGGGCCGAAATTGCCGAAGCCCGCGAAAAGGCGGAGCAGGTTCGCTGCAAGGGACTGCTCAACTCCTCTGAAACCCTGGATGACTCCATCAATGGTATCCGCACTGCCCGGCGGGAACTGCAGTCGGCCGCTTCCAGCGCGAGCGAGGGCTCCGAGAAGCAGCAGCAGCTGGCCAGTGAGGCCACGGTGGCCATGGAACAGATGAATGCCGCCGTACAGCAGGTGGCCGAGGCGTCCGAATCTGCGTCCACGCATAGCGACACGACCCGCTCCCGGGCTCAGGAAGGCGCGACGTCCGTTTCCCAGACCGTGCGTGCCATCACCGATGTACATGAGCGTACCCAGGCCCTGGAGGACGTGGTGAACGGGCTGGGAGCAAAGGCGGATGCCGTGGACCAGGTGATGGAAATCATTTCCAACATTGCGGACCAGACCAACCTGCTGGCGCTCAATGCCGCCATCGAGGCGGCACGCGCCGGAGACGCCGGACGTGGATTCGCCGTGGTGGCGGACGAAGTACGCAAGCTGGCCGAAAAGACCATGCAGGCCACCGGCGAGGTGGGCAGCCAGATTACGGCCATCAAGCAGGGCGTCCAGCAGACCCGTGACAGCATGCACGAGACCGTGCACCTTGTGAACCAGGCCACGGAGTTGGCCTCCCGTTCCGGGAATCTGCTCGAGGACATTGTGCTGCTGGCCGAGGACAGCGCAGGACAGATCCAGTCCATTGCCGCGGCGGCCAGCGAACAGGCAGCCAGCGCAGAACATATCAACAGCATCATCGCCACCGTGGACGAGATTTCCGGCACCACCAATGGGCACATGCGCGAATCGCTCGGCGCGTTGTCCAGGCTCTCCACCGAAGTGGACAGTCTTGGGAACCTGAACAGCGTGTTCCGGCTCATCGGCAGCGGCAAGGCGCATGAACTGATGCGTGATCTCGTCACGTCGCCGGATATCCTTTCCGGCGATCCGGCACGGCAGGAGAAGGCCATGCGTTCGGTCATCACCCGCTATGCGTTCGTGGAGCTCCTCTACATGACCGATGCCACGGGGAAACAGCCCACTGCCAACATCCCCCGACCGGGAAGCGAGAGCCCGGAGGACGCCAAGGCGCGGGGCAAGAACTGGGCATCCCGTCCCTGGTTCTCCGGTCCCATGGAGACGGATACCCTCTATGTCTCCAGCGTGTACATCTCCTCCGCCACCGGGCAGCCGTGCATCACGGTTTCCGGCCCGTTCCGCGATGCGCAGGGCGGTATTCTCGGCATCGTGGCGGCGGATGTCGCCATCCGATGAGGGGAGGGACTCGCCAACGGTGGACGGGCGGGTCGTCACAGGCTACAACAGCGCGCACGGATCGTATCCGTGCGCGTTTTTCTTCGCATAACCCGGGATGCAGCACATGAAATTCATCGCCATTGACTACGGCACCAAGCGTACAGGTCTTGCCGCCACGGATACGGGCGGAAGCATGGCCTTTCCGCGCCGTACCATCACCATGACCACCAAGGACCGGTTCTTCGGGGAGCTGCTTGCCTTTATCGAGGAGGAGCGACCTGCAGGAATCGTGGTGGGGCTGCCCACGCTTCTGGATGGCACGGAGACCCTGATGACGAGACAGGTGCGGAATTTCGCGGCCCGGCTCATGCGGCGATGCGACCTGCCCGTCTACTTCATGGCAGAGATGCTCAGTTCGCACGAAGCCGAGGCGGATCTTCGCGAGGCCGGACTGGACAACCGCGAGATCCGCAAGGTTGTTGATCAGCAGGCTGCGGTGCGCATTCTGGAAACCTTTCTCGAGGAGCCGGTGGACCGGCGCTGCAGGGTGGAGTGATGCAGGGACGCAGGGCCGTATTCGTCAGCGCCGGGGTACTGGGAGCGCTCATCCTGCTGGCCAGCCTTGTGGTGTGGCAGCAGGCCGCGTCCTTTCTGAAGAGCGTACCGGAAGAACAGGGGCAGGACATCAGCATTCGCGTCCGGTCCGGCGCCAGCTTCGACTCCGTGGCCCGCATGCTCAAGGAACGGAATGCCATCACGGACGTGACCAAGTTCCGGTTGCTGGCCCGGTACCGCAAACAGACCGGGGCGATACAGGCCGGCGAGTTTGTCATCAACACCGGCTGGACGCCCGACAGGGTGCTGGACATGCTCGTGTCCGGCATGCCTGTGCAGTATCGTCTGCATTTCCGCGAGGGACTTCCCTGGTGGGAAGTGGCCCGCGCCGTGGAGGAGCAGGAGTTTGCCCGGTTTGACGATTTCCGGCAGGTCATTCATGACCCCGATTTTCTGAGGGAGCACCGTATTCCCTTTGACAATGCCGAGGGATTTCTCTTTCCCGAAACCTATCTCATGGACAAGCCGGAAGTCATGACCCCGCGTACGGCGTGGGAGGTGGCGGACAGGCTGGTCAACATGTTCTGGCGCAGAACGGCCCCGCTTTGGGCCGATGGGCCACCTTCCGCGGACGAACTGCGCCGCATCCTCATCCTGGCCTCGCTGGTGGAAAAGGAGACGTCACAGCCTGACGAGCGTGCCGTTGTTGCCGGTGTCTACGCCAACCGCATGCGGCGGAAGATGCGCATGCAGGCGGACCCCACGGTCATCTACGGCATCGGGCCCGCGTTTAACGGCAACATAACCCGGGCAGACCTCAGGAATGAGACAAACCCCTACAACACCTATGTGCATGGCGGGCTCCCCCCAGGCCCCATCTGCTCTCCCGGGCTGGAGGCCATCCGCGCGGCGGTGCATCCGCAACAGCACAAGTTTCTCTACTTTGTCGCCAAGGGAGATGGCGGCCACCACTTCAGTTCGACGTTGCGTGAGCACAATGCCGCAGTGACCCGATACCAGTTGCGAAGACGCAGATAAGGCCACCTCGCGGGGTTGCATCCCGCGGGGGGGACGTTGCTTTTTCTGTAACGTTTCCCACCAAAAAGCGGGCGCTGCTTGACGCACTCTGCAGAGTATTCTACAGGGGGGCTAAGAGATGTACTGTGTGCTTGTGTGGTGCGCTCCGCTGTTTTTGCAGTGCGCGATCACACCATTGCCGTGCCATTGCAATCCATCGCAGGGGGAGAGCGGATAGGGGTGTCCGTGCCGGATGGATTCGTACAGACGCGTTCCACGTTCTACGGGAGGCTTCCATGCAGTTTCTGCACCGTTCCCTCGGGATGAAGGTGTTTCTTTTGGTGACACTTGCGTCCATCGTGTCGTTTGTCGGGCTGTTTCTGGCCAACTCCTACAATCAGAAGGAAGAGGCGTTTTACCTCATCCACGATTCGGCGGAATCGGTTTCCGACCTGCTGCTCAGCGCCGTGGCGGACCCCATGTCCGTGGGAGACGACGAGGGGACCGTTGCCAAGTTCGACCACATCCGTGACGAGTACAAGGATATCGACGTCTTTCTGACGGACTACGACGGCGTGGTGAGCTACGGCACCCGGGAGGAGGGGCTGCGCAAGCCCTTGACCGGGCTGTACGACAGTGCCGAATTCTCGTCGCTGGTACGCCGGGCGCTGGACGATCCCGGCAAGCACTCCAGCCCGGTCACCATCTCGGGAACCCCCTATTTCATATCCACGCACACCATCATGAACGCGCCCAGCTGTCATCATTGCCACGGCGCCAGCCGCAAGGTGCTGGGGGCCATGGTCATGTTCAAGAACATTTCCAGCGAAATGGGCATGCTGCACAAGGCGCAGTACATGGGGGCGGGCATTTCCTTTGCGGGCATGGCCGGGCTCATCGCCGTGCTGCTGCTCTTCATGAAGTTCGGCATAGTCAACCGCATCCGCTGCATCACGAATATCAGCAACGAGATCGAGAAGGGCAACTATGGCATCAACTTCAGCGACTCCGGATCGGACGAGCTGGGCAGGCTGTGCACCAATCTCTCCCGGATGGTGGTGACCATCAGGGATCAGTTGCAGTATAACCGGTCCGTTCTCAACGGCATCATCGTGCCCATGGTGGTGGTGAACCGGGAGCAGGGAGTCGAGTTTGCCAATACGCCCATCCGGGCCATTTTCGGTGTGTCCGAGGAGGAGCTGAAGGCCCAGACCCTGCAGGCGTTGCTCAGCACGGGCGGGCATGCCGAGGATGTGGCGAAGGCGGTGCTGGACACCGGGCGCAGTGCCAGCGGGCGCATCAATTACAAGCGCTCCGACGGCGTGGCGTTTCCCCTGCAATACGAGTTTTCGCCCCTCAAGGGGGCGAGCGGCGAGGTGACCGGGGCCATCGGGGTGATGATTGATCTGACGCAGGAAGAGCAGGACAAGGCCCGTATTGAGGCCAACCGGCGCAACCTGCTCTCCGTGGCAGAAGAGGTGACCGCCATTTCCATGAACCTTGCCTCGGCGGCACAGCAGCTTTCGGGTCAGATGAGCGAGGTGACGGAGAACTTCGAGCAGACTGCGGGCCAGACAAGCCAGGTCGCCACGGCCATGGAGGAGATGAATGTCTCCGTGCTGGAGGTGAGCCAGAGCGCCACATCCACGGCTCAGATGGCCGAGCAGGCCAGTGGCGAAGCCACGCAGGGAGGAAGCGAGATGGCTTCCACCGTGCAGGAAACCCGGGAGATGTCGGAGCGCGCGGCCGAATTGGCCTCCAGCCTCAACGAGCTGGCGGGAAGCGCGGAAAATATCGGCAATGTCATCAGCGTGATCAACGACATTGCCGATCAGACCAACCTGCTGGCCCTGAATGCGGCCATTGAGGCCGCCCGTGCCGGTGACGCCGGGCGTGGATTCGCCGTGGTTGCGGACGAGGTGCGCAAACTGGCCGAGAAGACCATGACCGCCACCCGCGAGGTGGAAGAGGCTGTGGTGCTGATTCAGGAGAGCACCCGCAATGCAGTGACGGGAATGACCGATACCCAGCGCCGCAGCGTCCATACGGCGGAAAAGGCCGGACAGACCGGGGATATTTTCACCAAGATCGTGCAGCGTTCGGAAGAGATGGCCGACATGGTCCGCTCCATCGCCACGGCATCGGAGCAGCAGTCCGCCACCAGTGAAGAGATCAATCGGAACATTACATCCATCAACCAGCTGTCGCAGACGATTTCCGGGAGTATCCAGGAAGCGAATGACGCCATCCGCGATGTGGCGGGAATGGCGCACAAGCTGAACGTGATGGTGGAACGTTTCAAGGAATGATGCGGGGCAGGGGGATATCGACACGCAGCACTGTTATGACATGGGAGGGGAACCGGCATGTCTCATCTGGAACGCCGCAAGCATTCGCGGCTTGAACTCAAGGCCTACGGATTCAGTCATCTCTGCAGGCTCCGCGCGGAGCCGGGAGTGTTCGAGGTCCATCTCATCGACATAAGCCCCGGCGGTGCGCGCATCCGCCTTGTGGCTCCCAAGGGGCCGCTGCCGGAGGGTGCCGTGGTGCATTTCGACACCATGCTCTCCATGAACGGCCTTTCGCTGAACGGGCTGCGCAGTTCCGTACGCTGGGTGCACGGCGAGGAGTGCGGCCTCATGTTCGAGCAGGAGCTGGATGTGGCCTCGTCCGACCTGCAGGTGCTGCTGGCTCCCTGACCTGTTCTTCGCAGGCGTATGCAAGAAAGTTGCAATTAGGGATTGAACAGACCGACGAACGGATGTATGGTGTCCAAAGTCAGAACTCCCCACTGTCATGTCCCGATGTACTGGGACGGCAGTTAACGTAACGACGGAAAACCATACAAATTATAGGAGGCTTCATGCCTAAGTTTCTTGAAGTGTACAAGTGTAAGCATTGTGGTAACATGGTAGAAGTCCTGGTTGGCGGCGGCGCTGATATCGTCTGCTGCGGCGAGGAAATGGAACTGCAGGCCGAGGGAACTGTTGACGCTGCCAAGGAAAAGCACGTACCTGTTATCGAGAAGACGCCCAACGGCTTCAAGGTAAAGGTTGGCGCCGTGGCGCATCCCATGGAAGAAAAGCACTGGATTCAGTGGATCGAGCTCGTTGCTGACGGCGTGAGCTACACCAAGTTCCTGAAGCCCGGCGACACCCCCGAAGCGGAGTTCTGCGTGTCCGCCACCAAGGTTACTGCCCGTGAATATTGCAACCTGCACGGCCACTGGAAAGCTGAACTCTAAGACCAACGATACGAAAGGATAGCACCGATGCAGAAGTATGTATGTTCCATTTGCGGTTACGAGTATGACCCCGCCGAAGGCGATCCCGACAATGGCGTTGCTGCCGGCACCTCGTTCGATGACATCCCTGCAGACTGGGTGTGCCCGGTGTGCGGCGCTCCCAAGAGCGAGTTCGAACCCGCGTAGCATCTCCGTCGGTCCCCGGGGCCGGTAGAAGAAAAAGAAAGCCCCCGCAGTGCGGGGGCTTTTATATTGCTGTGTGCAGGAGTGAAAGGGCTACAGCGCGCTGTCATCCACGACGCGGACGCCGGACGCCTGATTGTGCAGGCTGTCCAGTACAAGGCGCTTGAAGGCCTTTTTCCAGTCATCCCCGTGCATGTTCTCAACAAGGTACTCCAGCGTGTGCAGGACGGGACGCTTCTCATGCATGTTGATGAGCGTCCGGGCGATGCCAACCTTGCAGGAGGGGCATCCCACCACGATGGGGGCACCGGCCGCATAGCCGGTAAGGCCGCTTTCCAGATTCTGCTGCTTGCGGGCGCGCAGCTTGTTGTAGATCTCGGGGTTGGTCATGGCGCCCATGCCCGATTCGCCGCAGCAGCCGGGATTGATGGTCACCGTGGCTCCGGTCAGGCCAGCCAGCGCCTTCTGGTAGATGCCTGCCGCCTTGACCTTGTGCACGCCGCTCCATTCCGCATGGCAGGCCGCGTGGTACAGCAGGGGCTTGCCGTCGGCAAAGCGGGGAATACCCAGCTTGTCGCCCTGCTCCACGAGCAGCTGGACCATGTCCTTGTGGATCAGGCCCGGCTTCACGGACGCGGTGAGATCGTGCTTTTCCAGTCCCTCGCGGCACGAGCCGCAGGCCGTGACAACGTGGGTGACATTGAGCCCCGCAGCTTCCGCCTTGGCGAAAAGGGTGCTCATGGCGGCGAGGTTGCGTTCCCGGTTGGTCTGGTAGAGCGTGTCCTTGCCCGCAGCCAGCAGCGGGTAGCCGCAGCACTGGTGCGTTTCGGGCATGGTGACGGCGTACCCGGCCTTGAGCATGAGTACCAGTCCGGCCAGGCCGATATTCCGGTAGAACAGGGAACCGCCGCAGCCGGGGAAGTAGAAGACCGCTTCCGTGGCCGTGGAGCCGGCTTTCGACTTGGGCAGGAAGATGGATCCCTTGTCCAGTTTCACGGTCTCGGCAAGGCTCTTGTAGCCCATTTCCGGTCCCGGTCCCGAGAACAGGGGGCTGTCGAAGCCGGAGCGCCACGAGGGCGGAATGACATTGAGCATCCGGTTCTGCAGCTTCTGGCCCATGGCCGCCATCTTGGCCGCACGGGGCACGCGGGCGGAGGTGTCCTTGGACAGAAACTCCAGCACCTTGGACTTGATGGGGTGGCCGCCGGCGCCTTCCTCATCCACGAAGGCCCGGAGTTCCAGGGCCACGCTGGAGGAGTTGATCTTCACGGGGCACACGGCCGTGCACTTTCCGCATCCGGTACAGTGCTCCATGAGCTTGCGCAGCTGGGCGAGCAGGTTCTCGTCCGGCTTGCCCTTGCTGACCTGGGAATAATAGACCGCCTCAAGCAGGGCCCCGAGGCTGAGGTTCTTGTTGCGGGGGTGGTACAGCAGCGCCCCTTCGGGGAAGAACATGGGGCAGACCTGCTTGCACTTGCCGCAGCGGGTGCAGACCTGGATATTGGTGAGCAGGCCGATGAGCCGTTCCTTGTCCGCAAGACCGGACGCCTGAATGTCCCGGATGAGCCTGTTGAACGAGAAGGTGAAGGGCTTGACCGGCGTCTCCCGCTGCGTGAGCTTGGCGGGGTTCATGATGGAGTGAGGGTCAACCCGACTCTTGAAGGTCTTGAGGGCCTGCATCTTCTCTTCGGACAGGAATTTGATCTTGGTGATGCCGATGCCGTGTTCGCCCGTGACCTCACCGTGCATCTCCTGCGCCTTGGCCATCACGGCCTCGGCCACCTCTTCGGCGTTGTGCAGCATGATGGGGTCGTTGGAGTTGACCGGGATGTTCACGTGGCAGTTGCCGTCACCCGCGTGCATGTGGTTGGCAATGATGATGCGGGTGGCGACCATGTGGTCGAAGATCTTCTGGAACTGACGCTTCAGCGCGGGATGGGCTTCCGCGAGTTCGTCAAAGTAGCTGGACGCGCGGTCCAGCATTTCCTGGTCCGAGAGCTCCGAGGTGGGAATCTTGCCCTGTGCCACCTTGGAGGCATAGGTGAACTCCCTGTTCATGCTCTTGTCTTCCAGGGGCATGCCGTGCACCCGGCCGATATCCTGCAGGGCGGCGCGGTAGGCCTTGCCCATGCACTGCTGGTTCTGGGCTTCGATGAAGTCCGCAAAATCGGGGATGACATCGATGGGAATGACGATGTCCTCGTTGATCTTGAACCCGGAGGTGCGGCGGGCAATGGCCGAAAGCTTGTGCCGGTCTTCCCAGAAGTGTTCCGCTTCGGCGGCGTCGCTTGCAACAAAGGCGTCCACCTGGTCGTAGGGGGCGCAGATGTCCACGATGTCGCGCACGTTTTGTTCAAGGGCCTGCTCGTCGTTGGAATCAAGCTGCAGGATGAGCACCGAGATGGGAGAGCCCTCGTACTGGGTGGATTTCTTCTGGTACTCGATGG
Source organism: Halodesulfovibrio sp. (assembly GCA_003252375.1). Lineage (GTDB taxonomy): Bacteria > Desulfobacterota > Desulfovibrionia > Desulfovibrionales > Desulfovibrionaceae > Halodesulfovibrio. The sequence goes on from QKEJ01000177.1 coordinate 52,394, forward strand.
CCTCCACGTACTTGATGCCGAACTCTTCCAGCGCGGAAATCTTGACGAGGTCCCCCTGCTTGCGGATGGTGTCCCGCAGCGACACAACCTGCTTGATGACCAGCATGGCGTTGTGCATGGAACGGCCGAAGAATTCCAGAACGATGACGCGGAAATGCTTCTGGGGCGGATGGCAGATAAAGCAGCCTTCCACGATGATGCCGTCGGTGCCTTCCTTCTGCACGCCGGGCAGGCCGCCGAGGAACTTGTTGGTCACGTCCTTGCCGAGGCCGGGCTTGCGGATTTCATCCCCCTGCAGGGAGATGACCGTGCGCACGCCGCCGGAGACGTCCTTGACCTCGAAGGTGGCGGTTTCGTTCTCCATGATCTTGTGGCGCGGATGGTTCACGCGTTCCACGTCGATGATTTCCCCGGTGGGAGTGACCATCCGGTAGGAGAGAATGTTGTCGAGGGTCGTGCCGTATTCGAAGGCGAAGGGGCCGCCGGAGTTCTCCGCGATGTTGCCGCCGATGGTGGACGCGGTCTTGGATGCAGGGTCAACCGTGAACAGCATGTTCTTGTCGGCTGCCGCCTTGATGGCGGTGGCGGTGATGACGCCGGCTTCCACGGTCAGGGTCATGCTCTCGGGATCGGCGTGGCGGATCTTGCTGAGCTTCTGCAGGCTGAGCACGACCGTGCGCTTGCGCGCGGGAATGGCCCCGCCCGTACAGCCGGAGGCTCCGCCGCGCGGGATGAGGGCAAACTTCATCTCGTTGGCCAGGCGCACGACGGCGCTTACTTCCTCGGCACTGGCCGGGGCGACGACCAGCAGGGGCAGTTCCATGCGCAGGTCGGTGGCATCCGTGGAGCACTCCACGAGGGAGCTGGGGCGGGTGTCGATGCGGTCACGCGGGATGACCTGCCCGATGCGCCGTATGAGATCCTCGCGGAAGGTGGTGTCGGAGTCGTAGGAACTCCAGAACATGGTGAGACCTTCACGCAGGGTTGTGGCATAGTGGTGCGCCAGGCCGGGGACGACCTGTTCGAAACGGGATTGTACGCTCTGGCGTACGGTTTCGGCGTCGATGAACGGGTTGTATCGGACGAGGAACAGTTCTTCGGCCAGCGCGATGGCCGTATCGCGGACAGCCTCGGGCCAGTCCTCGAATTCGTCCAGATCAATACGCAGCACCCGGTTCACCAGTGACTCGGAACTAATGGAAATATGTGGACCCTTGTGCGGCATATTCTGTACTCCCAGTTTAACGGAAAGAGAACATTGCTCTATAGTGACTTTTTCATAGGATGGCAACCAGACTGATTGCTCACTCAATATGAGGGATCGAGCAGCGCGGGTGGTGAAATTTGCCGATAATGGCGAAATTTTCCATGCAACGACTATTGGATTCCGGAAAGCCCGGGCATATGGTAGAGAGAACGTACATAAAGTTTTTTTCCCTAGGTGGGCTCCATGTTTCTGTCATCAGAAAAATCCAGACTTGTCATCGTGCTTGGCGGTGTCATGGCCGCGGCATTCATCTTTATCGCCGTGGTCAACTATACGGCGTCCCGGAACTACATACGGGAAGAGATTGTCAGCTCCTCGCTTCCTCTCCTGCGGGATACCATCTATTCCGAAATTCATTCGGACCTGCTGCACCCCATCCATGTGTCCTCCGTCATGGCCAACGACACCTTTCTCAGGGACTGGGCGCTGCAGGGGGAAAAGGATACCGACGCCGTCATCAAGTATCTGCGCAGGATACACGAGGAATACGGCTTTTTCTCGGCCTTTTTCGTTTCAACGGAAACAGGCCGCTACTACCACTTCAAGGACGTGCTCAAGACGGTCAGCCGCAACGACAGTCATGATGGTTGGTATTATTCCTTCCTGGCGTCCGGGTTGTCCATGCGGCTGGATGTGGATACGGACCAGGCTTCCAACAATGAGCTGACCGTCTTCATCAACAACCGTGTGCAGGGGCGTGACGGAAGAACCATCGGGGTGACCGGCGTGGGGCTCCGGCTTTCCACGCTTGCCAATATCTTTGCCAACTATCGGCGCATGAACGGGCGCAATGTCTACCTGGTGAACCGTGCGGGCGAGGTGCAGGTGCATTCCCGGACGGCGCTGGTCAAGAATGCCACGCTGGCCGAACTTGCCACGCCTGAAGTGGCAGAGAAGGTCAGGGGCGTACGCAACTATCCCATGGATTTCGAATTTGAGAGCCCCGACGGCATGGTGTTCCTCACGGCGCGCTACATTCCGGAGATCGACTGGATTCTCGTGGTCCAGCAGCCGGAACGGGAGGCCATGGTTGCCGCCCGCACCAACCTGCTGCGCACGATAGTGGGTGGGCTGCTGGTAACCCTTGTGGTGCTGGGAACCTGCATTTTTGCCGTGAACCGGTATCAGCGGCGGCTCGAAACGCAGATGGTGACGGACACCCTTACCGGGCTTGCCAACCGCAGGGGACTGGAGCTCCGTTTCAGTCTGCTGCATTCTTTGCTGCAACGGGGCGGTTCGTCGTTTTCGCTGGCCGTGCTGGATCTCGATGGATTCAAGGCCATTAATGATGAGCATGGACACCTTGTGGGTGACAGAATCCTGCAGGCAGTGGGGGATATCGCCCGCGCAACCTTCCGTGAGACCGACGTGGTCGCGCGCTGGGGCGGTGACGAGTTCATGCTGCTGATCATGGGACGTGCCGACATGGCTTCCGAGGTGGTCAGGCGGTTCCGCATAGCATTGGCCGAGCGGGCGATGACGCAGGTGGATGGCCGCGACGTGCATGTTGGCGTAAGCTGCGGACTGACAACGGTTAAGGCAACCGACACGCTGGATAGTGCCTATTGGCGGGCCGACAGGGCCATGTACGAGGCCAAGCGGGGGCACTGCGAGACCTGTGAGGTGCTTGAGGCCTAAGCTGGCTGCGACCTGCGCCCGCGGGTCCGGCATCGGAGGAGTTCCCCGTGCGGAAGGATGCGCAGGAGGCGGCGTTCAGCTACAGTCTCCGGACCGACGCCGAAAGGCGCTTTGCCCAGTATCAGGAACTGATGCCGCACAAGGTGCGGAATATCCTGCTTGTTTCCACTCCATATGACGCCTGGGTCATGGAAGAGGACTGCAAGCTTTCCGAGCGGCTGGTCAGCGAGTATCGCGGCCTTAACCTCAGCCAGCCGCCGAGCCTGACGTGGGTTTCGCGGTTCGAGGACGTGCCCCGCACACTGGATGAGCAGCACTTTGACATGCTCATCCTGATGTCGAGCTTTGATGACGAAGACCTTGCCTCCCTGCAGGAGCAGGTGAAGCACTGGCATCCCGACCTGTCCGTGGTGATGCTGACCCACCAGCGGAGCGCCCAGGCCGAGGAACTGCGGCGCCAGGGGGTGGACCGGTGCTTTGTCTGGACCGGCAACGCCGACCTGCTGCTGGCCATTGTCAAGAATGCCGAGGATCAGCGTAACGTGGCGCGTGATACCGAGGTCGCCGGTGTCCGCGTGATCATTCTCGTGGAGGATTCCCCCTCCTACATTGCCTCGCTGCTTCCCCTGGTCTACCGCGAGCTTGTGCTGCAGGCCCAGCAGGTCATCCACGAGGGACTGAATCAGGAACACCGTCTCCTTGTCATGCGTGCCCGCCCCAAGATTCTGGTGGCGGAAACCTACGGACAGGCCATGGCCTACTTCGAGCAGTATCAGGACTGCGTGCTGGGGGTCATTTCCGATGTCCGCTTTCCCAAGGGGGGGCTGCTTACCGCGGATGCCGGCGTCTCCCTGCTCAGGGATGTGCATAGGCAGCGTCCGGACGTTCCCCTGCTGCTTACCAGTTCCGAATCGTCCAATGCTGCCCGGGCGGCAGAGGTTCCCGCCTTCTTTGTGGACAAGAATTCCCCCTTTCTGCTGGCCGAGGTGCGCCGTTTCATTTCCGAGCAGCTCGGGTTCGGGGATTTCGTCTTTCGGGACCATGAGGGAGGCGAGATCGGCCGGGCTTCCAGCATGTTCGGGGTGGAGAGGATGCTCAAGACCATTCCCGACGATGTCTTTCTGGCCCACTGCAGGCGCAACGATTTTTCCCGGTGGTTCTTCGCGCGGACCGAGTTCGAGCTGGCAGGGGTGATGCGTCCGCTGACCAACGAGGATTTTGCCGGTCCGCTCAGCCAGAGGGATTTTCTGCTTTCTCTCATCCGGGACCGCATACGGGAACGGCAAAGCGGCGTGGTCGTGTCCTTCCATGCGGGAGATTTTGATCCGGAGACGGATTTTCTGAAGATGGGCAAGGGGTCGCTCGGCGGCAAGGCGCGCGGGCTGGCGTTTCTGTTCCGGATGCTGTCGCAGAACCGGTGGCTGAAGGAGCGGTATCCCTCCATCGACGTGACGCCGCCGCGCACCGTGGCCATCGGGGTGGAGGGCTTTGACGCCTTTGTCCGGAACAACAACCTGCGCTATCTGGCCAAGGCCGATGTTCCCGATGAGGAAGTGGCCAGGCTCTTTCTGGCCGGCAAGATGCCCGGGTGGCTGGTGCACCACATGCGCATCTACCTGCGCGAGGTGCAGCACCCCATTACCATCCGTTCTTCCAGCCTTCTTGAAGATGCCCAGTATCAGGCCTATGCGGGGCTGTACGGCACCTTCATGCTGCCGAACAATCACCCCGACCCGCAGGTGCGTCTGGAGCAGGCCCTGCGTGCTATCCGGCTCGTCTTCGCCTCGACCTATTTTCAGGCCCCCAAGGCCTTTTCGCAGCGCGTGCAGCTACGCACGGACGAGGAGAAAATGGGCGTGGTCGTGCAGGAGGTCGTGGGGCAGCGATACGGGGAGCATTTCTATCCGGCCATTTCCGGTGTGGCCCAGTCCTGCAACTACTACCCCTTCGGGCGCATGAAGACCGATGACGGGGTCATCTCCATCGCCATGGGGCTGGGGAAGATCGTCATGGACGGCGGTCAGGTGCTGCGGTTCGCCCCGCGGTATCCCGAGCTGCTGCCGCAGTTCGCTTCGCAGGCGGACATGATGCGGAACGCCCAGGCGGGGTTCTACAGCCTGTACATGGGCAGCGACGAAGCCGTTGCGGATGTGGATAACGGGCAGGGGAATCCGGACCGCGTGGCCCTGCGCGATGTGGCGGATGCCGAGCCGTTCGGCCCACTCTTCCGGCTTATCAGCCGGTATGATCCCCGCGAGGACGTGTTGCATGACTCCGCTGATGCGCCCGGCGCGCCGGTGCTGCTCTTTTCCCGGGTGCTGCGGCACGGGATGTTCCCGCTCGCGGAAGCCCTGGACGACGTGCTGCAGATGGCCCGGCAGGCCATGGGCGGTCCGGTCGAGGTGGAGTTCTGCGTGGATCTCCCCTCCGAAGAACAGGTTCTGGAAAACCCCGGGTACAAGGGGCGATTGGCGCTGCTGCAGCTGCGCCCCATGAGCGCACGGGCCGAGGTGCGCAAGGTGACCATTACCGAGGACGAGGTGCGCCGTGCGTTCTGTCATTCCCGCAATGCGCTGGGCAATACGGAGCGCAGGGATATCTACGACGTGGTCTTCGTGCGGCCGGAAACCTTTGACGTGGCGCGGACCGAGGACATGGCCCGCGAGATAGGCCGCATGAACCGGACACTTCTGCAGGAGGAACGCCCCTATCTGCTGGTGGGGTTCGGGCGCTGGGGTTCCGCCGACCGCTGGCTCGGCATTCCCGTGGGATGGCAGGAAATATGCGGTGTGGCCGCCATGGTGGAGACCTCCTCGGAGGCGCTCAAGGTGGAGGCCTCACAGGGGTCGCACTTCTTCCACAACATTACCACGCTGGGTATCAGTTACGTGATGGTGGACGACAGAGGGGATGAGCGCATAGACTGGTCGTGGCTTGGTGACCAGCCCACCTGCGAGGAAGGTGAGTTCGTGTGCCGGGTTCGCCTGTCATCACCGCTTTTGCTGAAGGTGGATGGACGGAGTTCCCGATGCGTCATCCTGCATGATGCCCAGTAGGCCCTTTCCGGGCACGGTGTGATTGAGAACAGCAAACGGAGCAGCCATGTTCGACTCTCTGAAGCGGCATTCCCAGAAAGCGGGAGAAGCCCCCGGTACCGCCACGTATTCCGGCAATGCCAAATCCTTTGCGCCGAGCCTGCTGCGCATCGACTATTCTCCCGATGCGTTGGAGGAGACTTCGGAGGCCTTTCCCTTTTCTTCCCTCGGCGAGCGGCGCATGGACAACCGCTTTCTGCTGTTGACCGGCTTGCATGAAGGGGAGCAGGTGCTGGCCGTGGGCGAATGGTTCGGCATGCATCCTCTCGCCATGGAGGATGTGTTGAACACCGGGCACAGGCCCAGCTTCGAGGAGTACGACGACCATATTGTCCTGACCTTCCGGCAGGTGCAGTACGATCCCGATGTCGTGCGTCTGAAGGAGACCCATGCGGCGCTCTTCTGTTCCGAGAGGGACGTGGTGGGATTTCTGGAGGAGCCGTCCGGCCTGTGGGAAGGCGTGATCACCCGGTTGCGCAAGGGCAAGACCCGTATCCGGCGGCTGGGTTCCCTGTATCTGACTATCGCCCTGCTCGATGCCATGGTGGACGGGTATTTTTCGGCATTGAGCAGCATCAGCGCGGATGTGGAGGCGCTGGAGGCGGCGCTTGAGGACAACCCGGCGGAAGAGAGGTCCCTGAAGCGCATCTACGAGCTGAAGCGGACCGTTGTGGCCCTGCGGAACTCCCTGCTCCCCGCCCAGCAGGCGCTTGGTGCTCTGCACCGTAGTGAGGTGGTGGAAATGAGCAGTGACGTCGAACCCTATTTCGCCGATGTGAAGGGTCATGCGGATCAGGTTGTCGAAGCGGCGCAGGCCGTGCTCGAATTGCTGTCGAGCATGCTCGATCTGCAGATTTCGCTGGCGGGCATGCGCATGAACAATGTCATGCGTTTTCTGACCATCATTGCCACCATTTTTATACCGCTCACCTTCATTGCCGGCATCTACGGCATGAACTTTACCCATATGCCCGAACTGCACTGGCGGTACGGGTATGCCGCCGTGCTCGGACTCATGGTGCTGGTCGGTGCGGGCATGGTCCGCTATTTCCGCAATAACCGATGGCTGTAGCATCCTTTTCGGCACGGAGGCAGATGAAGAAAGGGCGGCTCATGGAGCCGCCCTTTCTTCATTCGTCTGTGTCATGTCCGGAGGGGCCTTCGGCCTGGACCGGCACTGGCCCTTGTGGCTTCTGCAGCGCCTCGGCTGATCGGATGTGCAGATCCAGCTGCGGGAAGGCGATCTCGATTCCTTCCTTGCGGAAGGCGTTGTCCACGGCGAAGCGCAGGTCGGACAGGGTGGAGAGGGAGTTGTCTATGTCGTTGATCCAGACCCTGAGAATGAAGTCGAGGCTGCTGGCACCGAATTCATTGAAGAGGACAATGGGCTTGGGACGGCGCAGTACGTCGGGATGCTCTTCGGCAATGGCGAGCAACGTGGTGCGGACCCGCTCCGTGTCCGAACCGTAGGCCACGCCGACGAGCACGTCGCGGCGGATGGTCTGGTTGTTCTTGGTCCAGTTGGTGACCTGCGAGGTCACAAGGTCCGAGTTGGGAATGATGAGCGAGGCGTTGTCAAAGGTCTCCACAATGGTGGAGCGGATGTTGATGGTGCGGACCGTACACCACAGATCGCCTATCTGGATGATGTCGCCCTGCTGGATGGAGCGCCCGAAGAGCAGGATGAGTCCGCTTACGAAGTTGTTGAAGATGGTCTGCATGCCGAAGCCGATGCCCACGGACAGGCCACCTGCGACCACCGTGAGGCTGGTCAGGCTTACGCCAAGGACATTCAGGGCCACGAGGCCGTAGATGGCCCAGAGACCGTATGCCGCAGTGGTCTTGAGGGAGAGCACCGTACCTCGCTGGCCACGGGGCCAGCGATGCGCCATGCGGTCAAGGGCTGCCTTGGCAAGGTGGGCGCAGGCGCGGGTGACATAGAAAAGCAGCGCAAGAAAGAGGACGCTGGCGAACCGGAGCGAGAATCCCTGCCAGCTGATGGTCAGCTCGCCCACGCTGCGCAGAATGCCCTCGCCCAGGAACTGGTAAAGCCAGTAAGTCCCCAGTGCGATGCTGCCCGACCAGATGAGCGGTGAGGCAATGCCCAGAGCCGCTCCCTTCAGCATGACGTAGCTGCCCTGATTGGGGACGGCGTCCATGCTGCGGGCGACAATGACCATCAGACCCCGGCTTGCTCCGTAGGCCACGTAGCCCACGAACCAGAGTATGCAGGTAAAGGCGGAAAACCGCCCGTATCCGGCCATGGCGAGCAGGGTAAAGAGAATGCCCATCCAGAACCATGCCGTCAGGGTCACGGGCCCACGGGCCTGGCTCCGGTTCTGTGTGCGGATCATGTAGCCCAGAAAGACCAGCGAGGCAGCCGTCCACAAGGGGACGGCGAATTTGCCCGGCATTTCACTCACGATAACGGTTCCGGCGAGCAGGAAGAGCCAGGACAGGGGGGCCTTGGAGATGCGGTTGAAGTCCGGCACGACGATTGTGCGGACCGTGTTGGAGGCTTGAAGCACGCCGTATCCGAGCAGAAACCAGCCGAACACGCTGAAGGAGGGAACCGCACCGCCAAAGCTGCGCATATCCGCCACCACCAGCGCAAGCCCCAGTCCGCTGATCATGCCGCCCCGGTGCAGCCTGCGTGCAAGCGGAGCCGGGGTGTCCTGTGTGCGCAGGGCTGCACGCAGCAGGGAAACGCCTGCCATGGTGACAAGGAGGAAGATGAACAGGGTGTGGAGCAGAACCGACGTCCAGGTGCCGGCCAGAAGGTTCAGCTCCTGCTGCAGGGTTACCGTGCGTACGGAAAGCCACAGGGGAAGCGATTCGGGCTGGCGCCAGAGCTCAAGGGAGAACAGTGGTTCCTTGCCGCGGAAGAAGTACTCCGTCCAGCGGTCCACCAGCCCTTCTTCCTTGGCCTTGCGCTTGGCCGATATCTTGTTGAGGAGAGACTGGACCTGCCGCAGCTGCTGACTTGATTTTCCCTGCTGGGCGTCAAGCCGCTTCCGCAGTGTGGCGATCTGTCTGAAATAGGCATTGATGAACGTGTGCATTTCTCCGGTAACGCCCGATTGCCCGGAGAAGTCGTTGCGTGTGTTGATGGCGCTCAGTCTGTCGAGACGGATTCCCGCCTGGTCATTGATATCCTGGAGCGTGCTCTCGGTTCGGGAGAGCTCCCCTTCAAGGACGCCGAGTTGGCGGCCAAGGGCGCGTTCCTCAATGGGGGATGCCAGGGAAAGCCCTTGTGCCAGCAACGCCTCCTCAAACTTGTCCTTGGTGGCCAGATAGGCCTTGTGCGCCAGTTGCAGCCGTTCATCCACCGACTGGGCAATGCGTTCCTCGGCATTGCTCAGCAGGGTCAGCTCGCGTTGCTTGATTTCAAGAAACCCTTCGAGTGCCGAAACCGGGGCTGCGTGTAGTGCGGTCGCCCACAGGGGCAGAAGAAGGCAGAGCAGGACTGTCGCAAGGCCTAACGATGCTGAAGAGGAGATGCGGCGTGTGGGGAGGATGTGTCTGGTCATGGCAGGCTCGTGCTCAAGGTGGTACGTGTATGGGCCGTCAGCGGGCAGCAACAAAGAGCTCGAGTATAGCGTGAATCGCCTCAGGAGAGAAGGGGAGGCGGAGTGGGTCAGACGGTGCCCTGAGAGAGCACCGGTTTGTTGGTGCGGAACGTGACGGAAACGGTGGTGCCGGCCTTCTCGTTGGTGGTGAAGTCGATGCGGGCGTGCATGGTGTCGGCAATCAGTTTGGCGGAGTATGTGCCGAGCCCCGTGCCCCCCTTCTTGCCGCTGGTCACGTATTTGCCGAAGAAATTGTCTCGGATGGACTCGGGCACCACGCCGAAGTTATGAATCTCTATGCGGGTGGCGTCCCGGAATTGCAGGATGTGCACGGAAACGTGGTGCCCGCGTGGCGAGGCCTCGGCGGCGTTGGTGACAAGGTTGGAAAGCAGTGAGAGCAGCAGGGATTCCTCTCCATCCAGCAGAACCGACATGTTGTCATCGATTGGGGCGCCGTCCACGGTGACCGAGGCCGTGATGTTGAGGGCCTTGAACAGGGAACGCAGGTTGAGCAGGGCTGTCTGGACAATGGGCAGAATGTCAATCTGGGTGGGGGAATATTCGTAGGCGCCCGTTTCCATTTTGAAGAGATCGAGCGAAAGGTTGATCTGTTTCAGCATCATGAATCCGGAATCCTTGATGTGCTGTAGCATTTCTACCTGTGTCTCGCTGAGGGGGCCCATGCTCTGGATAACGTCCGGCAGGTTGATGATGCCGTTCAGCGGGCCCTTGAGATCGTGGCGGGTAATGCGTTCCACATCTTCCCGGAGCTGCTGCAGCTTTTTCTGCTCGGAGATGTCTGTAAAGCTTTTCAGGAGGTAGCGCTTCCCCTGAATGGTTATTTCCTTGACGTTTTCAATAATGGGAATGGTGGTCTGCGCCATGGTGTGGATGGTCCGTTCGGCGTTGACCGTACTGGCTCCTTTTGCATGGAAGGGACAGTATTCATCCGGCTCAAAGCAGATGGTGCCGTAGCATGGCTTCCCGAGCAGTTCCTCCCGTGTGGTCATGAGCATGCTCAGGGCAGCCGGGTTGGCCTCGGTGATAATCTGGGTCTGGCCGTCGATGAGCAGGACGCCGGCCTGGATGGAGTCCAGAATGAGCGAGAGTTTGGCGTTTGCCTCCTGCAGATCCTGCGTGCGCCGTAGGATCTTGGATTCCAGCCGCCTGTTGTCGTCCTTGAAAAGCTTGTTGAGCTCAAAGCTCTCCAGTGCGTGGGCAGCCGAGAGCATGACGACGGAGAAGAGCCGGTTGGTGGTGTCCAGAATGTCGTCCTTGCTCTGGTTCAGCAGGCCCACAAACATGCCGTGCACCCTCGTGGGGCTGCCGATGACATGCAACAGCAGATGCTGCGTTTTGTCATCTGTCAGAAAGTAATGCGGTTCTGGACTGTTAAGGGCAAATGCAAAGGAATTGTCGTTGATGAGGGTGTTCACGTAGCCCTCAATGCGGGGAATCTGGTCCTCCGGTTCACACAGGGTGAGAAGGAAATCGTAGGGTTCGTCCTGCGCAAGATAGACGGCAGCTGCCTGCAGGCCCACCATGCTCCCGATTCGGGCGCACATTTCGCGCAGCACAGGCTTCTGGTCCTGGTGCTGGGTCAGGGAGGGGGCAAAGCTTCCGAGGGCGGAAGCAAGGTCCAGCGCATCCATGGCGGCGGCGCGTTCCCTGCGGAGCAATTCCAGTTGCTGCTCCTGAAAGCGTACGATCTGTTCCAGTTCCACTGTCATGGCTACTTGAGAAAGACGGTTAAAATGTCGTCAATCTGGCGTGCGGCTGCCATCATGGTGGCCTCGATCACGCTCTCGGGAAGCCCCAGCGCCGCCCATACATGGTCGGGAAGCGGGGGGACGTTCACCGTGCCGTTTACGCCATGCCCCATGCCCACGGCCAGTGCGTCGGCCAAGGCGCAGATGGAGGATTCCTGCATTGCCGGACGGCGGGAGGCGTGATGCTCCTCCACTGCCAGACGCAGTTCGTCGGGAAGATTCCAGCGCTGGAAGAGGGCCCCTCCCACGTCGGCATGGTTGAACCCGAAGACCAGCTGTTCCGCCTCATACAGGGGGATGGCCCTGCGGCGCGATTCGTTGATGGCCCAGGCTATTTCCTGCGGCGCCAGTTTGAGCATCACAAGCCTGCCGATGTCGTGGAGCAGCCCCATCACGAAACAGCGTTCCTGTTGAATGCCCGGAAGATGGGTTGCCAGAATCCGGGCCAGAACGCCGCAGGCAATGCAATGCTGCCAGAAGCCCCGTACGGTGATGATGCCGTCCGGAATGCCGGTGAACAGGTCCATGACGGCAACCCCCAGCGCCAGCTGGCTGAGCTCTCGCGCGCCAACCATGGCGACGCCCCTGCTGAGCGAGTCTATGCGCTGGCTGAACCCGTAGAATGGGCTGTTCACCAGAGTCAGCAGCTTGGCGCTGATGCTGGGGTCCATGGAGATGACTTCGGCCAGCCTGTGGGCTGTGGATGCAGGGTCTTCCAGCGCCTTATTGATTCTGAAATAAATGTCGGGGAATGATGCCAGCCCCTTGTCACTGTCCACAAAGGTTTGAAGATCCATCCGGGGCAGGTCTTCCGGGGTGGCTATGGTCTCCCAGTGCAGGTTTTCCAGAGGCAGGATCTCTCCTTCGATGACGCGCCGGGCGTGATGCTTGATGCATGCGGAGCGCATTTCCGCCATGGGGGGGCGGGTGAGGTCCACATGGACGAACAGGGCGTCCACATAGGCCGTGGCGAGCTCCACGCTTTCCTCATCCAGCGCACTGATGGAAGCGGCGCGGACCTCGGAGGGGTCAACGTCCGAAATGTCCGCATCCACGGCTCCCCATATTTTCAGGACTCTGATGTGCTTGTCCTCGAGCACGGTTCCCTTGGGGAGCAGCAGCCGGCCGTTGGCGCCCGCGGCGTCTTCCGCAAGCACCATTCCGGCGCGAAGGTCTGAGGCATTAATTCTGGCCATGGGTGATCCCGAGGGCAAGGGTTGTCGTTGCGCATGAATGAGGGGCAGTACGAGGACTGTAGCGTATAGGGGAAACCGGCGTTAATGATATTGTCGCAGGAAGGGGAGCGGTGTTGATGTATAGACCTGAGTAATGGTTTTGGGTTTATTTCATGTGCGCCAATCAATTGTTCAAGCGGGCTGGTTTGCGATACCCAGTGGGGAAACCGCATCAAGGAGTGGCTATGATTTTGGTACGCTGGATTCTGCTGGTGATGATGTGCGCCCTGTTTTCCATCCCTGCATTTGCTGCCGACTACGGCAAGGTGGATACCGTGCATGCGGCAGCCCTGCTGAATGATTCCGGGGCAGTGTTCGTGGATGCCCGCGAGCCCGACGCCTTCAATGGGTGGGCGTTGCACGGAGAGCGCCGCGGAGGGCATCTGCCCAAGGCGACCAATCTTGCCGCTTCGTGGATTGTCCGCACGTTGCCGCGCACCGCGGAGGTGACGGCGGCCAAGCATCTGGAGCGGGCTGCTTCCGTGGTGGTGTATGGTGATGACGAGGCGCAGGCGCGTGTGGTGGCCGACTGGCTCGTGGCGCAGGGCATCCCTGCCGAGCGCATCGCGTTGAATGTGGATTCCTTTGCCCTGTGGGCCGAGTCGGACCTGCCCCTGGAACGTCTGGCCCAGTATGACCGGATAGTGCCCGCCAGCTGGCTCAGGCACCAGATGGACGAGAAGGCGGTCATGGTGGTGGAGGCCTCGTGGGGCAAGGGAGAGACGTATGAGAAGGGGCATATCCCGGGTGCGGTGCACCTGAATACGGATCTGCTTGAATCCGAGGCACGCAAGTGGAATTTTCTGCTCCCTGCCGAGTTGGAGAAGAACCTGCTTTCGCTTGGCATCACGGCGGACACGCCGGTTGTGGTGTACGGCGAAATCGGCATTGACGCCGCTCGCGCCGCCGTGGCCATGCTGTATATGGGCGTGCGGGATGTCCGCTTGCTGAACGGCGGGCTGCAGGCCTGGGCGGCGGCGGGCAATGGTGTTGAGCAGGGGCGGGTGACGCCTCTTCCGGCTGAGCGCTTTGGCGTACCCGTGCCGCAGCGTCCGGAGCTTGTGATCGGCATTCCCGAAGCCCGGAAGATGCTGACCCGCGACAATGCCGAACTGGTTTCGATCCGCTCATGGGATGAGTACACAGGAAAGACCAGCGGCTATTCCTACATAAAGCCCAAGGGACGTATCAAGGGGGCTGTTTGGGGGCATGGCGGAACCGACGCCAACAACATGAACGATTTTCGCAACCCCGATGATACCATGCGTGATTACACGGAAATCGCCCGTTTCTGGGCGGATTGGGGGATCACGCCGGACAAGGAGATAGCCTTTTTCTGCGGAACGGGATGGCGGGCCAGTGAAACCCTGCTGTACGCCATGGCCATGGGCTACCCGGATGTACGCCTCTTTGACGATGGCTGGTTCATCTGGAGCATGGACCCGGCCAATCCTACTGCGACCGGCCAGCCCAGATAGCTGCCAGACGGGGGAGCTCATGCGGCGGACGGGATTGTTTCTGATATGTGCAGGGCTGGCGGGGTGTGCAGCTTCGCTGGCCCTGTGGCATTTTGCGGAGACGCGCATGGGCGTGATGCGTGATTTGTATGTGCGCAATGTTCCGCTGGATACGGTGCTCTTTCATCCGGTCCTGCGCTGGTGTTGGCGCGGCGTGGCGGTGGCCTTCGTGGTCATCGTGTTGCGTATGCGGCGCAGCCGCCCTGTGCATGCTGGCATGCTCGTAGCCGGTGGGACGGTGTGGCTTGGGCTGTCGCTCATGCCGGATGTGTTGGGGCTGGCGACGCCGTGGATGCTTGTGTCGCTGGCGATCGCCGTGCTGGGAGGCATGCTATGGCCTTCCTTCCGAAAGGCCTGACGCAGGACTGTGAAATAAAGACAAGACGCCCCTGTCGCATTGCGGCAGGGGCGTCTTGTCTTGTCTGCGGGGGCACCCGTGGTCGCCTTGGTGTGCGGGCAATGGGACGATGACACTCGGGGTGCTGTATGTCCTGCACATGTGCCGGTCCGGTACGTTGCAAGGCCTGCTGCCGGGGAGTCAGGGGGGCGCTCACGCCGTATCGTTCATGCACACGTACTGTGACGAGGGGGAAACTAACGTATCTTCTCGCCATAATGGTGTTTTGTACTGTTCCTGAACTGTAATGCCATGCCAAGAAATATGTTAAAGGCATCATAGGGGTGTAGTAGGCGACAATTTTGTCGTGATTTATGCGTTATGAATTGTTATGGAGTGTTAAGTGTGGTGGTGCTTCAGTTTAATGAGCTTTTTTTCAGATTTCTACACTGTTGCCGTACAGTAATTGGTGGTTTACAGGTATGGTTGCTGAGTGTATATGCTGGGGAAACTATCTTGGTATTGATTGTGTATGGATTTATTGTGTGCGTTTTGTCGCCAAGGATGGGTTTTCAGGTGTATTTGTAGAGTTTAAAATGATGTTTACGCTGATGACATGCGTGCGCCCCCGGTGGGCAGGGTGATAGGCATGTCGGGTGTGGAGACGCTGCCCGTGAGGGAGTGTCGTTGCGCTCTGGCTGCCCGGTGCTTCTGGCCGGAGCAAAGATGCCGGGTGCTTTGTGGAAAAGGCTCGCGGCCTGGCACCTTTGATGGTGCCGGGGCGTCTTCTGGATAATGGTTTGGAAAAGCTCTTCGTGCGCATCACGTCGTGTGCGCCCAGGAGGGTAGAGGGGGCGAAAATAGCTTAGATGAGGATGGACTCTTGCATACAGAGCTGCCGGATTTGGTCAATGGGTATGTTACCGTTGCGGCCTTCAACCCCGCAAATAACTGGACAACACCTATTGAAGCCGTGCTCATCAAACACGGCGCACAGACCAGCGTTGCCTATTTGACGCATGAATGCAGGGCCGAGAGCGTCTCTGCGGAAGGGATCTTTCGTGAAGAGAACGTTCACGAGTTTTGCGTTGTTGTTGGCTGGGAAGGAGAGTCCATATGCTTGCGGTCCGGACTGCGGCTTTCCGGAAGCAGGTATTTTGACTTATTGGGAAGAACGAAGGCTGTCTTCCGCAATGATGTTGTCGTTGGTGAATCGCCTGTAGAGGTGCTGAGCTACGACGATGCGCTGGATTTGATGAGAAACCCGGAGAGGCGTGGTGTAAGCAGGAATCTGTTTTTGAAGGTTGATTTTTCGCACGGGCAGGAGTGCTATGAACTGCTGGCGCCTGCGCGATATATTAATTTCCCCAACAAGCAGTTGGAGGCTTCCTATCTCCAGCCTATCTCGGGCTATGTGCTGTTTGAGGATGCCGGAGAACTGAAGTTGGCCTATGTGGCCTGCTATATGACGCGGCACGGCACACGGGTTGAATTTGTTACCCGGAAGCATGAAAGCCTGGGCAAGATCAAACCTCGCAAAACCGTTGGACGATACATTTACCAATGCCTGCATGGCATTGGCGGGCTATGCGGGTTGCGATCCGTCTTCGAGGGAGAAGAGTTTGTCAATATCTCACGTGTTGAAGGTAGTTGCTCGCTCTTCAGATATGTTGCCTAGCGCCTCATCGTGAGAGTGGTTCAACGGGTTCCGGCTTCGCGTCGCGCAAGGCCCAGAAAGGCAAGTGCGTGCAGAATGCAGAATGCACCGAACCCCGTAAAGACGATATGTGTCTCTTTCAGCAGGAGAAACGCGCCGGCTCCCAGTAGGCAGGCGCAGCCTGTGGTTATCCAGAA
>QKEJ01000151.1 GCA_003252375.1 Halodesulfovibrio sp.
CAATGAGTTAGTTATGTGTGTGTCAAAACTTGTTTTTGCAAATTCAGACTGTATTTTGATCTCGTGTATTGTTTTTTTTGCCTGATTTCTAATGTAAATTGCATGACAAAATGCTGCTATGAATAAAGCAATGATCGACCCTAATAGAACGGATGTCAAATTTTTATTGTCGTCTATGGAATCTTTCAAAAGATTGTATTTTTCATCAAGGAGATCTATGCGGTAGTATATATCTTGCTTTCCATCGTCTGTGCGTACTATTTTGCTCTCTTGTGTTGTTGTTTTTGATGCGTTGGTTTCATATGGGAAGGCAATTGTTGCAAGAATAATGAGTAAGATTAGCGTTAATTGCTGCTGCGCTCTCATGGCATATCCCCCTCAGCTGTAGGTTATGTTTGGTGAGGAGTATAGAATATACTGTTTATGCTTTGGAATCCAGTCTTTGTTGAGAGCGAGTCAATATTGAGCGGTATATTGCGCCCTCTGAGCTTCGTGCTGCTGTGTTTATGAGAATCCCTGTGCGTCTCAAACTAAACTAAGAAGTGCTGCTGCACGTGGCATTGCATAGACAGACCGGTACGGAGTATCTGGTCTGTCTTTTGCAATTTATCGCGCAAGTGTTTAATTTATTATTACTATCCAGTGTCATAGCAGTTTTCGGGGCCCGGGCATTCAACGGTTCGGATAGAAATGTCGCGTTTGCGACATGCCTGTCGCGTCGCGTTGTTCCTTCCAGCGGGGAGGGGGCGTGCGATGTCGGCGAATCGCTTGGCAGAAAGGGAAAAGGAGCGAGCAGGTGCACAGTTTTCGGTCCATAAAAGGGAAGATCATCCTCTGTTCCGGTCTATGTCTTGTCGCGACCATGGTGGCCGTCATCGGATACATGACCAGGACCGCACGAAACGATGCTCTGGAGAATGTCCTGGCGCAGGCGACAAGCAAGGCCGTTGTCGAATCGCTGCGCATCCGGAGCGGTATTGTTGCCGGGCTGGATGCCGCGCGGAGCCTGGCGCAGTCCGTCGAGGGGATGCGCCAGGGCGAGGTGGAGACGGCCCGCGAGCAGATCATCAACATGCAGCGCCAGATCACGTTTGAAAACAACGAGTTTCTGGGGGTCTGGACGGGCTGGGAGCCCGACGCCTTTGATGGGCGTGATGCCGAGTTTGCCGATACCGACGGCAGCACGGCCACCGGGCGTTTTCTGCCATACTGGAACAGGGTGGGCGGTCTGCACCTGCAGGCCATCAAGGCTGATCCGGATTCGGGCAAGTGGTACACCTACTCCCGCGACACGGGCAAGGAATATGTCATGGACCCTGCCGTGTATGAAATGCAGGGGCAGAAGGTCGTCATGGTCAGCCTGACCGTGCCCATCAAGGGCAAGGACCGCTCCTGCGGCGTGGCGGGCATTGACCTTGCCGGGGACTTTTTGCAGAAGCTGGCGGACTCCGTGGAGTTCGCAGGCGAGCCTGCCAATGTGGAGCTCATCACCAAGAGCGGGACCATTGCAGGCATGACCGGGGAACCGGAAAAGATCGGCACGCAGTTTTCGGAGATCAATGCCGATGCGGATTCCCTGATGGAGCGCATGCAGGAAGGAACCCCCTTCCATGTGTTCGGCGACGGTTTCCTGCGTATTTTCGTGCCGGTCACCTTCGGCAAGGACGGCAACTGGTGGTGCGTGAGCATCACCATCCGTGAGGGGCTGATCTACGCCAAGGCCAACGCCATGGCCGTGGAGTCATGCCTTGTGGGTGGCGTAAGCCTTGTCGTGGCCATGATCATGCTGTGGTTCCTTGCCGGGATCATTGCCCGCCCCATCAGCGAGACGGCAGAAGCCGTGAACCGCATCGCCGAGGGTGATCTTGATGTCCGTCTTGCCGTGCGCGGGCGTGACGAGATCGCCACCATGCAGACGGCCGTGAACGCCATGGCCGAAACCATGCAGTCCAACATTCAGGAGATCGAGCAGCAGGTTGACGTTGCCCGCGACAAGACCGCACAGGCCGAAAAAGCCATGGCCATGGCCGAAGAAGCCAAGAGACTCGCCGAACGGGCGCGGGCAGAGGGCATGCTGCAGGCCGCCAACAAGCTGCAGCATGTGGTGGAACGTCTTTCCAGGGTGCTGGACGAGATCGGCGCCCAGTCCGAGGATGTTCGTCGCGGAACGGAGATTCAGAAGGAGCGCATCACCTCCACGGCGACCGCCATGGAGGAAATGAACGCCACCGTGCTTGAGGTGGCCCAGAACGCCACCGGTGCTGCGGAGAAGGGATCCGACACCAGGGACAAGGCCGAGGAAGGCGCCCGTGTGGTCGAGGGAGCCATCAGGACCCTGCAGGCCGTGTGGGAGCACTCCGAAACCCTGCGCAGGAACATGGCGCAGCTGGGGAGCCAGACACAGTCCATCGGCACCATCATGACCGTCATTGACGACATTGCGGACCAGACCAACCTGCTGGCCCTGAATGCCGCCATTGAGGCCGCGCGGGCCGGCGAGGCCGGACGCGGGTTTGCGGTTGTTGCGGACGAGGTGCGCAAGCTTGCGGAAAAGACCATGACAGCCACCAAGGAAGTGGGCGCCACCATCAAGTCCATCCAGCAGGTTGCGGGCGATAACATCACCTCCATGGAACTGGCCATGAAGGAACTGGGCGGCGCCGTGGACATGTCCAATCAGTCCGGGGTGGTCCTGCGTGAGATCGTGGCGGGGACCAATGATTCCGCAGGTCGCATTCTGGGCATCGCCACTGCCGCAGAGCAGCAGTCGGCCGCCAGCGAGGAGATCAACCGCGCCATCGTGGAGATCAACAGCATCACCGTGGAAACGGCTCAAAGCGCTCAGAAATCCATTGTCATCATGCGGGAACTGAACGAGCAGTCCGAGGAAGTCTCCGCGCTCATCAGGGAGCTGCAGGCCGAGGCCAGCATGGCGTAAACATGTGTATCCGCAGCGTCCCGAGTGGCGCTGCAGATCCGGTCCGGCGCGCTGCGCAAGGCGCGCCGGATTGGGCGGATAGGAACCCATGGGAAAGGGGGCCGGTAAGTACCGGCCCCCTTCTTCTTGCTCGCCAGCCATGCGCCAACCAAGTACCAGATTCGCGCCGGTTTCGCGCCGGATACGGGAACATGCAGGCAGATGTGCGCCGGATGCGCCGGGACAGGCATGGATTGCACGCGAGCGACGTGTGAGGCTTTTGTGCATGCGTGGGGAGCTGGCGAGCGGGCAAAAAGAAAAGCGGGAGAATACTCTCCCGCTTTCCTGATGGGTGCGTCTAGGGGCAGCGTTCTATGCGCAGTCGTGCTTGTCCCAGGGCTCGCGGTTGTCACGAGCAATGGCGCCTTCCATGCGAATGACGGCTTCCTTCAGCTTGGTCACTTCGTCCAGCTTCAGGTTGGGGTTCTTCAGTGCCTGGTACAGGATGGCACCGGTGCAGGCGTCAGTGATGGGCAGGTTGGTGATGTAGGCGAGGGTGGGGATGATGTCGTTGGCGTTGGCGGCACGGGTAACGTCGCCGGCCTTGCCGTTGATGGAGTTGCCATGCAGGACCAGGCCTTCCTTGGTCACAACGGCGACAACGCTCTTTCTGTCGACGGCGTCGAGGATGACGGCCAGGGCAGCGTCCAGAGCGGCGGAATCGGCATTGCCGAGGTCCACAACACCGAGGTCCACGCCGCCTTCAACGGCAGCGGCAACGTCCTGCGGCTGCAGGAAGGTGACGGTTTCCTTGGCAACGGCGTCGTCAACCACGGTGCCGGCGGTGAAGTTGGTGAAGCGGGCGCCCTTCTTGAGGAGCTTTTCCACTGCGGTGCCAGCCAGGCCGGCTGCGGGAGCGAGAACGATGATAGCTTTCTTTTCTGCCATGATACTGTCCTTATGCAATCTGTCCCCGTGCGGCGCACCGTGAAGGCGCGCCGCACGGGGAAGGTTGTTTCATTTATTTTACGAGGTTCGGATCTTCCATGATCTGGTACATGATGCCGCCTTCGGCATCATCCGGAATGGGGTTCCCGGTGGCGTAGCAGATGGTGGGCACGATGTCGGCCAGCCAGCGCGGACGCTCGTACTTGAAGTTCTTCTTGATGTTGGGGCCCTTGAACAGGAGGATGTTCTTCAGGCTGCCGCATCCGGATTCGCCGGTGGGGAAGCCGTAGCCGTGTTCGGCCATGTATTCGGGCTTCAGGGCGTACACAACGTCGCCGGCCTGGGCGCCGCCCATGCCGAAGACGGTGGCGTCTTCCTTGCGAACGGCCAGAAGAACGGGACGTTCGCCGGTTTCCGGGTGCTTGAAGTCGAGCAGGGCGTCGATGATCTGGTCGCGTACCTTTTCGTAATCTTCGGCTTCAACGATGCCGCCCGGGTACTTGTCCTTTAGGTTCACGTACACGAACATGTAACGCTGGGGGACGGCCACGGACTTGGATACATCTAGTTCGTAGTTGTAGCCTTCGGATTCTTCGTAGATTTCCCAGTAGTTCTCGGAGGTCTTGGGCTCGTAGTGGCACAGGCCCTTGGCCTTGAGCGCTTCGGCGGTGTTCAGGATGGGGCCGATGGGGGTAGCACCGTGGTCGGAGCACAGGCAGACGAGGGTTTCGTCGCCGAAGACTTCCATCATCTTGCCGAGCATGCGGTCTTCGATCTGGTAGATCTTGCGCTCCATGTCGTAGGCCTTGCGACGGGTTTCCTCGTCCTTGCTGTCCATTTCACCCAGCCAGCCGTGGTAGAACCAGTCGATGGGGTGGGAGTGCATGTAGAAGAGATCCCAGTCGGCATTGGCCTTGAGCAGGCTGGAGGCGACGCGGATGAGCCAGTCGGAGTGGAACTGGGCGAGTTCAACAACGCTGTCCATGTCGAGGATGCCGTGCATGAAGCCGACCAGGCCGATGTCGTTGGCGATGACGTCCTGGGTGAAGTCGATGTCGCCGGCAGCTTCTGCGGGAGCGATGAAGCCGCGGTGACCGGAAATGCCGGTGATGTACAGCTTGAACTCTTCGGCGTCGTCAGAAAGATCGATCAGCTTGCAGCGGAAGGTGCCCTTTTCGTTGCGGCCGTCTTCCTTGACCGTGAAGTCGTGCACGATGGGGTCGGTCCACTGGCCCTTGGTGATGGTGAAGAAGGCCTTGGAGTAGTCCTTTTCGGGGCAGAGCGCGAAGGTGTCGAAGCCGTCGTCGTCGCTTTCCCAGCACAGGCCGTACCAGGTCTGGTTTTCCAGCGGGAACATGGATTCCTTGAAGGGCATGTCCACGGTGAAGGCCAGGGGCTCATCACACTCGGGCAGGTTCTTCCAGTCGCGGGCCTTGTCAAAGGTGGCCTGTACGCCCATGGGGAAGAAATCGCTGGAGATGACGCTTTCGGAAGCGAGGAATTCGCGGTGTGCGTTGCCTTCTTCCTTCCAGCGGGTTTCAGCGGGGGAGATGCCTTCGCCCATGACCATGACGCCATTCTTCATCTTGCTGGGCCATGCCATGGGGTAGTTCACGACAACGCACTTCTTGCCGTCCTTGTCCCAGCGGTCCCAGATGGTCTGTGCGGTCAGGATCTCGGAGCCGAAGGCCTGAACGGTCTTCTTGTGCTCAAGGCTCTTGCCTTCGAGATAGTAGTAGTAGTCTTCCACACCATGGGTGCGGGGGTAGGCACCGGTGCAGATGGTAGCCCAGGAGGGCGGGGTGACCGTAGGCAGGTTGTAGCCTTCGGTCATGTAGCTGCCCGCTTCCATGAACTTCTTGAAGTTGGGCAGGGCGCCTTCAGCAACGAGAGCCTCAAGGCGCTTGGGAATGGCGCAGTCAAAACCCAAAAGGGCTGCGCGCTTTGCTTTGACAGTCATGTTCTGACTCCTGTGAGATTATGAGAGGCGCCTGAGCGCAAAGTCCAGCTGAGGAGGGGGGATTACAAGATCGGTGCCATAACGGAACCCCTTGTTATTCTAGGCACAGGCAGATTCGGGCATGCGACGTGTCGGGCAAAGGCGACAGAGTTGTCCGGTTCCGGCATGGCGCAAAGCCCCGGGAGGTGGTAGGATTCTGTGCGAGAGGTGCGCAGGGTGCGGGAAATGCGGGGGGTTGGGTGACGGCGCGGGGCGACATGGCTGACGCGAAATGTGGTGTGGTCGTGCATCTCGTCAGTTTCAAGATGTGCGATTGCAGAAGGAAGCAGGGGGCAAAATGATTGTGAACGATGCCACAAATT
>QKEJ01000057.1 GCA_003252375.1 Halodesulfovibrio sp.
GAGGGGGGCATGCTTACCGTGGTCACGGGCATGACCCAGACCCACGTGTTCGTGACCGTCGAGGACACGGGGCACGGCATTCCGGACAGCCTGCGCGAGAAAGTGTTTTCGCCCTTCTTCTCCACCAAGGACAAGGGGGCCGGTCTCGGGCTTGCCATGACCAAGAAGATTGTGGAAGAAATGGGCGGCTATGTGGAATTGAGTAGCAAGGAAGGCGAGGGCACCGTCATTTCGCTCTATCTGCTGCCCGTACTGGCCGTGGAAGGGGAAACCGAGAGCGGATTCAAGGAATCGATGATGAACGGCACCGGGCTTGGGTTCGACGGCGAGGAACCCCTGCAGTCTCCCCATGCACGCTCCAAGGCCGAGTCCAAGGGCCCGGCCGTGACCATGAACCTCACCAATGATGTCGCTTGCGGCTCCCGCAAGAACCACAGGAATGACGATGACGACGACCATAGTGCTGGCGACCCGGAACAAGGGCAAGATAGCTGAACTGGAACGTACGCTGCAGGATTTCGGGCTGACCGTGCGAGGCCTGGATGCCTACCCCGAGATTGGCGATATCGTGGAGGATGGCGTAACCTTCGAGGAGAATTCCCTGATCAAGGCCCGTACCGTGGCCAAGGCCACCGGATGCATTGCCGTGGCCGACGACTCCGGGCTGGAGGTGGATGCTCTTGGCGGCGCACCGGGCGTCTATTCCGCGCGCTACAGCCAGGACAGACCCGACCTGCCCGGTCCCGGCGTGGACGACCGCAACAACCAGAAGCTTCTGGAGGCGCTGGCCGACGTGCCGGACGAGAAGCGCACCGCGCGCTTCCGCTGCGTCATGTCCGCCTGTGCGCCTGACGGCACCTTCATCACCGCTTCCGGGGCATGGGAAGGCCGTATCGGCCGGGACTACAAGGGAGACAACGGTTTCGGGTTCGACCCCCTGTTCATCGACCCCGTGGACGGCAAGCACTCCGCCGAACTGCCCAAGGAAGAGAAGAACAGGCGTTCGCATCGCGGCAATGCGCTGCAGGCCCTGCTGGTCAAGTGGCCTGCCTTCTGGGAGCAGGTGAAGGGCTAGTTTTCACCCCGCACGAGCACCATCCATGACAGAGTAAACAACAGGGGCGCACGGTCATTCGGCCGCGCGCCCCTGCGTATTTGCAGTGAAACGAATGCTAGGGCATCAGCGGGGCGAGCCGCAGTCCTTCCTGTACGTCGATGCCGCACATGAGGTTGGCGTTGGCGAGCGCCTGCCCGGAGGCACCGCGGCAGACGTTGTCGATGGCGCTGAGAATGACCAGACGGTTGGTTCGCCGGTCCACCACCACGCCGATGTCGCAGAACATGGTGCCGCGCACGAAGCGGGTTTCCGGCAGCTTGCCCGTGGGCAGCACGCGGACCCACGGATGGGTGCGGTAGGCTTCCTCGTACAGGGCGTGCACGTCGTCCAGGGTCATGTCCTTGATGAGCGTGGTGTAGATGGTGGAAAGAATGCCCCGGTTGATGGGCAGCAGGTGCGTGTTGAAGGAGATGGTCATCTCCTCGCCCGCGATTGCGCCGATCTCCTGCTCTATCTCCGGCGTATGCCGGTGCGTGGGCAGCCCGTAGGCCCGGAAGGTATCCGACACCTCGCAGAACAGGGAACCGACAGCGGCCTTGCGTCCTGCGCCCGTGGCCCCGGACTTGGCGTCAATGACGATGCCCTTGGTATCCACCATGGCGTTCTTGAGCGCAGGGTAGAGGCCCAGAATGGCCGAGGTGGGGTAGCAGCCGGGGTTGGCGATGAGCGTTGCCGTGCGGATGGCGGGCTCGTACAGTTCGGGCAGGCCGTACACGGCGGTTTCCAGCAGCGCTGGCTGGGTGTGCTGACACTTGTACCAGTGCTCGTAGACCTCTCTGTCGCGCAGTCTGAAATCCGCGGAAAGGTCCACGACCCGCGTGTTCCGTTCCAGCAGCACTGCCGCGATTTCCATGGCGGTCTTGTGCGGCACGGCCAGGAAGACCAGTTCACACGCTGCGGCCAGATCGTCCGGGTCCGGCTCGGTGATCACGATATCGCCGTAGCGCATGCCCTGCAGGAAGGGGTAGATGTCGGCAAGCTTCTTGCCCGCCTCGGCGCGGGAGGTTACGCGGACCAGCTCGAACCGGGAATGGTTTTCGAGCAGCCGGGTCAGTTCCATGCCCGTGTAGCCGGTAACCCCGACAAGGCCGACGGAAATCTTCTTCATGGCGAGCCTATTTCCCCTTTACCACGTATTTCATGCGCAGTTCGTAGAGCAGGCCGTCCAGCAGCTTGTGCTCGTCCGCATCAAGGCAGTTCTGGGTCTTCTGCTGCAGCATGGTCAGCACATCGATGGTGTGCTTGGCCATGAGCAGGTTGGCGCCGGTCTGCCCGGTTTCAGGGTCGGGCACCTCGCCGAGATGCACCAGAGCGGAGGAGCCCAGCGAGAGAATGAACGTGGAAAACGTGACGGCGGGCATCTGGTGCTGAGCCTTGGCTCCGCATCCGCACCCGCATCCCTGAGTGGTTTCTTGGTCTGACATGTGACGTCTCCTTGCGCGCAGCAAACCCGAAGAAAGCCGGAGCCGTTTTCGGGCGGTAAACTCTGCCGACCGTGGTCGGCCGTCATATCCGTGGCCGGTTATACCGTGCCGTCGTAGGTAAGTAAGGCCTCATGGTAGGCTTGCAAGCCCTTTTCCAGATAATCGCGCGAGCCGATGTAGCCGCCGCAGGCGCGGAAACTCTCGGCCAGTGCGTGCAGCCCGGCAGCAAGATCGGCCCAGTCCACCCAGCCCATGTGGCCTATGCGCACGGCGCGGCCCTTCAGGTGGTCCTGCCCGCCGGCCATGATGACGCCGAAGCGGTCCGCGGCGATTTCCAGCAGCTTGCCGCCGTCAACGCCCTCGGGCAGGCGGACGCTGGTAAGGCCCCAGGTGAAGTGGTCCGGCGCCAGCAGCTCCAGCCCCATTTCCTTCACGGCGGTGCGCGCCAGCATGGTCAGGGCCCACTGCTTGCGGTAAACGGTCTCGAGGCCTGCGTCCATGAACATCTTCAGACTCTCGTTCAGGCCGATGATCAGGCTGACCGGCGTGGTGAAGAGGGTCTGGTTCTTCTGCACGTTGGCGCGTTCGCTCAGCAGGTTGAAATAGAAGCAGGCCGGGGGAACGGTTTCCGCCTTGTTCCAGGCGCGTTCGCTCAGGGCTATGAGGCCGAGGCCGGGGGGCAGCATCAGTCCCTTCTGCGAGCCGGTGACAAGGCAGTCGATACCCCATGCATCCATGGGACAGGGGGAGATGCCCACGGAGGAGATGCCGTCCACCACGAACAGCAGATCGCGGGTGCGGGTGATGGCGGCCAGTTCCCGCACCGGGTGCAATACACCGGTGGATGTTTCGGAATTCTGGACAAACAGGCCCCGGGCGTCGGGGTGCGCATCAAGGGCAGCCTCGACTTCGGCAGTGGTGACGGCCGTGCCCCATGCCACGGACAGGGTGACGATCTCGAGGCCGTGCCCCTTGGCGATCTTGGCCCAGCGTTCGCCGAACTTGCCGCCGTCCACGACGATGACTTTCTCGCCCGGTGCGAACAGGTTGGTCACTGCGGCCGTCATGACGCCCGTGCCCGAGCAGGCAAGAGACATGACGGGCTGGGAGGTGCCGAACAGCATCTGCAGGCGCTCCTGCAGTTCCGCCATGACATGCTTGAAGGCAGCCTTGCGGTGATGGATCATGTCCTGCGCCATGACCAGGCGAATCTGTTCCGGCAGCGGGGTGGGGCCGGGGGTCAAGAGGCGGGGTTTGTTCAGCATGGCCGACTCCGTATGGTCGACTCCGTTTCGGGAGTTGGTTGTACGTGATGGGATGCGCGGGCGGTGCGGCTATGGGCCGAACCGCCCTGCGGCGCAAACCATAATAACAAAAAGGGAAAAACTCTAGCGGCTTTTGAACACCCGGACGCAGAAGCTTTTCAGGTAATGGGTTTCCGGCATGGCGGGGTGCACCGGATGGTCCGGCCCCTGATGTCCCTGGATGAGCGTCTGGATATGCGCGCCGGACTTGGATGCGGCGTGCAGCAGGGTGCGGTTCAGATCCTCGGCCGAGAGATGCTGGGAACAGGAGCAGCTCATGACGATGCCGCCGTCCTCCACCAGTTCCATGGCCAGCCGGTTCACCCGCTGGTAGGC
The DNA here is from genome assembly GCA_003252375.1 of Halodesulfovibrio sp. Lineage (GTDB taxonomy): Bacteria > Desulfobacterota > Desulfovibrionia > Desulfovibrionales > Desulfovibrionaceae > Halodesulfovibrio. The sequence continues at coordinate 4,182 of QKEJ01000057.1, forward strand.
GGCGAGCCCGTCGTGGTAGGCCTTCTTGCGCTTGATGAACGCAGGCGGGTCCACGCAGATGACATCGAACCGGCGGCCGGAATCCTTGAGCTGCTGCAGGGTATCGAGGGCGTCGCCCACGATGGTGTCCACGCTGCAACCTGCTTCCGGCGTGTTTTGCGCGGCGTTGCGAACGGCGTAGTCCAGCGCGGTCTGCGAGGCGTCAAGGAAGGTCACCTCGCTGGCCCCTGCCCACACGGCATTGCAGCCGAAGCTGCCTGCGTAGCAGAAGGCGTCCAGCACGCGCTTGCCCGTGCAGAAGCGGGCGAAGTCGGCCCGGTTGACGCGCTGGTCATAGAACCAGCCGGTCTTCTGGCCTTCGGTCAGCGGGGCGGTGAAATGCACCCCGTTCTCCACCAGCGATATTTCTGCGGGCACGGTGCCGAAGGCGGTCTCCGTGTAGCGGGGCAGGCCTTCGAGGTCCCTGCTGCCCATGTCGTTGCGCAGCAGGATGCCGGCGGGCGCGCACAGGTCGGCCAGCACGCTCACCACGTCGTCCTTCACCGCTTCCATGCCTGCGGTGCTGATCTGGGCCACGAGGATGTCGTTATAGCGGTCCACCACCAGTCCGGGCAGGTAGTCGCCCTCGGCAAAGGCCAGCCGGTAGTACGGAGCGCCGAACATGGCGTCGCGCAGTTCCATGGCCCGGGCAAGGCGTTCTCGCAGCAGGTCCGCGTTCAGCGGGGTGTCAGCGGCCGTGGTGTAGATGCGGCCGCTGATGAGCGAGGCCGGGTTCACGTAGGCGCTGCCCACGGGCTGGCCCTTGCTGGAAACCACGGTGGCGCATTCGCCCGGCTCGAAGGCCTTGAGCGGGCTTTCCTTGGTGTCCACCTCGTTGCTGAAGATCCACAGGTGGCCGACGCGCAGGCGCTTGTCTTCGCCTCTCTTGAGAATGAGTTGTTTCATGATGCTTCTATGGTGTCTGCCTCCGGCGGGCAGGGGCCCATGCCCTCTGCATCCGGCGGATGCGGTGTATGCGGGGTGTGATTCCTACCGGCGTGCGCCGTGTCCCTAATGGGCCTCGTGCCAGCCGTCGCCGATGCCGTAATCCACCTTGAGGGGCACGTCCAGCGCCCTGCCGCCCGGCTCCACGCCGGACATGATGGCGGACAGCCGTTGAGCTGCGGCCTCGGCCTGTTCGGCAGGGACCTCCAGCAGGAGTTCATCGTGTACCTGCAGCACAAGGCGGGCCTTCAGGGTCTTGAGTTCGGCGTCCTGCGCGGTGCGCAGCATGGCGATCTTGATGATGTCCGCGGCACTGCCCTGGATGACGGTGTTGATGGCCTGCCTGCGGGCCTGCGACTGCAGCTGGTTGTTGCCGGACTGGATGTCCGGCACGTTGCGGCGGCGTCCGATGAGCGTGGACACGTAGCCGTGTTCGCGGGCGTCGTGCTCCACCTGTTCGTAGAAGGCCTTGAGGCGCTGCAGGCGCGAGAAGTAGCGTTCGATGAACTCCTTGGCCTCGTTCAGGGAAATCTTGAGTTCCTGCGCCAGCTTCTGGGGGCCCATGCCGTAGACAAGACCGAAGTTGATGGTCTTGGCGTTGCGGCGCTGGTCCGGGGTGACTGCGGCGGCGTCAGTGTCGAAGAGGACCGAGGCGGTGCGGCTGTGGATGTCCTGATCGTTGCGGAAGGCCTCGAGCAGGGTAGGGTCCTGCGAGCAGTGGGCCAGCACGCGCAGTTCGATCTGCGAGTAGTCCGCCGAGACCAGCTTGCAGCCCGCGCGGGCGGTGAAGCAGGCGCGCATGCGTGAGCCGAACTTGCCGCGTACGGGGATGTTCTGCAGGTTCGGGTTGCTGGAGGAAAGACGGCCCGTGGCCGTGGCCAGCTGGTTGAACGTGGTGTGGATGCGGCCGTGCTCGTCCGCCATCCTGGGCATGGGCTCAAGGTAGGTGGAGCGCAGCTTTTCCAGCGTCCGGTATTCAAGGATCAGGTCGATGACCTCGTGTTCGCCGGCCAGCTTTTCCAGCACGGCCTGCGAGGTGGAAACCTGCCCGCCCTTGGTCTTGCCCTTGGGCTTCAGGCCCAGCCGGTTGAAGAGCAGGTCGCCCAGCTGCTGGGCCGAGCGGATGTTGAAGGGGCCTCCGGCAGCATCGTGGATGGTCCGGGTCAGTCGGTCCAGCTCGGTCTGCACCTCGTTCAGGAATTCCGCAAAGGCGGTACGGTTGATGTGGATGCCCGCTTCCTCCATGTCGGCCAGCACCCGGATAAGCGGCAGTTCCAGCTCGCGCATCAGGGGGATGAGGTCGCTTCCCTGCAGGCGGTGTCCGAACTCCTCGGCAATGGCGAGGGCCAGCAGGGCCGGGGCATCGGGGGCGATGTCCAGCTCGTCGGCCTTGGCGGAAAGTCTGCGCCACGAATAGTCGCGGTCTTCCGGGTCCAGCAGGTAGGCCGCGAGCCCGAGGTCGAACCAGCGCTCCGTGGCCACGGCGCGCCAGCCGGTGCGGGTGGCCAGCAGGGACTTCACGTCCGGGGTGACAATGGTGTCCGCCGTGCTCATGTACCCGGCCAGCGCGGTCAGCGAGCCGGTATAGCGGTATTCGGTTTCACTTTCCGCCACACGCACATGCAGCGCGCACGTGGCGGGCTGCTCCGTGGCGGCGTTGGTCATGTCCAGCAGGGAGGGGGCTGCGCTGCACGCCTGCCGTGCGGGGAGCTCGCCAACGGGCACGAGGGCCACGCGGCGGCCAGAGCAGTCGGGCAGCAGGGAGATATCGTCGGTCTCCTCCACATGGGTGGCGGGACGCGGTTCGGCAGAGACTGTCGCGGGGGGGGCATCGAACAGGCCCAGCTGCATGTTGCCGGATGCGCCGGATGCACCACCGGACGCCTTGGCAGGCTTGGCGGCAGCTCCCGTGGCCGTTTCCGTTCGGGGCGTCACGGGGGCAATGGCGGCAACCTCCTTCAGCAGGGCGCGCAGTTCGAACTCGCGCAGGAAGTTCGCCGTCTTGTCACCATCCATGGGGTCGAGGCGGAAGTTTTCCAGCGTCAGGGCGGTGCACTCGCCCGTGGCGAGGGTGGTCAGCCTGCGGAACAGGAACATGGCGTCCAGATGGTCCGCGAACTTTTTCTGCAGGGCGGGTGTCAGGGCATCGAAATTGTCGCGGATGGCTTCCAGCGAGGGATAGTCCGCAAAGATCTTTTCCGCGGTCTTGGGGCCCACGCCGGGCACGCCGGGAATGTTGTCCGCCGAATCGCCGATGATGGCCTGAAAGTCCGCCCACTGGCTGGGCTCCAGCCCCGTTTCCGTGCGGAATTCATCCAGCGTGGTGATCTTTTCCTGCTTTGCGCCGGGGTCCCACATGAACACGTTGTCATCAAGGCACTGCTTCAGGTCCTTGTCCGCCCCGATGATGATGACCGGGCGCTCCTGCTTGTAGCGTGCGGCGAGGGAGGCGATGCAGTCGTCCGCCTCGCAGTTCTGCGAGATTTCCAGATGCAGGCCGAGAGTCTGCACGGCACGCTTGATGGGGTCCAGCTGCTGCACCAGCGGTTCCGGCGTGGCCGAACGGTTGGCCTTGTATTCCGGGTATGCCTCATGTCGGAAGTTCTTGCCCCGGCCGTCCAGAATGAAGCCGAAATAGGTGGGCTGCTCCTCCTTGAGGATCTTGAGCAGGATGCGCGTGAGGATGAACAGGGCGTTGGTGGGGAAGCCGTCCGAGCGCTGCATGGACTGCATGGCGTAGAAGGCGCGGAATATGAAGGCGGAGCCGTCCATGAGATAGAGCGGTTCCGTTGTGAGGCCGAGGCGTTCTTTTACGGACATGGTGCGTGGTGGGGTTAGGGTTGGGGCGTGCGGCCCGGACAATCATGCATCGTAGGGGGAAGTGGCGGCGGTGTAAATGGGGAAACAAGAAGCCCGGAAGGGCAACCTTCCGGGCTTTGCTGGTCTGGTGTGCCGCGCGGCTAGCACTGGTCCGCTGCGGTGCCGCATGCAGCCTGCTGCGCAGCCTTGAGCTGGCCGCAGGCTGCCTTGATGTCTGCGCCCTTGGACTTGCGGATGATGGCCGTGAGCCCCTTGGACCAGAGCACCTTTTCAAAGGCCAGGATATCCGCCTCGGTGGGGGCCCGGTACGGGTCGCCTTCCGAGGGGTTGTAGACGATGAGGTTGAGCTTGCACTTGGTGTGCGAGATGAGCCTCACCAGCTGCCGGGCGTGGTCCACGGAATCGTTCACCCCGCCAAGGAGCAGGTATTCGTAGGTGATGTGCTCCCGCGTCTTGAGCGGGTAGTTCTCCAGCGCGGTGATCAGGTCTTCCAGCTTCCAGTTGGAGGCCTTGGGCATGATCTTTTTGCGGAGCTCCTGCGTGGGCGCATGCAGGGACACGGCCAGATAGGCCAGCCCGGATTCACCCAGTTCCATCAATCCCTTTTCGATGCCGCAGGTAGAGACGGTGATGCGGCGCGGCGAGAACTGCAGGCCGAGGTCGTCGTTCAGGGTGACGAGGCAGCGCATGATCTCCTGCAGGTTCAGGAGCGGTTCGCCCATGCCCATGAATACGAGGTTGCGCAGGATGGGGCTGGCCGCCTCGTCCTGCAGGTATTCGCGCGCCACCAGTACCTGTCCGAGAATTTCGGCCATGGTCATGTTGCGCTCGAAGCCCATGGTGCCCGTGGAGCAGAAGGTGCAGCCCATGGCGCACCCCACCTGACAGGAAAGACACTGGGTGAGCCTGCCGCCCGCACCGGGGATGAGCACGGTTTCCACCAGTGCGCCGTCGGCAAGGCGCAGCAGAAACTTGGTGGTGCCGTCCTTGCTCTGCTGCATGGTCACCATTTCGGGCCAGATGATGGCGGCCTGCTCCTTGAGCATGGCCCGCGTGGCCTTGGAAACATTGGTCATGGCGTCGAAATCGCGGACGTATTTCTTCCACAGCCAATGCCATATCTGCTTGGCGCGGAAGGCTTTTTCGCCGCGTTCGACCAGAAAGGCTTCCAGTTCGGTAAAGGTGAGGTTGAGTATGTCGACCATGCAATGCTCCGGGCGGTAAAGGGCGGGACTGTGCGGGATTATGCGGACCTGTGCTGAACTGTGCTGAACCGGGTGGCCCATGTCTGGGGCCTTGTGGTTCAATGGGCTGCGCATGCCGTGCAGGCTGTGCAGAGGGGTTGGTTCCGCTGTGCCGGATTGGTACGGGAAAAGGGAATGATACGCAAGGGGAAAGGGGCTACCCCGCGGCCCGCAGCTGCTGGCGGATGGCGGCATAGGCGTCTTCCGCATCGGAGGAGGCCTGCGTCCAGTGGGCGTTCTGGGCGGTGATGAGCAGGTTCAGGTGGTGGGCGTTCAGCTCGGTGTCGTGCATGTGCAGCAGGCGCACGTTGTGGAATTCCAGCAGTCGTTTCCAGATGGGGCGGTACTGCGGGTTGTTGACCATGGTCAGGGTGTAGCCGTCAAAGGATGCCGGGATGAACTGGGGCGGCGTGTCTGCCGCCCGGTACCCCTTGGCGTAGAGCAGGTAGTTGGTGGAATAGAGGTTGCGGAAGAGGTTCTGGGTGGAGAGTTTGTCCAGCCCATATTCCTGCTTGAGGATGGCGTTGTCCTGCCCGAGATGTTCCATGAACGGGGTGTGGTCGAAATAGTACTGATCCACGGAGAGGCTTTTCAGCTTTTCGCCGTAGTCGCCGTCCTCGCACCCATAGAGTCCGTAATCCTCGCACCAGTAGCCCGCGAGGTCGGAGATGGATTTGGGAATGAGGATGCAGCCACCGGAAACGTGCGCCGTGGTCCGGGCGATCAGGCCATCCCGCTTGGTCACGTACGTGGGGTTGCGCATCTGGTGGTTCAGGTCCGCCCCCCACACGGCGTCGCGCGGGGCCTTCTTCATGTGCAGGAGCACAATGTCCAGCCACTTGGGGGAGTGGATGACTATGTCGTTGTCCAGCTTCACGTAGATGGGGGCCTCTATGAGCCGCCAGCCCACGTTGGCGGCCACGGCCACCCCGAAATTCTTCTCCAGCCGGAACAGGTGGTCCAGCAGGCCCTTGTCCCGCAGCTGCACCAGCATGTCCCGCGTTTCCGGATCACTGCCGTTGTCCACGGCCGTGAGGGTGTACGGATACTTGGTGGTCTTGCGCACGGCCTCGATGGTCCGCAGCGTCAGCTCGGGCCGGTTGAAGACGGGGATGGTGATGTTGAGCAGGTTGGGCATGTAGATGTCCTGTATGGCTTGATCAGTGCCGGAGCGAGTATTGCGTGTATTGTGATCTGCGGTCAAGGAAATGAAAAAGCCCCCAGGACGGCGTGCATCCGGGGGGCTTCAATTTCATGGCATGCGTCGAAACTACAGCTTGTACGCCTTCACATACGCCACGGCTTCTTCCAGCGAATTCACCTGTCCGGCAATCTGGGCCTTGAGCAGGTCGTCGCGGATGATGCCCACGTGGGGGCCGGGCTTCAGGCCGGTGGCTTCCATGATTTCGTTGCCGTTCAGGAAGGGTTCCACCATCTGTTCGGGCATGTCGCCGCGTTCCAGATACTTCATGTTGTGATTGAACGAGGTAAGCGCCACGCCGCGGGCCTTGAGGTCCGCACGGGCCATCTCGATCAGGCGGGGGTATTCGTCCAGCGCCTTGAAGCGGCGGATGCCCTTGTCCGTGAGCATGGAGTGGAACCGCAGGTGATGCCGGATGAGGTGGCAGATCACGTCGATGTCCTGCTGCGGGATGGACAGGCGGGAAAGCAGCTTGCGGGCCACCTTGGCGCCCACGCGGTGGTGCTGGTAGAAGGTCCAGCGTTCGCCGTCGTGCTCGGCGCAGTACAGCTTGCCCACATCGTGGAACAGGATGGCGAGGGTGCCGAGCCAGTCGTAGGTCAGCTCTTCCGGATACTTCTGCATCACGGCGATCACGTGCTCCAGCACGGTCTCTTCCACGCCTTCCTCGTTCTTGATCTGGATGACGCGGGACAGGGCGGCGATTTCCGGCAGCAGGCCGTGCAGCAGCATGGAGTCGAACAGCAGCTGAACGAACTTCCACATGTTTTCGGCTTCCACCTTGCGCCATTCGTCCATGATGTCGGTCACGGGCACGTAGTCGAGGATGCGCGAGGCGCCCTTGACGATGGCCATCCACGTGTTGCGCTCGATGTGCAGGTCGAAGTTGGCGGCAAGGCGCAGGGCGCGGATGCCCAGCAGGTAGTTGCGGCGCAGGGTTTCGTCCGGGATGCCCTCAAGGCGGATTTCGCCGGTTTCAAAGCTGACGAACCCGTCGTAGGTCTCATAGGTGCGGGGAATGTAGGGGCATGCCAGATGGGCGGGCAGGGAGCCGGTTTCCGACAGGCGCTTGAGCATGCGGGGCGTGATGCGGGCGAGCGTGGCTTCGGGGTGCGAGGCATCCTCCACGTCGGCCGGGTAGAAGTGGTAGGTTACCTCTCCTTCCTTGAGCATGCCGATGGAACCCTCGGCTTCCGGTGCCTGCAGGCCGGGGAACAGGCGCGCCAGTTCTTCGGCGGGCGGTTCGCAGGCGATATCGATCTCCGCCTCGCGGTCACTCTTGTGCAGTTCCTTCTGCAGCAGGGTGTTCACCACGTATGCGTCGTAGCTGTTGCGCATGATGGTCTTGCAAATACCGATGGCATCCTTGAAAGGCTGGCTCATTCATCCTCCTGATATGTCTCGCCCGCTACTGCCGCGCGGGCTTTCTGGTATGGTCCGGTAACGCCTCTGCTTCACAGGGCCCGGGCGGATTGTCAAGCGAATCGTGGCTGTTTGAACGGGCAGTTGCGTCATGCATACACTGCGTTCGCCCTGTTTCGCCACGGCTGCGACCCTTTACCACATTCTGCAACGGGTGTCGCGGCGAATCAGCCCCGTTTTCCGGCTACACGATGCGAATGCCGCCCATCCAGTGCGCCGTGACGCGGCCCGTGAGCGTGCGGCCGAGGAAGGGCGTGTTCTTGCCCTTGGAGTGCATGGCCTCGGGCGTGAGCACCCATTCCTGCGTGGGGTCAAACAGGAAGAAGTCCGCCGGGTCGCCGGGGGCGAAGCGGTTTACGGGCAGGTTGAAGATGCGGCCCGGCTCGTGGCACCAGTGGCGGATGAAGTCGGCCTCGCTGATGAGGCCGTCCGTTACCAGCGTCCAGGTCAGGGCCACGGCGCTGTCCATGCCGGAGATGCCGTTGGGGGCCTCGTCCAGGGTGCACTCCTTTTCATGCTCGGCGTGCGGCGCATGGTCCGTGACCAGAATGTCTATGGTGCCGTCCTGCAGGGCGGTCCGCATGGCGGCAACGTCATCGGGCGTGCGCAGGGGCGGGTTCACCTTGGCCATGGTGGAGTAGTTTTCCAGTTCGGTGTCGTCCAGCAGCAGGTAGTGGGGGCAGGTTTCCGCCGTCACCTTCACGCCGCGCGCCTTGGCCCAGCGGATGAGGTCCACGGACTGGCGGCAGCTGATGTGCGCCAGATGCACGGGAATGTCGAGGTACTCGGCCAGCAGGATGTCGCGGGCGGCCTGCATGGATTCCGCCACCACGCTCTGTCCCTTCACGCCGATGCGGCCGCTGGTGGCCCCCTCGTTCATGTGGGCGTCCTTGGCCAGGGTGGGGTCCTCGCAGTGGTCGATGACGATCAGCCCCTGCGTATGGGCGTACTCCATGCAACGGCGGAACATCTCGGCACCGCCCACGGGGCGGCCGTCGTTGGAGATGGCGGCGCAGCCTGCACGGGCCAGTTCGGCCATGGGGGCAAGCTCCTTGCCCTCAAGGTCGACGGTTGCCGCGCCCACGGGATAGAGGCGCGGACCGTGGGGCCAGGTTGTCCGGGCCTTCTTGAGCATGGCCTCGGTCACCGAGGCGGTGTCGTTGACGGGGCGGGTGTTGGCCATGGCCATGACCGCGCCGAAGCCGCCGTGCGCTGCGGTGCGCAGGCCGGACCGGATGTCTTCCTTGTATTCGAAACCGGGTTCACGCAGGTGCACGTGGCAGTCGATGAAGCTGGGGAAGACCTTCAGGCCCCCGGCGTCCACCAGTTCCGCGTCCTCGGGAAATTCCTCGCCCCTGGTCAGGGTGGGCTCCTCGTGCGGCGTCACGGATTCGATCTTGCCGTCCCGGACCACAATATCCACGGCTTCGCCCAGATACAGGGCGTTCTGTATGATCAGGATGCTGCTCATTTGCTGCCTCCGTCCTTGCGGGTTGCGTGAAGAAAGAGAATGGCCATGCGCACGGCCACGCCGGAGGCCACCTGCGTGAGCACAAGGCTTTCGGCGCAGTCGGCGATATCCGAGGCGATTTCAAGCCCACGGTTCATGGGGCCGGGGTGCAGGATGAGCGCACCGGGGGCGGCCATGGCCAGATGCCGCGCAGTCAGGCAGAAGGTGCCGGCATATTCGGAAAGGTCGGGCAGCAGGCCAGCCTGCTGGCGTTCCAGCTGCAGGCGCAGGCACATGACGGCGTCCACGCCCTGCACGGCCTCGTCCAGGCTGGTGTGCACGGTAACCGGCCAGTCGCGCACGCCTGCGGGCAGCAGGGTGTGCGGCGCGCACAGGCGCACCGTGGCGCCGAGCTTGGTCAGCAGGTTGACGTTGGAGCGGGCCACGCGGCTGTGCAGGATGTCGCCGAGGATGAGCACGGTCTTGCCGGAAAAGTCCTTGCCCCACTTCTGGCGCAGGGAAAAGGCGTCCAGCAGGGCCTGCGTGGGATGGGCGTGCCAGCCGTCACCCGCATTGACCACGGCGCAGTCCAGCCGCTCGGCAAGGTACTGGGCCGCGCCGCTGGACCAGTGCCGGATGACGATGACATCCGGATTCATGGCCTGCAGGGTCAGCGCGGTGTCCTTGAGGCTTTCCCCCTTCACCAGGCTGGAGCCGCTTTTGGTCAGCGCAAAGGTGTCGGCGGAGAGCCGCTTGCCCGCCACGTCGAACGAGGTCTTGGTGCGCGTGCTGGCTTCGGCAAAGAAAAGCACCACGCTCTTGCCCTTGAGGGTTGGCACCTTCTTCACGGGCCGCTGGTTGATCTCGTGAAACTGTTCCGCGGTGTCGAGCAGGTAGTTTGCCTCGTCCAGCGACAGTTGTGACACGTCCAAAAGGTCCTTGTGAGGCCATGTGAAGCGTTGTTTGTCTTGCATAGTGCGCACTCTGGGTTGTGATCTTGCGATCGGTCTGACTAGAAGGGCCGAGCCGGAGTGAACGCCGGCAGGGCCGCAGAAAAATCGTCCGGAACACGGGCGTACCGGAAGCGGCGTCCCGGCTCCAGTGTTCCCAGTGTCTGCTCCAGCCCGAGGGCATGCGCCGCGTTCACGGTGCACATGCGCAGCAGGTCTAGGGTGCCGACACCATATTCATCCCGCAGCAGGCGGGCTTCGTTCCACAGGTTCAGGTCATGGTTGGAGGCGATGCTGTCCGTGCCGAGACACAGGTTCACGCCGGAGGCCAGCAGGGCCGCAACGGGCGGTTTGCCCACGCCGATGAATGCGTTGGAGCGCGGGCACAGGCAGACGTGCACGCCATGGTCGCGCAGCAGGCGGATGTCCTCGTCGGTGCAGTGCACGCAGTGCACCGCAAGGGTGCGGTCATCCAGCAGGCCCAGCTGGGCCGCATAGGGAACGGCGCGCATGCCGGGGGCCGTGTAGTCGGCCGGCAGCACGCGGGCGCCGAGCATGTCGCGGAAGCGCCCCTGCCCGGTGAGCAGCAGGGTGTCCTCGTCGGCGTGTTCCGCCAGATGGATAGAAAAATGCCGCTCATGGGAGCGGCACCATTCCTTGGCAAATGCCAGTGCGACGGGGCTGGTGGAATACAGGGCATGACCAGCAAGGGTGAGGTGTCGCTTTCGTACGGGGGCGGGCAGCTCGCCTGCCGAGCCGGAAAGGAACCGGTTCCACAGGTCGTCCGGGCCGAAGCCGTCGGGAAAATTGTAGCCGAACACCTCAAGCTGCACGTCAACGCCGAGATCATGACGTAGAGCCGCCTCGTACACGGCCTGCGGGGCGCGGCCGTTCACGTCGGCGGCATGCACGGTGCCGGAGGCCGTCATTTCACCCATGGCTGCATCAAGGGCTGCGCCGGTAACCGGTGTCTCCATGTGCCGGAGCAGCGAGCCTACCCAGGCAGGAAAGCCCTCGCCGCTGGTGGCGAGGCCGCCCAGATGGGCCAGCTCGAGATGGGTGTGGCAGTTGATGAGCCCGGGCAGAATGGTTGTCTCGCCCAGATCCTGCAGGCAGACGGCGGTCACCCCGTAGCGGGCGGAAAATTCGTGATGGGGCAGCACGGCTTCGATGACGCCGTCGCGGGCGACCACGACGCCGTCGTGCAGCATGCCGCCGGGGGCCTGAAATTCGGGGGGGGAGTCGGAAAAAGCCTCCTGACGCGTGCCGGGGCACGCTGTGGGCCGCTTGTCGGCCATGGTCAGGACGCGCTTGGCGCGGACGGCTGTGAGCATGGTGTGGTGCTGTCTGGGTGCTGGATCGTCGGGCACTCGCCCACAAAGTAAGGTCCCACAAGCGAGGGGTTTTGTAAAGGGCCGATTGATGAAACAGGTGGGCGGACGCTGTGGGGCGGTTGCATGAAAAGGCCCCCTCCGCCATGTGGCAGAAGGGGCCGTTGTGTCATTTCGTGCGATGCACCGCCGGGGCACAGGAAGCGGTGCGCATGCGGACGTCTAGCGGTATCCTGCGCCGGAACGTCCACCGTTGCCGCCGTTGCCCGAAGGCTTGCGGGAGCGGTTGCCGGAACGATTGCCGGAACGGTTGTCCGTCCGGCCATCCTCGCGGCGACGGTTGTCCGCGTTGAAGCCGCCTTCGGAACGCCCACGGTAGGACGTCTTGCCGGCGTCTGCGGACTGGCCGCCTCTGCGGCTGTTGCCGCGGTTGTCACCACGGCCGTTTTCGGCCCGGGACTGGCCGCCGCGGAATTCGTCTCGGTTGCCATGGCCGCCACGCTCGTCGCGACCGCCGAAGTTGCCGCGTTCACTGCGGCCAGCAAAGCCGCCACGATCATCACGCCCGCCAAAGCGGCCTGCGCGTTCCGCACGTTCGCCACGGGCAGGGCCGTCAAAACGGTTGCCGGAGCGTTCACCACGGCCATCACGGTCCTTGCGGTCGTAACGGCGTGCACCGTCATCGTCGGCGCGGTGCGACTTGGCAGCCTTGGCACCACCGAAGGCGGGCTTGGCTGCGCGGTCGTAGCGGGGGGCGTCGCTCAGCTGGTCGGCATAGGGCGAGCGGATGCCGCCGCGTTGGCGGTCCATGGAGCGGCCGAAGTCACGGCTGCCTTCCTCGCTGCGTCCGCCACGATACCCACGTCCGTTGTCGGAACGGTTATCGGAGCGATTGGCTGAACGTTCTCCGGATTCGCTGCGCTTGGTAGCGGCGGGAGCCGAGGGACGATCGCCGAAGTTGGCGTCCATGCGTTCGGAACGGCTGAATCCCTGACGGCTGCCACGGGCGTCTTCGGAACGGCGTCCGGAGGTCTTGCCGCCACCCCTGCGGGAACCAAACGGAGCGCGGGGCGGGCGGCCGAAGTCCTGATCCTGCTCCTGGCTTTCGTCGCAGACGAAACCTTCGAGCTTCAGGCGTTCGACCGGGCTGCCGAGCGTGCGTTCGATGGTGCGCATGAGCGAGTTGTCCTCGCCTGCGACCAGCGTCATGGCTGTGCCGGTGCGATCGGCACGTCCGGTGCGGCCGATGCGGTGGGTATAGGTTTCCGCCGTATCCGGCACGTCGTAGTTGATGACGTGCGAGATGCTGGAGCAGTCTATGCCGCGGGCCGCGATGTCGGTGGCCACCATGACGGTGTACTTGCCGGCGCGGAAGCCTTCAAGCGCCTCCTGACGGCGGTTCTGGGAAAGGTTGCCCTGCAGCGAGGTGGCCTTCCAGCCCTTTTCGCCGAGGATGCGGGCCACGTTCTTGGCGCGGTGCTTGGTGCGGGTGAAGACCAGAACGCTTTCGTGGTCGGTCTGCTTGAGCAGGGCTTCGAGCAGGCTGGTCTTCTGGCGCATGGGCACGCTGTAGGCAACGTGGGTGATGGAAGATTTGGGAACTGTATGGTTCACCTGCATGGTCACCGGGTTGCGCAGGATCGAGTCCGCAAGCGAACGGATTTCCTTGGGCATGGTGGCGGAGAAGAGCAGGTTCTGACGCTGCTGGGGCAGCAGGGCCAGAATGCGGCGCAGGTCGGGCAGGAAGCCCATGTCGAACATGCGGTCGGCTTCGTCCAGCACCAGAACGTCAACATTGGAAAGGTCACATTCCCTGCGGCCTGCCAGATCGAGCAGGCGGCCGGGGCAGGCCACGGCGATGGAGGAGGAACGCATGGCCTTGATCTGCGGCACGATGCCGACGCCACCGAACACGCAGGCGCTGCGGAAGCCGGTCTGCTTGCCGAGTTCGATGAAGGTTTCCTGGATCTGCAGGGCCAGTTCGCGCGTGGGGGCGAGCACCAGAGCCCGGACAGGGCCGCGGCGGTTCGCATCGGTGTTGATCAGATGCTGCAGGATGGGCAGCGCAAAGGCGGCAGTCTTGCCGGTTCCGGTCTGCGCAAGGCCGAGAACGTCATCGCCACGAAGAATGGCGGGAATGGTCTTGGACTGAATGGGCGTGGGGGTTTCATACCCGCACGCAGCGATGCCAGCAGCAATGCGCTGGTCGAAAGAAAAGGATTCGAAGCTCACGTGGATTCCTGAAAATATGTTGGAAGGAGTGGGGCAGCCGTGCGTGACTGTCGGCTGCGCGTCCGGCCGCTGGCGTGTCCGCAATGAGGGCGGCAGGCTCTGTGGCGGTCCGGCAAGTGTCTTGTTGTGCTCTGGACGGGAGTCTCCAGTCCGGTTGGGATACGGAACTGGGGCGCCCTGTGGGTTCGAATTGTCCTGTGCGGCAATGCGGCGGGCGCTCATGGGATACGGCTCTAGTCCGGTCACGCGAGTCCGCTATCACTACGCGTTTTGCGGGCAATGTAAAGCTATTTATTCGCTCAATCGAATTTTCCTTTCCAGCAGCACGTCCGGAAATCATCTGGGCTCAGCCAATAGCCCGTCGTCCCCGGGGAAATTGTTCCGGACTGAGGATATCATGTTATGCAAACGACAGAATGCAGTATGGTCGGCTGTGGTCGAATTTCCAAAAACTTCCATGGAGGCCTCCATGACGTCCGACAGATCAGCGCCCCCCAAGGTATTCTGCGAGCCACAGGAGCAGGCTGTCCGGCCTGCGGAAACACTGAAACAGGATATTCTGCGGCATGTTCTTTTCAGTCTTGGGCGCGACAATGCGCATCCGGACAGGCAGACCGTCTTCCGTGCACTGGCCATGGCCCTGCGGGACAGGCTGGTGGAGAAATGGATCGAAAGTCAGCGTGAGATCTACGCGCGCAGTTCCAAGCGGGTGTATTATCTTTCGCTGGAGTTTCTGCCAGGCCCGTTTCTGCGCGAGAACCTGCTTGCACTGAATCTGGAGGCGGAGGCGCGCGAGGCGCTGAACGATCTCGGGCATGATCTTGAATCCGTGACCACGGAGGAATACGAGCCTGGGCTGGGCAATGGCGGGCTCGGGCGTCTGGCCTCCTGTTATCTGGATTCCATGGCCACCATGCGGCTGCCTGCCTACGGGTATGGGATACGCTATGCCTACGGCATCTTCTATCAGCATATCAAGGACGGACAACAGCTGGAGCGTGCAGACAACTGGTTGCGCGGCGGCTCGCACTGGGAGTTTGAACGGTCGCACTACGTGCACCCGGTCCGCTTCTACGGGCAGGTGCGCGAGTGGGTGGACGAGCAGGGCAGGCTGCGGCATTCGGTTGAGGGGGCCACCACGGTCATGGCCATGGCCTGCGACATGTTCATTCCCGGCTACCGGAACGACTACGTGCTGAACATGCGGCTGTGGGCTGCGAAGTCGAGCCGGGAATTCGAGCTTTCCTTCTTCAATACCGGCGACTACATCGGCGCGGTGGAGGAAAAGATTCGGGACGAGAACATCTCCATGGTGCTGTATCCCAATGATGAGGCGCCGGAGGGCAAGGAGCTGCGTCTGAAGCAGCAGTTCTTCCTCGTTTCCGCCACTATGCAGGATATCGTGCGGCGGTTCCGGAAGAAGGGCGAGGCATGGGACCAGCTGCCGCGCAAGAACGTGATCCATCTGAACGAGACGCATCCCGCCGTGGCCATCCCCGAGCTTATGCGTATTCTGGTGGACGAGGAGCTGCTGCCCTGGGAAGAAGCCTGGTACATCTGCGTGCGCACCTTCGCCTACACCAACCACACCGTACTGCCCGAGGCGCTGGAGGTGTGGCCCGAGGACCTGTTCCGCAAGCTTCTGCCTCGGCACCTGCAGATCATTCACGAGGTCAACAGACGCTTCCTGTATGACGTGCGTCGGCAGTTTCCCAACGATCCGAACATTCTCGGCCGTGTCTCCCTTATTCATGAGGGAGAGAGCCGCTGGGTGCGCATGAGCCATCTGGCCATCGTGGGCAGTTTCAGTGTGAACGGCGTCTCTGCGCATCATACAGAAATATTGAAGGAAAGTGTTTTCAGGGATTTCTACACCATCTTCCCGGAGCGGTTCAACAACAAGACCAACGGCATCACGCCGCGCCGCTGGCTGCGGCAGTGCAATCCGACACTGGCCTGGCTGATAACCGAGCATATCGGGCCGGAATGGACCACGGACCTTGCTCAGCTGAAGAAGCTGGAGCCCTATGCCCAAAGCGAAGGGTTTCATCGGGCATGGCTGGAGGTGCGGTTGCGTAACAAGCAGTATCTGGCCGACTACATCCGGGAGAAGAATGGCATCTCCGTAATGCCCGAGAGCCTCTTTGATGTGCATGTGAAGCGGTTCCACGAATACAAGCGCCAGCTTCTGAACATCCTGCACGTGGTGGCGCTGTACAACCGAATCCGGCAAAATCCCGGAGACATGGTGCCCCGCACCTTCATCTTCGGAGGCAAGGCCGCGCCGGGATACTACATGGCCAAGCACATCATCCGGCTCATCAATTCCATTGCCTACACCATCAATACCGATCCCCGGGTGGGTGATATGCTCAAGGTGGTCTTTCTGCAGAATTATTGTGTCTCGCTGGCCGAGCGTATCATTCCGGCCACGGACCTTTCGGAGCAGATTTCCACGGCAGGTATGGAGGCTTCCGGAACCGGCAACATGAAGTTCGCCCTGAACGGCGCCATCACCATCGGCACGCACGACGGGGCCAACATCGAGATCATGGAGCATGTGGGCAGCGAAAATCTCTTCCTGTTCGGGCTGCTTTCCGACGAGGTGGAGGAAATGCGCGCCAAGGGGTACAATCCCCGCGCCTTCTATGACCGGGATGCCGAACTGCGCGAGGTGCTGGACATGATTGCCGGCGGGGCCTTCTCCCCCGGCGAGCCGTACCTGTTCCGCGATATTGTGGACAGCCTGCTCAATCACGGTGACCGGTACATGGTGCTGGCCGACTTCCGTTCCTACGCCTATCGGCAGAAGGACGCGGCCGAGGCGTATCTGGATCAGTCCGCCTGGGCGCGCATGTCCATGCTGAACACCGCGCGTATGGGATTCTTCTCCAGTGACAGAGCCGTGGATGAATATGCTAAGGGTATCTGGGGTGTGGGCGGCGTGTAAGCTGTCGTG
The DNA here is from genome assembly GCA_003252375.1 of Halodesulfovibrio sp. Classification (GTDB taxonomy): domain Bacteria; phylum Desulfobacterota; class Desulfovibrionia; order Desulfovibrionales; family Desulfovibrionaceae; genus Halodesulfovibrio. The sequence continues at coordinate 20,775 of QKEJ01000057.1, forward strand.
ACCACGGAGCGCATGGCGGGCCGTCCTTTCGGGGGCGGCCCATTTTTGTGCGCATCAGCTCAGCAGGGTAAGCACGGCCGGCATGGTGATGGCGGAAAGCAGGGTCTGCGCCGTGATGATGGCGGCCATGCTGTCGTGGTCGCCCCCCAGAATGCGGGCCAGAATGTAGGAGGAAACCGAGACCGGAATGGCCGTGAATATCAGGCAGATGCCAAGCGCAGTTCCGGCCACGCCGAACATGTGGCAGAGCAGCGCAGTCAGGGCGGGCAGGAGAAAGAGCTTGCAGGCCGCGCTGGTCAGGATGTCTCTGCGGGCCCGCACGAGGGTGCCGAAGGAAAGCCCCGCCCCGACGGAGAGCAGGCCCATGGGCAGGGATGCGCTGCCAAGGACGCGCAGGCCTTCCCCCAAGGCGTGCGGTATGGAGATCTGCAGGCCGTTGAGGAGGAAACCGGCAAGACAGCCCAGAATGAGCGGGTTGGCGGCAAGCTGGCGCAAGGTGATCCGCAGCCCCATGGTTTGGCGCGGTGAGAGCCCGCCGCCGTTGCCGTCATCGATGGTGTGGACGGCGGCGTGGCCGTTTCGCCCGTGGCGTATCAGTATGGTGACGCAGAGTACGTTCACCAGCGGAATCAGGGTCATGAGCGCCACGGCGGAAAGGGAGACTCCGGTGTCGCCGAACAGACCGCTGGCAGCCGAGAGGCCCACATAGGTGTTGGGACGCATGGCCCCCTGAAACACGGAGGTGAAGGCCGGGCTATCCGTCTGAATACGGGGACGCAGGGCAAGCAGAAGCGCGGCGACGAGGCAGACGCTGAGGCCCATGGCAATCGCCATGCTCCATACCGGCTGATCGCCGAGGTGTATCCCTGAAAGCTTGTCGATGAGCAGGGCGGGAAAGAGAACGTAGTAGGTGAGTCGCTCGGCCTGCGGCCAGAAATCCCGGCCGGGAAATTCGTTACGGCGCAGTGCGAAACCGAGCATGATCAGGGCGAAGATGGGGCCGATGGCGGTCAGAACGTTCATGGCGCATTCTCCAGTGGGTGGAAGCGCTCACCCTATGGCGCGGAGAACATGTTGTAAAGAGGGATTCGGATGACAACTAAGTGAGATACAGAGAAGCGAATTGTGTGAGTTTTGATTAGCTGTGCATCCAATTAGCAATCAATAGGTTGCGATGAGCATAATAAAAATATACACAGGTGTGCATAGGAATAACTCATGTGTGTGCTCATTTTTTGCAAAGATGGTGCGTAGGGATATGAGT